>JAGDXH010000047.1:232-5525 GCA_023256295.1 Thermoproteati archaeon
GCAGGGACTGAATCGACGGAGAAAGAAGAGCGCCTCCTATCCCTCCCGTCACGCTCCAAGCCAAGAGGTCCGTCATACCGACGGCGGACACGAAGAACAGCATGCTCAGCGGAGAGAAGAGCGCAGAGAGCACGGCAGCTCTCTTCAGGCCCAGCCTCCTGACCAGACCGGCCGCCGGCATTATCAAGAAGACAGTTGCCAGGGCGCTGAGGGAGACAAGCACCCCGTAGTCGACCGCGGACAACTTCAGCGAACTTATGACGTAGATGGAAACGTAAACTGTGGAGAGACCTGTGGCGATGCTTGCCAGAAGAGTGTAAAGAAGCAACTTCTTGGCCTCCCTGCCTGCCATCTTGTAGGCCCTCAGGATACCAGAAAAGGAGCCCAAGACAGAGCTGAAGCTCCACCTGTCACTGGGGTCCGGACCGCGGTAGGTCTCCTCCAACTTCTTGCTCCTCCATACCGTAGCCACAAGTCCCAGCAAGCCGGAAACAAAAAAGCCGATCTTCAAACCAGTCAGGGTGCCGAACCTCTCAACGAGAAGACCCCCCAGCGGGGGCGCAAGGACCATGGGAGTCGTGGTCACCAGCGTGAAGGAGGCAAAACCGAGAGGCCTCATGGGAGGTTCCAGCGAGTCGTTTATCGTCGCGCTGAAGGCTGGCGAGTAGATCCCAGAAAGCGCGCCCACCGTTATGGGGACTAAGAGGAGCGGCCAAGAGAAGACGAAGACGTAAAGGAACGATGACGCCGCCGCCACGACGCTGAAAACCGCTATGACCCGTTTTCTGCCGTAGGCGTCTGCGATCACCCCGCCCACCGCGTAGGCAAAGGCAGTTGCTAGCGAGCTGAACGCTGCCAAGAACCCAACCAGCTCAACCGGAGTACCCAACGCGTAGAAGAACAAGGAGGTGTAGGGATTCACCAGACCACCACCGATATTCCAAACAGCCGCGCTGAGGGCTAGTACCCATGAGTTGCGCGAAAAGTGAAGATGAAGCAAGGTAGCTCCCTCTTTGAACGGCTTATGAGCCTTGACCTGTTGGGCCACATGGGCCATCAATGCCGCAAGGAAGGGATGCTAGCTCTGGCTGGGATAGAGCACGCTGACGGAAACGAAGACCAGCAGCAAACCCAGCACCCCGTTGAGCGTCGCGGTCCCTATAAGGACGGAAAAAGCTATGACGACCACAGAATCCATGTTTGCTATCACGTTGACCAGGTTCAAGTTGGTGAACCTTGACGCAGACCTGTTGGCAATCGCCACGCTTTCAAGCTCAAGCTGGAAGCCAAAGACCACAAGGATCCCAGCACCGAGAGAGTAAAGCGACAGCTCAAGGCTGGGTGAAGCAGGCATCAACAGCAAGAAAGCGCCAAAAAGGACCGTCTGGATGAGAGAAGCCCAAAAGGCCTCGGCGCTCGGCTTGGAGAGCATCTGCGCTATGACCGCATAGCTGGCTACTCCGTAAACGAGAGTCAGCGTCAATCCCACAAACAGGATCCATGCGTTAACGGACACTCCACTCATCTCGGCCAGGGTCATCCCGAGCACGGCAAGGAGCACGGCCGCCGTGGCTCTCTTCTTGGCAGAGGTACTCGGTCTATACCTCAGCGCGGTCAGGCCGAAGAAGACGAGCATGGAGCTCGGTACGAACACGTAAGCCGAGTCAAGCTCTGTGTGCCTCATGACGTAGAGGAGTTCCGCGTTTGCCACGAAAAATGCGACCGCCCCAAGCACTATCATCTTGTTGGGTCTTTCCACCCTGCCTCTCGAACCGATCAGGGAGATGACCGCACCGATCCCGAAAAGCAATGTCCCAACCAGCGGGATGCTGTCTCCGCTCCTCATGGCAAGGTCAAGCAGGGATCCCCAGCCGCCGTAGAGCAGAGCACTCATCGCCGATATGAGTACCATGCGCTGATGTTGTTGCACGCGGCTTTCCCCTCAAGCTAAACGGTGTGCTTGGGGCCTCTTCCCAGAGAGTGCCTAGAGATCTCAAGCAGTGAAGCGAAGGTGAGAGATCCCGCGACCAGCATTATCAAGACCGCCAAGAATGGGTTGAGGGTCACCCTGTAGTAATAGATGAAGGCGTTGGTGACGCTGACCACTATCATTATGGTAGCCGCGTAGGTGAGCCACCTGTCCCACTTCTCGACCTGCTCGTTGTGCTCCAGCTGATTGCTGGATTCCACCAAGCTCATCTTGTCGTTCAAGACCTTCTCAAGCACGTCTATCCCCATCTCCTCGTAAGCGACTTCCAGCGCAGCCCTTACACCGGTGATCGAGGCAAAGCGCATGGTGTAAAAGAAGTCAAGCTCAAGCGCAAGGGCCCGTTTGAGCTCCGGAGAAGAGAGCTTTCTTTCCTCGGGCCGATTGATCCACGTGCTGACCTCGGCCTCGTACTCTCTCAAGAGAGCCACCTGCAACCTCAAGGGCTCGGTGTTGACCATATATTCCAAGACCGGCGATACCCACACATAGGTGGCTTGATCAGCCTCTGTTGCCCGCGTGTACTCGGACTCGTCTGCGAGGAACTTCCCCTTCATGTAAGAAAGGAGTTCGTCTTCTTCATCCTCGAGAGGAAAGCCGGTTATCCCCTCGACGTAGCTCTGGGGGTTCTCCTGAAACAGCACGAGGTTGTTGTTGTGCGTTATGATGCTCTTTATGCCGCTCAGCATGGAGACGTCCGCGTTGAGCACCCTCCTGACTGTCTTGCCGTCGGCAGTTTCAAACGTCCAATCCAGGTCTGCCAACCCGTATACTTCCTCGTTCCTGAGCCCACTGCTCTGGACGTAGGTGTAGGCGTAGTGATCTACTATCACTGACTTCCAAGATCTTGCAGAAACTCTCTCCCTGATCCCCAGCAGCTCCAGCAGACCGATGACGAGTTCACTGGATTCCAGAGGTAGGGAGCCAGAGGGGCTCTCTAGCCTTCCGCCTTCTGCACCAGATCCACGACCTTGTGCATAGCCGTCGCTCCTCCTCACCAGATCAATGGACTGGTGGACGGTCATCTTTGCATCCACGTGCATGAGCAGGAACACGGCAACCGAGCCGTTATCAAATATCCTGACGAAGATCTCGACGGGAACTTCCCGCGGCAACAGATTGCACGCGAAGCTGAACCCAGAGACCTCCACGTAGATGCTCTTCATGACCTGCTCCTCTGGGAAGTTGTTCAGCTCGGAGCTCAGCAGAAGCACAAGGGGAAGCGAGAGGTTGCTGGTCTGCCTGTGAGCGGAGCTCCCAGCCAAAGGCTGCCTGTCCTTCCGCATGCTGACGGGTAGGGCATAGGACAGCCTGACACCGCTGACCTTTCTGGACTGCTCCGAGACGGCCTCGTAGGGTTTCAGGAGATCCAGCTTCCTTTCCCCCAAGGCTGTCAGATCAGTCGTGTAGAGCAGCCCTATGGCATACAGCCTGACGGTCCCCGAGCTGTCCTGGGTCAAGCCGTGGCACCCCCAAGCGTCAAGACCTCAACGGTCTTCAATGCTCGGGGGAGATGTGATGCCAATTAAACCTGACGCAGGCTTAAATTTCGCCCGGCAGCGATCTCATGGAGGTCGAGTACGCAGAGGTCGGACTCACGGACGCTGACCTCTTGGATCAAGTGCTGAAGCTATACTCCGAGGCCTTCTCAGGGAGACCCTGCGTGGCTCTTCCAAACTCGGACTTCATGGCGTATCTGCAGGAATTCCTGCAGAAAACCGACTTCGTCCCTCACTTGGGAGCATTTCTGACGAACGGAGAGAAGCACGTGGTTGCAGTACACGTCTTTGCGACCTACAGGGAGGGAGCAATCGGCTGGTACCTGATCACAGCTCCGGAAGCAAGGGGCCAAGGCTTGGCCAAGCGCATGCTGAAGGCAACCATCGACGCGGTCAGGAGGGATGTGAACTCAAGAGGCTGGAAGACCAAGCTCTACTACGCGGAGCTCGAGTATCCCTGTTCGCCTTGCTGGTGGGAAAAGATGGGATACACGCCTCTGGCGCAGGTCAGGTATGCCCAACCACCGGTGAGGTGCGGCTGGCAAGAGGGATTCAGGCTCGGCGCGATACCGCTCTGGTGCCCACAGGAGATAACCGGCGACGACGTGCTATCCTTCGTGAGAAGGATATACTCCGAGGAGTACCAGATCCCGAACCTGGACAAGGAGGAACACTTCCAGCGCGTCAAAGAGGACTGCGAGAAGATGGCCCCAATCAAGCTTGAGAGCTGTCCCTATTGAGCAGTGCGATCGCAGAAGCAGGGAGCAGGAAACCGTCAGGCGGCATGAGGACAACCCCCTGAGGCCGCGTGCAGGATTGGGAGCAACGTAGCGTTTTCTCCCGCAAGCTCACCACGTCTTGGTTCTCTCCCGCGCAGATGGCGGGATGCCTGTCTTTCGAGGAACCTTGGCAGCAACTCTTTCCCCTTCAAAAAGCCCAATGGAGATGATGACTTAGCTTAATAATTGCCAAACGGCGGCATCATGCTGACTTGGCAAGATCCCTTCTTCTTTGCAGACCTGGCCCTGGTCGCACTCATCCTGATCTTGGTCATCCGCTACGAGTCGGCCCTGCGTGGCATGCAGCTGCGGTTGCAGGACTCCATCAGGAAGGCCAGGATGGACTCAACGGAAAGGTCAGCCAGCGTGCTCGTGGGGAAGCTCAGCGAGGAGTTCGCACCAGTCTACCTTTCTTCCAAACTCCACGTCGACCCGAGAGACTTTCGCCATCTGGGTTCTCCCGTTGATTTCGTGGCATTCAGAGGACTTTCGGGCGAAGGAAGAGAACCTGTGGACATAGTTTTCATAGAGATCAAGGCTGGGAAGCCTTCCCTCTCACAAAGGGAACGCCGGGTCAAAGATGCAGTCGAATCAAAAAGGGTCAGCTACTTCGAGTTCGACATCGGGTCCCTTGCGAGAACCCGCACAAAGGCCTAAATCCTGACCCCCGTCCTGCCCATGATCTGCGAGGAGGAGCCTTTCAAGAAGTCCAAGGAAAACGACTGGATAGTGGGCGTCTTCCAGAGGGCTTCTCAGAGGCCAAATGCCACCGTCCTCATGCTGCACGGCTTCACTGGCTCTCACGTCGAGAGTGGCAGGATGTTCGTCAGCATCGCCAGGCACCTGTGCCAGGGAGGCATCTCGGTCGTCAGGTTTGATTTCAGGGGACACGGAGACAGCTCAGGAGAATTCGAGGACTTTGACCTCGATCAAGCTGAGACTGACGTCGATCTTGCGCGTGAAGCCTCCATCGAGCAGGGGGTTGCAGACCCCAAGAGGATCGGCTTGTTGGGACTGAGCATGGGTGG
>JAGDXH010000025.1:0-996 GCA_023256295.1 Thermoproteati archaeon
TGCACCTGTCCTTGGCGTAGGGACAACGAGGGTTGAAAGAGCAACCCTTGGGCACGTCGGTAGGAGAAGGGATCTCTCCGCTGATCGAGACCCTCAGCTTTGGAGCTTTTGGATCAGGAACGGGGATTGCGTCAATGAGTGCACGAGTGTATGGATGAAGGGGATGATCCACCAGATCCTCCGAGTCAGCCAGCTCAACCAGCTTTCCAAGGTACATGACGGCTATCCTGTCGCACACGTGCTTCGCCAGAGCAAGATCGTGCGTTATGAAGAGGAATGAAAGACCCAACTCCTCCTTTAGGTCAAGCATGACGTTGAGCACCTCCGCCCTTATGGAAACGTCGAGCATCGAGACTGGCTCATCCGCGACTATGAAGTCTGGACCCAACGCAAGCGCACGGGCTATGGCAACCCTCTGACGCTGGCCCCCAGACAGCTCGTGCGGATAGCGGTCTAGGAACTGCTCCGGAGGTGAAAGCTTCACCTTGAGCAGGGCGTCGTTGACCCGCTGCATGAGCTCTTCCTCGCTCTTAGCAACCTTGTTGACCCTTAGTCCTTCTGCTACCACGTCCCTTATCTTGAAACGAGGGTTTATGGAATCGTAGGGATCCTGGAATATTATCTGTATCCTTTCTCTTATGTCTGACAGCTCGCTACCGCTCAAGGAAAAGATGTCCCGCCCCTTGTAGTACACGTGACCAGACGTTGGTTCAACCAGCCTGAGAAGAGTCCTGCCAACTGTGGTCTTCCCGCTTCCCGATTCCCCGACCAGCCCCAGCACCTCGCCCTTGTAGACGTCAAAGGATACGCCGTCCACCGCCTTGAGGGTCTTCTTCACTCCCTTGAGGCTCTGGACAAACCCAAGCTTCGGCTCATAGTACTTCCTCAGGTCCCTCACGCTTATCAGAGGCTGCTCCCCTCCCCTGTGTTGAACGCTTCCCTCAGACAACTTGCTTACCTCTGGAGGCGGCTATCTCCTCTGCGAAGTGGCAGGCA
>JAGDXH010000025.1:1006-1823 GCA_023256295.1 Thermoproteati archaeon
AGGAGCAGCCCCAGTATCCTGAGCTCGTAGGTCAGTCCGAAGCGAGTAAAGCTGTCGTGATGACCAACGGATTCAAGGTCAGAGACGATGGAACGGTAATCATTGAGGTAAAACAGCGCCGAAGAAACCGTCAGAATCGAGCCAACCGTGAGGAAAAGGGGCAAAAGGGAAGAAGCCATCAACAAAACGGACAACAGAAGCAGACCGCATATGACGAGCTCAGCTGCGGCGGACTTGACTGAGGGAAGGTAGTTCCTCTCGGCTTCTGCCCTTTGCCGAGCCACCGATGACCCTCTCCTCGCCCTTGGCTATCTCCTCTGCGAAGTGGCAGGCAACCCAGTGACCGGGCTCAACCTCCCTGAGCTCTGGCTCCTCCACCTTGCACCTGTCCTTGGCGTAGGGACAACGAGGGTAAAAATTGCATCCCGTGGGAAGGTTCGTGAGGTCAGGTGGGGAACCAGGTATGGACACGAGCCTCCTTCTGTGGGCCCTTATGTCAGGAAAAGCCCCGAGAAGCCCAAGCGTGTAAGGATGCAACGGGTTACCGTAAAGCGAGAACACGTCGGCCTTTTCGACCACCTTGCCCGCATACATGATCAGCACGTCGTCCGCAACCTCAGATATTATGGACAGGTCGTGCGTGATCATGAGCATCGACATGGAGAACTTCTTCTTTATATCCATCAGTAGCTCCAAGATCTCCGCCTGAACGATGACGTCCAGCGCCGTTGTGGGTTCGTCGGCTATGACGAGAGGAGGTCTCAGCGCCAGGGCCATGGCTATGGCCGCCCTCTGCTTCATACCTCCTGAAAACTCA
>JAGDXH010000025.1:1833-4241 GCA_023256295.1 Thermoproteati archaeon
GCGCCTCCTGTCTGCTCACGTCCTCATGTACCAAGATGGCATCAGCGATCTGATCGCCGACCTTGAAAACGGGGTCAAGGGAGTTCATGGAGGCCTGAGGTATCAGGGAGATCTGCTTCCACCTGACCTTCCTCATCTCATCTTCAGAAAGTCCAAGCAGATCCACGCCATTGAGCCTCACGCTCCCTCTCTTGAGCACGCCGTTATAGGGAAGCAGCCTAAGAAGCGTCATGGCTATGCTGGTCTTGCCGCTGCCCGACTCGCCGGCGATGCCCAGCGTCTTGCCAGTATCCAGCCCAAAGCTGACCCCGTCTATGGCCCTGACATCTCCAGCAGTCGTGCTGTAGTACATGGTTAGATCTGAGACGTCAAGCAAGGTCAAGGTCTTCACCCATCGAGAGGCCAAGATGGAACCATATAAAGCTATTGAGCTGAAGAGACCCGAGGACCAAGGAAGGAAGGGAAGTCTGAACCTCATATCCCTCAAGCACGCACCTTTCCTCGATCTCCTGGCCCATGACGCTTGAGAGCACAGTACAGGAGCTGAGTATTCCCTGCCTGGTGTAGTTGCCAGAGAAGTTCAGTTCAACTTGTCCGCTTGTACCTGAGCCGTAGGTCAGGTTGAAGCGCATGGACGTCCCCTGCTCCGCGTAGCTGACGTCGTAAGCCGTCCCATTTATCTGAACGACCATGTGGCCGGAGGATGTCTGGCCAACGGTTGCAAACACGGGCAAACCCAAGGGAAACACATGCGCATAGGTCGACGAGACGGCTGGATCAAACGTCCCTGTGACGTAGGTGAAGTTCTGCGGCGTCCGCAGGGTCGAGTTCTTCGACTCCACCAGCTGGTAAAGGACGTAGATGTTTTGTCCCTGGACTTTCAAGACGGTCAAGTTGAAGCGACTTTCCCACGTGAGTCCAGAAAAGGAGACGTACTCGACGTAAGAGGCCTTCGTGCCTGGGGCGATCCCCGTCGGCCGCAGAGGCCCAAGCACGAGAAAGGCAACCAGCCCCAAGATCGCGAGGACTGCCACCGTCTTTGTCGCGCGCCTCATCTACCTCTTCCTCAGTCTGGGGTTGAATATCTCGTCAAGGGAGTAGCCAAGCAGGACAAAGGCCAAAGAAAGCAGGACGATGGCCAAGCCCGGGAACAGGAACCACCACCATCCAAAGCCGTAGATCGTGGCGGATGCCGCGTGATCATACGCCTTGGAGATCATCCTCCCCCAGGTGGGTATCTCTGAAGCGTTCGGGAACAAGAAGTCCAGCGACGCCTCGGTCAGTATGAAGCCAGGCACGCTCAAGGCCAAGTTGGCGTAAACCAAGCCCATTATGTTGGGCAGTAGGTGCTTGTTCATTATGTAATACTTGCCCGCACCCAGCGCCCGCGCCGCCTCAACGTAGCCCCTCTCCTTGAGGGAAAGCGCCTGAGAGCGTATGACTCTTGCCAGTCCGGGCCATGAAAGCACTGAGAACAGCACTATCAGCCAAAGGTACAAGCTGCGAGCGATCAAGGGATTCTGGGTCATCACGAAGAGGAGCACTATGGCAAGCGGCAAGAAGGGTATGACCAATATCACGTCCGCAACCCTCATCCACAGCTCGTCGCTCAAGCCTCCCTGCACTGCCGAAAACAGGCCGATGAAGGTACCCAGCACGACCGTGAAGGCAGAGGCGACCAAGCCCACTTCTATGGAGATCCTGGATCCGTAGACGAACTGAGACCAAAGGTTCCTTCCCTTGTTGTCGCTTCCAAGCGGTCCGTACGCCCTGCCCATGATGAAAAGATAGGGCGCCGAGAGATACAGTTTGACGCTGGCCGTCTTCCCAGCCTGAGGGATCACCACGAGCTGCACGGTGTACGTGTAGTTGCCCTTTTGAGAGAAGAAGACCAGACCTGTGTTTGCCATCGTGAAACCGCTTGGACCAAAGGCGGCCAAGTTCACGTCGGGCAGGTCGTTGCTCAGCTTGACGTTAGTCCATGTACCGAGAGAGACCCCGTTGTTGTAGCTTATGTGCTCGACGAAGGAGTTGGACATGATCGCGTAGCTGCTCAGGTGGTACACCTTGCCCGAAGGTGAAGTCAGCAGAAACCGGAAGTAGAAGTCCTGAACCCCTTGCGCCCTGACAGGGTAGACCAGAACGCCGTACTTGAAGTCGTAAGGTGCCCTGTAACCGTAGTAGAAGGACTTGGTCATGTTGAGGACTGTCTCCCCGTCAAACGTGGCCAGAGAGTAAGTGACGTTTGAATCAACAAGCAAGCCCTCTCCCAGGTTCTGTGGGTAGCCCGTTCCCGAGAATGCAGAGCCGTCTCCTGTAACTTGTGCGGGCAACTCGCTTGTGCCCTTTGCGGTCAAGATGCTCCAAGACGAGAGCTCCTGCGGGACGGCCTCTAGGTTGGGAGGAGG
>JAGDXH010000025.1:4251-5519 GCA_023256295.1 Thermoproteati archaeon
GGCCCACTGCGGGACGGCCCACGGCCCAGCGACCCATTCTTGGCTCGGAGAAGTCATGGCTAGGAGCGGGGCCGCACCGGCCATCACCGTGAAGAACACGATTATCCCGATGCCCAGCATGCCTATCTTGCTGTGCAGGAGTTGGTTGACTGCGTAGTTCTTTACTCTCAAGTCGATCACCCGGTCCTGACCCTCGGGTCAAGGAAACCGTAAAGGATGTCCGCTATGAAGTTGGCCAAGACGACCATCACCGAAATGACGAAGAATATCGCCTGCTCGAAGGGAAAGTCGAGCTCCTCTATGGCCATGTAAGACCAATAACCCAGACCGGGCCAACTGAATATGGTCTCGGTGATCACTGCACCAGATAGTATGAAGCCCATGGATATGGCAAACAGGGTTATTATGGGAAGTATGGCATTTCTGAGGGCGTGCTTGTAGAGGATCTGTCTCTCCGGAAGACCCTTGGCCCTCTCCATCATTATGTAGTCTTCGCTCAGGACGTCTATGGTGGTATTCCTCATGATCAGATACACGCCCCCTATGCTGATTATAGTCAGGGAAATGAAGGGAAGCGTCATCGACTTCAGAAGCGCCTGGACAAAACCAAGGCCAGTCACCCCCGACAGGGCCCTATCTGCGCTTATGGGGAAGACGTGAAGCGAGTACGCGAAGAAGACAAGCAATATCATGCCTATCCAGAAGCTCGGCATGGCGTAGAAGAACAGCAGAGTCGTGAACGACGCCACGTCAAGAACGTGGCCCCTTCTTGCCGCAGATATCACACCAATGTAAATCCCAATCAAAAAGGAGGCGACTGTGGAGGAGCCGAGGAGCAGTATGGTGAACGGCGCAAACCTGGCTATCGTGGATATCACTGGCCCAGTCAGGGATACACCGACGTTATAGCCAAAGTTAAACGTGAACATGGAGTAAAGGTACGTCAGAAACCTGGCAGGAAGGGGCTTGTCGAAACCCATGGCCGCTATCACCTGCTGCTGGGCCTTCAGGCTTGCCTGCACGTCGCGAGGGTTTGTTATGGGCACGTACCACCTCTCAGGATTTATGCCAAGCACGACGAAGGGAAGCACTTGAAACAAGAAGAAGTTGATGGCCGCAATCACAACTAACACCCCCAACATGGTGAGAGCGCGTCTCGCTATGTAGCCTCTAAGCCCCAAGACGTGAACTCAAGATTACCCACTTTAAGCTTTTCCATGCCGTTGCTTTGTTGAATAATGCTCATGAGATCTTGATGGCTGCTACTA
>JAGDXH010000068.1:0-468 GCA_023256295.1 Thermoproteati archaeon
GTGGGGGTCAAGCTGAAGTTTGATGAGGCCGTGAGGGGCACGGTCAAGCAGGTGAAGATAAGGAGGGTTGAGCTTTGCCCAACTTGCGGTGGTTCTGGGGCAGCTCCAGGTAGTTCCACGAGGGTCTGTCCTACCTGCGGGGGGAGCGGGTATGTCAGGAAAGTATCTGGGTTTGGGCTGGCCCGCTTCGTTCAGGTCACCCCGTGTCAGACGTGCGGCGGGAGAGGTTATCTTATCGAAAAGAGGTGCCCCACCTGCGCAGGCACCGGAAGGGTCAGGGTTGAGAGGACGATTTCGGTGGAGATCCCAGCAGGCATCGAGGATGGCGAGGTCTTGAGGCTCCCGGGGCAGGGAGACTTCCCGAGCGGAAAGGGTGAACCGGGAGACGCGTACGTGCACGTCTCTGTTGAATCAAGCCCGGTGTTTGCCAGGGAAGGTCGTGACCTCGTCACGAGGGTCAGGGTTTCC
>JAGDXH010000068.1:478-2562 GCA_023256295.1 Thermoproteati archaeon
GAGCTGGCACCTGGTACCCAACCGGGATCCGCGGTCAGGATCAAGGGCAAGGGCGTGAGGAGCAACCCTCCGGGTGACCAGATAGTGTACGTTGACGTCGAGATCCCATCAAGACTTTCTGAGAGACAAAGACAGCTCCTTGAAGAGTTTGAGAAGGAGTCATCTAAAGGAGTTTTCTCTAGGATGAGGGGGCATCGAGCTCCTTCGGCGAAGCAAACAGGATGGAAGGAGCACTTGAGCCCAAGTAGCTTGTGCCCTGTTTCTCCACGCCCCTTATGACAGAAAGTAGCTGCCGAAGATCTAGACTCAGGTCAAAGGGCAGGAGAGGACTCCCGTCTTGCCCGTGCTTATCGATTGAGAAAGAAGGGAAGACCGTGAAGGATAGGAGGTTTCCGTTGAGAGTTGCACTCCTTATGCCGAGGACATGCACGCCTCCTTTGGCCTCTTCAAGCATGTCCTCGAGCTCCATGTCGTTGCCCCTCACGGTGAGGTTTGTGGGGGCGATACCAGGGGTTGACAAGAAGGGCCGATCAGCGTTTCTGGTGGCGCTGGCGCTGGGGCCCACGCCAAGAAGTCTTGACCAACGAAAGTTCGTCAGGTATCCAACCATCCGGCCGCCATCGATCAGGTGAACCGGTCCCGTCTTGAGGCCTTCGTCGTCGAAACCTCTGCCGGCCACTGCATCAGGATCAGCGGGGTTATCCAGCACGGAAAGGAAGTCCGGTCCAAGTCTTTCGCCAAGGAGAGGTTTGTTGCTCCAAGATCCGTCAAACAACCTCCAGATGACTCCGAGAAGCTGGTGGGTTGCCCATCTGCCAAGCAAAAGGGGGAACTGCGACTCGACGGGCTGAAGTTGTCCAAGCAAGGCGCAGTTCTCGGCTGCTGTCTGTCCAATCTGAGATCCTTCCAGCACGCCCACCCTGATCCCTCCCCACTCGGTCCAGCCCAAGAGCGGGGCGTCCCTCCTTGAGGCGCGGGCCATTCCTTGAAGCAACGTCGTTGATTCCGTCACGATCCCCGCGCCCGCGGTGTCGACTGCCCTTATGAGTTCTGTAGACTGTGCCAGGGACTCAGAGCTCGTGCAGGCGCTGTCCGGTCCGGCCTCTGCGCCGTCCGATATCTCCTTGGCAAGGTTTGCCACGCTTTCCACGTTCATCTTGGCTATCCTGGGATCGTAGGCGTCACCTATCTGACTCTTCCCCAGCGACTTCGGGAGGGACGCAGGGGGGTCGTCTGGACGGGAGCTCTTGCAGAGATGAAAGGCGCGCTCCACCGCATCGGATATGTCCTTTTTCGTCAGGGAGTTGGTAAAGCTGTATCCCACGGCTCCTTCTTCCACGATCCTGATGCCAACCCCGACCTCGTTGAATATGCTCGACTCCCCCAGCCTTCCGTTGACGAGCTTCACCCTGAGCACCCTTAGCGAAGAAGCAAAGGCCTCTGCCTCCTCTGCGCCTAGCTTTTCAGCATCGAATATGGCCATCTCCGCAGCTGACTCCAGTTGATCCTCAGTCAAGCCTTGCACCTCCTAGGAGCGTCGCGGGGGCCTTCCTGGCGCAACTCACCTGCCCGCCTCCGTAGGGCCTGATGCAGCCTATTGAAGAGGCCTCGTCCCAAGGAGTAGAGACCGCTGCGAGTCTGGCGCTCCGAGCGTCTATGGAGAACGCGGTAGGACCTGCGTTGTGAATCTTGCTGCCCTTATACACCAAGGTCAGAGGAGATAGAAAAACGTGAGGAGTGACGGGCGACGCGTCTCCGGGGGTTGCTGGGGTCGCGTTTGACAAGAACGGCACGTAAGCGAACTCAAGCGGGGGATCAGAGAGCTCTCCTGCGTCCACGATCGTGGTCGTCGGAGCCGGGGCTGCCTCGTGCACAAAGTCCTGAGCCCTTGCGCGTCCTCCCTTCTCGTGGAAGCTGCGCGTATTTAGCTTCGCCATCAGTTTCCCATCCTGGACGAGAAGGATTGGCTCCGAGGGGACCCCTTCGTCGTCAAATGGGATGCGGCCATAGGCGCTTGGTTGTTTGGGGTCGTCGACTATCCTCAGCCCCCTTGTCAGGGGGACCTCGCTTCCGATCTGCGGTCC
>JAGDXH010000068.1:2572-5364 GCA_023256295.1 Thermoproteati archaeon
CAGTCTGGCAGGACGTAGCTGGGCAAGATCCAGTCTAGTAGCAGCTGAGCTGTCGCCCGGCCGCTGAGGACAACAGGCAGGCTGCTTTCCACCTTGCCGGGTTCGGCCTCGGATACCAAGGAGGAGAACTCAAGGGCCCTCTTCTTGAGGGTAGAAAAGACCTCCCATCCTCCAGTCAGCCCGTCTTCATAGTTCAGAAACGGATCGCTCGATGTCCAGAAGCTCAGGTATATGGATGGCTTGGTGTAGCGAAGTCTGAGGCCGTAGTTTGTGGCAACTGTCCTGTCCTCGAACCTCTCAAGGTACCGGACGCTTATGTGAGGGGCGTTCAGGGCTTTGGACAGCTGCTTTGCCAGCTGAAGCACCTTGCGAGCTTTTTCCTCTACCTCCTGTTCCCTTGGGTCAAGCGAGTAGGGTTCCTTGACGTTCTCAACTCTTCCTTGAAGGGGCTCAGGTCTGAGCCCGCCAAAATTTGAGGCTTTTGCCATCCTTACGGCTTCCTCGACTGCCCTCTCAACGGAGGTCTTGGTTATGAAGGACGTGGAAGAGTAACCCCGGCCTGATCCGTAGAAAGCCCTAACACCCAGACCGTTGTATATGCCTCCGGACGTGTTCAATATGCCCTTGGCGTGGGCCACTACCTCCAGAAATTCCGTCGTTTCCCCGCGGACTTCCACGTATTCTGCCCCGTGCTCTTGTGCGTAGGCCAGCGCATCGGAGGTGAGCTCTATCATACGGTGTTACCATGGGGAGCGAAATAAGTTCTTCCATTTCGGGCGGCAAGCGTTAAATGCACGCGCAGTATGGGTCGTCGTGAAGCCTCTGGCGATAACGTGCGATCTTTACGGTACCCTGCTCGATGTTGAGACAAATGAGGAGGATCTTCAAGCTTGGACCAAGTTCAGCCTCTGGCTCAGGCTCGTGGGGATTTGGAGGGATGCAGAGGGGCTTCGGGAAGCCTACAAGGGCTGGTTTTCTAGGCTTGAAGAAGCCATGAAGAAGGATGGAAACCAGTGGCCAGAGCCGGACGTGCGCGACGTCCTGGCCTTGACCATCGGCTTGGATAGAAAGGCAAACGAGGCCTTGATCCAGGAATCTGCCTACGTGCTTCGCTCGCTCACGACTGAGCGCTTGAGTCTACGCGAAGGCGTCTCGGACGCGCTGCTCTCTCTCCCTTACCCAAAGGCACTGGTCTCAAATGCCCAAGCTGCCTTTTCCTACGCTGAGATGAGGTCAGTGGGCCTTGCTTCCCTTTTCAAGTTCTACGTTTTTTCGTCTGACCTTGGAGTCAGGAAGCCAGACGCGCTTCTCTTCAGAGTTGCCCTGCACAGGTTTGGGCTTGAGGGCCAGGAGTCCATGACGGTGCACGTAGGAGATTCCTATGAGACGGACGTCGTGGGCGCCAAGGCAGCTGGGATGAAGGCTGTGCTTGTGGTCCCGAGGGGTACCATCCAGTTACCTTCAGAGGGGCCAAGGCCCGACGCTGTGATTTCACCATGGGACCCCAAGAAGCTTGCCTCGACCATCGAGGGGCTTCGAGATCAATTTCGGTACAACTTCCTTGAGGGTTGCTATCCTGGTCGGGCTTCGTTGCCCGCCAGTCGTCGCACTTTTAATGTAGGCTTTAAAAAGAAGGACCGGTTTTTCGGGTTTGTGTGAAAGGCATGTCGCTCAAAAACTGGGAGAAGGAGTATGATGTTGGCATCGTTAAGAGGGCCATTTTGAAGGTCCACCCTGGCATGCCCCTCAAGGAGAGGCTGAACCACACCATATACAGGATCAACGCGCAGAAGCAGATCCTGGAGCAGACCTCCTACAAGATGGAGCAGCGCGACAAGGAGTACTTCGAGAAGGTCACGCAGGCCCTCATGAACCACGACGTGGAGAGGGCCAAGATGTACGCCAACGAGGTAGCCGAGATCAGGAAGATGGCCAAGGTCGTGCTCAGGAGCCAGCTGGCCCTGGAGCAGGTGGCCATACGCCTCCAGACGGTGGAGGAGTTCGGGGACGTGGCCGCCTCGATGGCCCCCTTGGCCCAGGTGGTCTCGAGCGTGAGGGGCGAGCTCGAGGGCGTCATGCCGACGGTCAGCTTCGAGCTCGGGGAGATAAACGAGACGCTGGGAAGCCTGGTCACGGAGGCAGGGGAAGCCACGGGTTCCTCCTACGACGTGGAGCCCAGCGAGGAGGCCAAGAAGATACTGGAGGAGGCCAACGCCGTCGCCGAGCAGAGGCTGAAGGAGAGCTTCCCGGAGGCCCCGCTTTCTGCAGGAGAGGCGGGGAAGGAGGCGAGATAGATGTACTTCGAAGAGGCAAGGGATTACCTTCAGAAAGAGGTGAAAGATCAGTACGGCAGGAGAATCGGGAGCGTGGCCGGCATATACACCAACATGAAGGACGAGGTCACGGCCCTCGAGCTCGTTTATGCCGACGGCGACATGGATCAGATACCCTTTGATCAGTTCATCATATCTGGCGGAAGCGTCCAGATAATCAAGCCATGGAAGCTCAAGGCTGCAGACGTGGTCAAGCAGTACGGTGAGGCGCTGAAGAGACAAGAAGCACTTGAAGAGCTGCTCAGGACAGGAGAGATATCCAAGGACGTGTTCGACGACCTCGAGTCTCAGGTCGAGGCTGCCATAACTCAGCTCAAGGTTAGGCGCGATGAGGTGAAGAAGGACTTGGCCGATCAGATCGGCAAGCTTGACGCCAAGAAAAGGGCACTGCTTGACTTCTTGGCGAACGCCAAGGTCCAGCATAGGCTGGGGGACTTGGACGATCAGGCCTTCGGTGAG
>JAGDXH010000070.1:0-3393 GCA_023256295.1 Thermoproteati archaeon
CGACTGCTCGGCGTTCTTCGGCAATTCTGCCCGTCTTATAGCCCTTTCCTTGACGAATTCGGATATCTCCCTTATCCTGGTCTCAGGTCTCGGCCGAAGGTCAGCGGGTAATTCTTGATCTATTCAAACAGCCGAAAGTCGTTAAAGTCGCTACTTACCTGCCTCCATGGAGAGTTATTACAGAGCCGTGCTGGACGACGCCTACGAGCGGTTCAAGGATGACCTGGAGAAGACGTCGGCCCTTGCCGCGGCCAGGAACTATGAGGGAAGCGATAAGGACCTCTGGGTTCTTCTGGTCGCGCTGGCCGATTACCAAGTGAGCGTCAGAGGAAAGTTGCTTCCCATGTTGCTTGGTCTCTCGGACTACCTAAGGGCGTCTGACAAAAGCATAACCGAGGTTGTAACGTCAAATCGCGCTGCCCTTCACTCTTTTGAGTGGAGAGACCAGCCCGGCAACAAGAGGGGCTGGGAGCACAGGTTCCTCAAAGGCGACACCTTTGAAGGGCTTCTCAGCGCACTTTCCTATCTTGTGCAAGAGCACGGCTCCGTGACAGAGTTCGTTCGCTCCATTTACCAAGGGGATGTCGCCGAGCTGGTCTTCTCTCTCGCTAGGGAGATAAGGAAGGGAGCATCGCGTGTAGTCAAGGAACCTTCTCGGCTTTCCAAAATAGCCCCGGATCCGGATAAAGGTCCGAATGAGAGATCGACGATGAAGACGCTCACCCTTTACGTCAGGTGGATTGTCAGGAGGGAGGAACCTGACCTGGGTCTGTGGCGCTTCGTGGATCTCTCGCTGCTCTATCCCTCAATAAATGGGGGAACCGCAAGGACAATCAACAGGGTGTTTTTCGGGAAGGATGATGGTCTCCTGAGAGTTAAGCCCCAGAATTGGAGGGATGTCGAGGCGGCTAGGGAATTAATGATGAAAATCAATCCAGAAGACCCGGCCAAATACGACTACGTGTTCTCCCGTCCCTCAATATTGGGCTATTGTACAAGGGACTTTGTAAACGTACATTGCCAATATTGCGCGATGCAAGAGATGTGCAAGGCCTCTCGCGCGCCCAAGCCCGTGGGTGAGAAGAAGGCTCTCAAGTCCCCCGAAGAAAATGCCATGCTAGATCGCTACCAAGCTCAGCAGGGAAAGAGGGTTGAGGTGGTCGACAGGGAAGTCCCCCTTGGCAGATATAGGGCAGACGCGATTATTCGCTTCAGAGGTAATGGCGATCAGGTAGCTGAGGTCGAAAGGGAACTAAACGACAACGCGGTAGGCCAGGTCCTGAAATACAGGTACGAGTATTTTAGACTAAAGAAGAAGATGCCCAAGGCCACCATCATCGTGGGGAAGATCAGGGATGATGAGCTGAGGAGACATCTCGAAAGCGAGCTTGGGATCGACGTGGTGGTTGTATGATTTGCGGATTGCTAGTCGAAACGGTAGGCAGACTTACGATGCAGGAGGTCTTGCATTGCAGGCAGACTTCATTCGTGGCTGTCCTTGCTTGACGGCGCGAGTCGATCCGGTACGTGCACGGGTTTTTCCGAACCGACGCGGAGTTCCTGCTTTGCGTCTTTCTTTCCAGGGACGCGCACTTTGCTTTAGGGCTTGTAGCCATTTCTTGGTTTTAAGCAAGTCTAGATCCATAGAAAATTTCGCGTTTCTTTCATTCGGTTCCGAATGACCATCATGCAAGCTCAATAGGCTACGATTTGAGATGTTTCGATGATCAAGCACTAGCTGCGCAATTAGCGGAGCCACCCTCGCCTAGATTTACAAGATCTCAAATTAGGGCAAGATTATGCGGCCAACTTTACATAACGGGAACTTATACGTTTTCAAGCGCACGGAGCAGGTTTCTCAGTTTGCTCTTGATCTGCTCCTCTGGGTCCAGTGGGTCTAGCTTGAGCAAGTACAGGTTTTTTCCTCCCTCCTTACTGGAGAACCTCACTTCTACCATACCGTCGATCATCTTTTCATATAGCTTTCTTGTGCCGTGGTCCTCCTCATCGTAGTCCTCGGAGGAACCCTTGAGTCCTGGGAATACTAGCACTCCTGTTGAGCCTCCGTATTCCAAGAGATAGGCCATGACCTTGAACCTGCCAGACGTAATGTATGAGGGATCTGTTGAGAACTTGCACTCAAAGAAGATGATCTTGTCCTTGGCCAATATGGAGAGATCGGGACGCCCACTTATCTTCGATATTTCACTCCTGTCGTAAACTTGGTCGTACGAAGTCAGCGAGGATCCTTCAAGACTGCTGTTGAAGCGCAGGTTAATGACTTTACCATCCTTTTCCATCACGTATCCGTCCTGCTCCCTGGCAACGGGGAGGTAACCCTTTTCGAGCAGCAAGTCAAACGCCATGATCGCCACCAGCATCTCGTAGAGCTTCCACCCTATCATGGTAAGCTCGTTATTGCCCTCTTTCTGGCGCGATGAGACGTGAGGAGGGTTGCCCATGAGCTTGGACAGGGAGTACGAAGAGTAAGCGTCGGTCAGCCAGTTAGGTGCCCTGTTGCCAAGCGCGGACATCATCGAGCTGAGCGCTTTATCGTCGACGGGCTGCGTGGCCATGGGAAGCTGTGCTAGCTCATCTTCCAGCTCGGAGCGCAGCTCAAGGATGCTGGGAGCTTGAGGAGCAAGCAGGAGCCTCTTTATCCTATCCTCTTCCTCCCTTACACCTTTTGCCACGTCAAGCACGCTTTCGGCCATGAACCTCATGGCAGCGTACTCTGGGGCATCAAGGGAAGGCCTGTAGTTCAGGCTGGCGCAGATCCCCTGGGGGTAGACCTGCAGCGTTCTGGCAACGTCAATGAAGCCCAGCGGTTCGCTCTCGTATTCCACGGAGAACTCCCTGTAAGTTAGCCGGTCCTGTGCAGCCTCCCTCGTGGCTTTGATCATGGTTGACAGGGCGATTTTCATAGCTGCTGAGATGAGCCAAAGCCTGACCTCAGAATAGGGGACCTCATGTTCACCTCTTTTCAGTACGAGGTCCATGAGCTGCTTGCTGCTTCTGGGGTCCCAGTACTCCACGTAGTATTTCCCCACAAGGCGAGTCAAGCCCACAAGCCTGTCTCTCTCTTCCTGATCCGAGTGGTCTTGGCTCACTTGGCCCCTCACCCCCTGCTTGACCCCTCGCCTGCTGTTTTGATCTGGTCATCTCCCTTGGCTATTTCGTTCACTGCCGCTCTGAGCTCATGATCGTTTTGCAGCAGCTCCATGTTGCCGAGGGATGACACGAGACCAAAGACAAAGAGATTTATGAAATCATCATCTTTTACCTCTTGGTTGCGTTCGACTTCTTGCGAAACGAACTGCAGCGCTGACTTAACGGCCGATGGGGAAATGCAAGCGCGAGAGAGAGCGCTCCCCCTCCCCTCGCTGGGACGAT
>JAGDXH010000070.1:3480-4012 GCA_023256295.1 Thermoproteati archaeon
GAGTCGTGGACCCTCCAGGAATCGGGATGACTGGAGTTGAATATAGTGAAGAACTCTCCAAACGCCTTGTCGACGTCTGCCCTGTTCAACTCATCTATTATGATGAAGGTGAGCTGCCCGGTTTCTGCAGCCTTGTTGTACGCGGTTACGAGGAATCCCGACTTCCAGCTGACATTTTTCTGCGAAAGCGTCTCTCCGCCAATCACATCGCGCCTGAACCAGAGGGCGTTGGCGGTCTTTATTATGGGATTGTCATCTCCGCGGGCTTCGGCAACGGCCAAAGCCAGTTCGGTCTTGCCAACTCCTGGAGGTCCGAGCACAAGAACGTTTCCTAGACCCGCGAGATCCCATGCCCTCCTGGCGACCTCCGCGTCAAAGTAAAGCCCTCTTTTGCGCAGGATCTTCTCGAAGTCGCCGAAGGAAATCGCTCTAGACGCGGCCCTTTGAACGAACGGCCTTACCTGATAGATCTGGTAATCTCCAACCCATTTCGGCAAGCCCTTTTCTTTTGCGCGAGCGAGCTCTTGGTTGA
>JAGDXH010000070.1:4022-5269 GCA_023256295.1 Thermoproteati archaeon
GCTGCGAGGTGATCGGCCGTCTGCTTCAAGAGCTGGTAGTGGTACTCCAAGCCGATGGTCTTTCCTCCTTGCTTTAATGGGCCTCCTTTCGGGCTTTCTTTGATCATGGCGTAGTACAGGGGGTGCACGATTTCTGAAAGGTTCAACCGCTCCGGTAGTTCCCTTAGCCATCTTCTGGCATCGTTTTGGTTTGCCTCTGACTCTGTTCCGAACAGAACGCTCACCACCAGGTCACCCGGAGCGTATGGGCTACCCTCCGGCCGCTTGACGAGCGAAGCAGTCTGCAGCGCTTCCGAGTATGCATCCAGGATGTTCTCAAGATCAGATTGCAGGTCTTCCGCGCTCGCCGCGGTCCCCTTGTCGGCGTAAACGTAGGAAACTCCGTCCTCAAGGTCGGTCCTGTACGCCCTAAAGACGAATGAATCGCCGTACCTTGGAGGCTCCTTTCCAAGCAGATCTTTCATGAACTTCTCTATCGTGCTTTGGTTAGCGGTCACGGCAGGAGGCCATGAATTCAGCTAAGCTTTCCCCTCAGAAACCCCGAAGGCAAGGATTAGAAGCTTATCTGAAACGTAGTAGAGGTAGCTTGGGAAGAAGCCCTCCATCACGGTCATGCGATCTCCAAGGAAGGCAATCCAAGGTACGCGTGCTCTGCTCCCCTTACCGAAGGAAACCTTCACGCGGAATCCCCTGTATTCCTTGGGGAATGTAGAGGTCTGCAGGCCCTCGCCGTTGGCCTGCCTTACAAACTCATCTAACAAACTTTTTACGTCGAGTTTCTCGGCCAAGTTGCTTACCTCCCGGCCTTAGCTGCCACGGGCAGCTTTTTCCCAAGAACGCCATTAGGGCTACATGGCTAGGAATTTGAGCATGCACAAGGGTAACGATGGTTTAAGCTTTCTTCATAAGGATCGTAACGCGATTCAAAGCGAGCTGGACAAGCGATGCAGCGATCAGAACCCTTAGATCCAGGCAAGGAAACGCTCCGAGATCTCTGCAGCGAGTCCAGCACTTAAGACTTCAAGCTCACGCCTTGGGCCAATAACAGCCTCGAAGGCGAGGGTTTCATCGGAGCGATTGAGCATCACGGCTTTGCTGGAAGCCCCGAGCAAGAAACGGTACGGGCTTTTTGGTTTGGCCTGGTGCCGCGAACGCTCGTTTTAGTCCTTTCGGAGGGCCCTTGGGTGACACCCTGAAAACAGCTCTAAAAACTAGAGCTAGAAGACCGTGTTTTGCCTCAAGAGACG
>JAGDXH010000022.1:0-1415 GCA_023256295.1 Thermoproteati archaeon
CTCTTCCCGCAGCATCTCTTCCGTCAGTTCCTTGATGCCATTTAGGTCCAACACGCTCGACGTCAAGGGATCCAGCATCATGGCTTGGAAGACCCTTTCCCTGTTCTTCTCCTCGATGGCGCGAGTCACGAGTTCCTGAACGGCCACGTTGCTCCTGTTCAGGGACGCGCACTGCGGAGGTATGGCACCAACCCTTCTCGGATGGATGCCCGTGCCATCCACAAGCGCTGGCACCTCGACGATGCAGCCTTGAGGGAGATTCGAGATGAGTCCGTCGTTGGAAACGTTGCAGTAGATCTCGGCCTTCTCGTCGCTCTCAATGGCGTGGACCACCTGAGGACCAAACTCGCCGCTTCTCTTGACGTCCATTGGCTCTCCCTTCAGTATGGCTTCCATCGCCCTGCGCTCCTCAAGAACTCTCCTGTACATACCATCTAACCTCTGGGTGTGATTCAGAAGCCGATACCTGACGACCGCTTCAGGTGAACGCCTGAAGTAAGGCAGGTACTCAGAAAGGTGATTGCTGTCCTCCGCGGAGTAGTAACCAGTCCATCTGAACGTCTCTACCCTTACGATGTCGCGGTAGGCCGGATGAGTTGGGTCGGTGTAAACGCGGTTGTCCAACTTCTCCCTGAGTATCGGATAGGCATCGCTTCCGTTTAGCTCCAGCCGCAGGAACCAGGCCATGTGGTTTATGCCGCCTGCCAAGTACGAGAGTTCCTGTTTTTCAACCCCCAGGTAGCTGGCGAGGTCTCCTGCTGTGCTCGGGACACTGTGGCAAAGGCCCACGTACTTCACCCTGGTCAAGTCCTTCACCACCCATGAGAGGATGGCCATAGGGTTCGTGTAGTTGATGAGCAGTGCGTCCGGGCAGATCTCCTCCATGTCCTTCGCTATATCCAGCAGCGCAAAACCGTTCTTGAGACCGTAAAAGATGCCCCCGGGTGCAAGCGTGTCGCCGACTCCTTGCTCTATGCCGTACTTGGCCGGGATCTCAAGGTCCAGCTTCGTAGCTTCCAGCCCTCCCGACCTCATGGACGTGAAGACGTAGTCGGAACCCATGAGTGCCATCTTTCTGTCGGTCGTCACCTCCAACTTGATTTCTGCACCCATCTGTTCCAGCAGCCTCTTCACAAGGCTGGCCGTGAATTCCAACCTTTCTGGAGAAATGTCCATCAGAGACAGCGTCATGCCCTTGAACTCGGGATAAGTGACGAGGTCGCGAGCAATCGTCAAGCCAAACACGTGACTTCCTGCACCGATCACGGTCACTTTCGGCTTTTTTCCAGACACAAGCCCCGCAGGTCGCGTCATTTAAGACTAGGTGGTCTCCCAGACCGACGCGATCTCCGTTCGGAGGTCTCTGCTGATCTCGGGCTGCATCCCCTGCGCATTGAAAGCCCAAGTGCAGGCAG
>JAGDXH010000022.1:1425-2014 GCA_023256295.1 Thermoproteati archaeon
GGGACCCAGCCCGCCCCTGACACAGTACACCTCAAGTCCCCTGCGACCCTGCTCCCTCTCGCTCCCGAGCAGGGCACAGGAAATCTAGAGCGACCACCAATCGACGCCGACTTGACTGAAGTCGTGGTGGCCGATTTCATGAAACAATCAATGCGGTTTATGCTCAACGATCATAGCGACCCAAAAGGTAGGAGAACACGGCGAGCTCAGCCAACCCGGCGAGAAGCATGCATGCAAGAGACGTCAGCAAGGGATAACCAAGCAGGGACAAAGCGAAGTAGACCGCGAAGGAGGCCCCGACCGCGATGGAAACCGCCAAGAAGTACAGTATCGAAGCGGACATGCTCGCAGCCCCGCCAGCCTTCAGCGTCCTCTCAAACATCAAACCAGTGAGCGGCACTCCCGCGGCAGGACCCAGAAAGCCCACGAGAAAAGGAAGCGCCAGGACTAGGCTGATCCCCTTAACTTCCATAACCGCTACCAGCGAGAGTTGATAGAGGTAGTAGAAGAGCACCAGCACGAGCACCTTGGGCAAGGCTATCCTCAACCTGGTCAACGGCAGCAGCCGGATCACAGAGGCACCCCTCAT
>JAGDXH010000022.1:2024-2477 GCA_023256295.1 Thermoproteati archaeon
GATAGGCGTTCTCCAGCCCAAGCGTGTAGACCATGGGAGCGAAGGCCGCTGAGGAAGCGCTGTAGGCGTCGCCCAGAAAGACCAAGAAAACTATGACGGGCACGATGATCACCGATAGGAGAATCGACCTGACCGCTACCTCGAAGTCTGCGCTCACCATGGCCAGGGTCTTGGACCTGCTTATGGTCCAACCCCTCAACTCCTTCCCAGACTGCTGGGGCAACAGCCCAGATGGAGCGCCGCTGAGTAGCTTCATGCTTGCCTTGGGCATGAGCCAGTAGGAGGCGTACGCCAGTGCCCCGAGCCAGACGAGAGTGAAGAAGGCACCCTCGGGCGTCAATATGTAAGCCGTGCTGACCAGGGGCAGGAAGCTCAAGAACTCGGGGACTGCTACGGGATGAAGCATTATGTAGCCAGAAAACATGAGAGGTAAGACAAAGACCAGAGGTATCA
>JAGDXH010000022.1:2515-3246 GCA_023256295.1 Thermoproteati archaeon
CCCCGAGGGCAGTTGCCGCTGTTGGGATGGGATTCCCGACGATGACGCCGCCGACCAAGGAAAATCCAAGAAGAGCGTACACGAGCACGTCTATGCTTGAGAACAGGCCCTTGGCCACGAGCTCTTCCGCCCTTTCCCTGTCTATGGGCAACGTGAACAAGAAGTCTCTTACGCTCGTCGCCCCGAAGATCACGTAGATCAAGGGAAGCATGGTGGTGGACATGGCCAAGCCCGCCCAGGAGAAAAGAAGCAAGGAATAGTTGAGCCCAAAGTTCCTTCCGCCTGCGTCGATCGCCCCAGCAAACGAGGGCAGCATCATGAGGGAAAACAGGAGTACCATGCCTCCGTAAATCAGGGCTATGAAACTTCTTGTACCTCTCACGTACGACAAGGACCTTTGAAGGTTTGGGGGCTTGAAGCCAGTTTGCCTTGATGCAACGTAGCCTGAAAGTATCAACTCCCTTCCTATGGCCCGCTCCAATGTGAGCTCTCTGCGCAAGAACCTCAAAGGGAGTCAGCTACCTCCTTTACCTCCTCTTCTGCGTGTATGGCTTTCAGGAAGGCCTCCTCCAGCGAACCGGCATGGAGCTCGCTTACGACATCAGATGTCCGCCCGACCTGCACCAGCACTCCCTCGTTGATTATGGCTACTCTGTCGCATATCTTTTCAGCTATCTCCATGACGTGAGTGGAGAAGAGAACCGCACCCCCTTCGCGCTTGTGGTTAGAGA
>JAGDXH010000022.1:3256-4655 GCA_023256295.1 Thermoproteati archaeon
AAGCGCCTGATAAAGCGTTTATTAGACTTTTAACCTCTTCCTCTTCCTCGGTGGCCTTGAGAAACACGTCCTCAAGCGAGGCCGCCTTAACTTGGTTCCTCAGCTCCTCCACCGTTCCCTCGGCAACCATCTTGCCCTCGTTTATTATGCCCACCCTCTTGCATATCTTCTCCGCGACATCCATTATGTGGGTGGAAAAGATGACAGAGCCCCCTCCTTCCACGTGCATTTTCAAGAGCTCCTTGAAAATCCTCACAGATTTCACATCAAGCCCATTGAATGGCTCATCGAGCAGCAACAGCTTAGGCCTGTGCAGCATCGCAGCTATGACGGCAACCTTCTGCTTGTTTCCTTGGGAAAGCGAGAGTATGTAGGTCCCCAAGTACTGCCTGAGGTCAAAGGCATCCACAAGCAGGTCCAGTCTGTGCGTGTCGGTCAATCCTCTGACGGAAGCGACCAGCTCCAAGAATTCCTTTACCGTCAGAGAGTCAAGCAGGGCAGGGGACTCAAGAACCGCCCCCACCTGGTTCAGCAGCTGACCCGTTGGCCTGCCTTTGCCCATGAGGTCCACGTCGCCGGAGTAATCCACGAGGTTGAGGATCGCCCTGATGGTTGACGTCTTTCCAGCGCCGTTTGGGCCAAGCAGGCCGAAGACTTCCCCCTCGTTGACCTGAAATGACACGTCGTTTACAGCTACCTTCTGGTCGTAAGTTATCTGCAGGTGCGACACCGTGAGGACAGGAGTGCCTGAAGAGGACATGTTGCTTCGGCACGTTCACCCCGACGGTTTTATGCGTTTTGGCTGGTCCCTTACAGGGGTTCGGAACCCATCGGGGCTTCCTTCGCCAAGCCTCGAGAGCTGCTATCGCTAGATCTCAGGTTCAGCCACAAGGGCGCCTCGTCATTCCTCAAGAGGATGTCCCATACAAAGCCGTACCCTGGAAAGCAACGTGCGTCAGAGAAAATCGCTAAACAGTCAGCGGTCTCCAAGCCGCTAGCCTCCTTCGCATTGCACTCGCTGACCTCCAGATAGGCAGCATGAACCCGTTGGTACGTTGAGGAGCGAGGCGTGCCATGCAAGGTGAATGGAAACTCGCCAAGACAAGAGGACCAAAAATACCAAAAGCGCTTGCGACAAGGGGCTCATGCTCACTTGCGCGGCAGGCATCTTGCTTGGCTTTTCCCTGGCAGCCCCTCCGGGACCCATGAATGGCCTCATAGCCTTCCAGTCTTTGAGCTCTCCGAAAAAAGGTACCCTGACGGGAGCAGGTGCCATGACGGCTGACTTGATGTTCATGCTCCTTTCTCTTGAGGTATCTAGGTTGCTCATCAGCTACAGGAAGTTCTTCTACGTTGCAGGAGCCGGGGCAA
This sequence comes from Thermoproteati archaeon, assembly GCA_023256295.1. Taxonomy (GTDB): domain Archaea; phylum Thermoproteota; class Thermoprotei_A; order Marsarchaeales; family UBA168; genus UBA168. Next base: position 4,628 of record JAGDXH010000022.1, read on the forward strand.
TGATCTACCTTGCGCTTTTGACCGCCAA
>JAGDXH010000022.1:4665-5039 GCA_023256295.1 Thermoproteati archaeon
GGCATTCCCCATGGTCGTGAGCTCTGCGGGCAGGTTCTGGGGCTCCAAGGCATGGTCGGCGGTCAAGTGGGCCTCCGTGCTGGTGATGTCGGCCTTCGCCATTTATTTCATCCTGCAGGCTATCAGCACGGCATGGATTCGAAGACCCGCCGACGCTGAGAACCAGGTAACCTGCGAGAGATCGTTCACCAAAGGTTTTTTAGCAGCGCCGAATATCTTTTCATGCAAAAAGTGCATCTAGGCTTCAGCAAAATTGAGGTCTCGGCCTTGGGCATCGGCACTTGGCAGGCAGCAGGCCGCGAGTGGGGCAGCGACGTACAGGATCAGGCCGTGATCGATGCGTTGATCAGGGCGAGCCAGCTCGGGGTAAACCT
>JAGDXH010000048.1:0-566 GCA_023256295.1 Thermoproteati archaeon
GTGATAGCGACCAAGGTGTACGGCGCGCACCTGCACCATGACGAGCTGATAAAGGCTGCTGATGCCAGTGCCAGGAGGCTGGGAGTGAAGGAGATCGACCTCTACCAAGTCCATTGGCCAGATCCTTGGGAACAGGTCCCGCTGCGCGACACCATGCGCGCCCTTGAGGAGCTTTACAAGGCAGGAAAGATCAAGGCCATCGGCGTCAGCAACTTCGCCGTCAGGGACCTAAAGGAGGCTCGCGAGCACCTCTCCTCTGTCGACATATCCTCAAACCAGGTCAGGTACAACTTGCTGCAGAGGGAAGTCGAGGAAGAGGTATTGCCTTACTGCAAGAAGGAAGGCATCGCGGTGCTCGCATGGAGTCCCCTTGCCCAAGGGGCCTTGACAGGTAAGTACTCCCCTGAGAACAGGCCCTCAGATGATGTGAGGAAAGGAAACAGGCTATTCACCGATCACAACTTGAAAGAGTCAGCCGCTGTGCTCGAGACCTTGAAGAAAATTGGTCAGGCCCATCACAAGACCCCTGCTCAGGTCGCCCTCAGGTGGCTGATCGAGAAGGGCAC
>JAGDXH010000048.1:576-2705 GCA_023256295.1 Thermoproteati archaeon
AATACAGGAGAAGAGGAAGCCGAAGCCAACCAGCATCTCAGCCTAAAAAAGTCTCCTTCCCGGGTCTCGCTTTCCTTCGATCTAGGCAGGCAGATCCGAGCTTCGTCATACAATGGTTGAGGCGTCATGTCAGCCGCTCCTGGACCAGATGACTGTCTGCAGCTTCAACCGCCCTGGGCCGACGGACTCGACCAAAGCAATTCCGATGTAAGAAAGCGTCAAGGCGTGGTCCCAAGGGGCAGCGTGGAGGCAGTTTAACTTCGAAAACTGTCCCCGCGTCGTCGGTCCGGCCTCGGACGCCTCTGACCCTTGACAGCAAGACGGCCCCAAGGAAGTACAGAGACCCAGAGAACAAGAACAAGATGCGGAATCCCATCGCTCCTCCGCCAAACGCACACAAGACCAAACCGTCTACCGCTGGCCCTGCCAAGGACGGAATACCAACTGCCAGGTTGGCATAGGCCATGTACTTACCGGTTGCCGATGGAGGCACAAGGTCGCTGGCCGCTGCATTCCTCACGCTCATGAATATGCCTACCACGGCCCCCAACAAGGCAGCAAGCAACAGAAACAGAGGAAAGCTCCTATTCAATGAGAGCGCGACCATAAAAACTCCGCCCGCAATTGCCGCGCTAAGCAGTATCTGCTTCCTACCTAGCTTGTCCGAAAGGACACCCAAGACAACCGCCGAGAAGGCAGCAGAGAGGAGCACGGTGATCCCTCCCAGCGCGATCCCGTAGTCTGGATTGGGAACCTCAAGCACGGCTTTCATGTAGTACGGCTCGAAGTATATTAGGCCAGCTGATCCCGTGTACACAAGAAGGGTGCCGGCGACAAATGGAAAGAAAGTCGGAGCGGTTTCCGAGGGTTTGAAGGAATCCATCAAGGCCTCAACCACCGAGCAGCGCTTCGGTGGCGCCAAGTCGTTTCCTCTCAGGGCCACGAGGGTTGGCAAACTCGTGAGCAGAAGCAGGATAGCGGCCAAGAGAAGCGCGTACTCGGGGTGGATGCAGCCAAGTTCATATCCCGTCAGGCCATAGCCCAAGCTCACCCCCAGCATGGTGAACAGACCCAGCATCCCAGCTGCCCTGCCTCTTTGATCTTTTGGGATCAAATCTGGCAGAAGCGGGCGAAAGGCTCCCTGAGTCATGTTGCTGAAGATCTGCATGCAGACGTAAGCTCCAACCACGTAGGTGGCATCTAGAGACCTCCTTGCCTCCACGATCAGCAGGATGGCCGTGAGAATGGCTCCACTCAGGATGAACGGAGTCCTTCTACCCCACGGCAACGATACCTTGTCGCTCAAGCTGCCAACAAGAAGGTTTGCGACCAAGCCTGCGCCGACTCCAAGGGCAGCAACCAAACCGAGAGCAATATCCTGCTCCTTGTTTGGAAAGACCTGTGCAACCTGTGCAGGAAGGATCAAGGAATTATATGAAGCCCACAGGTAGTTCAGGCCGAGGTAAAGCGTGCTGAGTGCCAACATGAAAGCTGTACTTCTGGGGTTCAATTGGGGGTCACCCCTGAGCACGCATCTGGGGATCACCTACCTGCGCGTAGAGCATGCGTGCTTGCGATCGCAGAAAAAAAGATGGCCTGAATAGGTCAATTCGCAACAGCCCTCGCCCTGACGCTCAGGGCTCCTGCGTAGTCCGGCAGAGCAACCGGATGATGGACGGCTGAACACGCTCTGAGTTGGCCTCTTGCTTTTATCTGTATGCCAGCGAAGCCGAACTGGGCAGCGTCTCTTGAGCGCCCTCGCGTTGCTTTTCCCTTTGCACTGAGCAGCCGTTGTTGTTCCGACCTGTCTTTTTACGGTGAAGATGGCGTGCAGGTAAAGGGAACGGGCGGCAACTGGATGCTTTTACCGCAACTGTTGGCACCTACTTCATCTTTGACTCGCACTACGTGGAACTCTGACTCCTAGGACTTCCAGTTGGAAAGCCAGTAGCGTCAGCTTCTACTAAGCTTCGTTCTTCTGGATCGGTCGCGAGGGTGAACCAGCATCAACATGCGGTGGATCGTCTGTTCCACCGCTGAAACGGAAATTTCTCGAGCGTTCCTTATACGGTACGGAGCATTAAACGCGACGAAAATGAAGGCACTCGCATCGGTCATGCTGATCCTCC
>JAGDXH010000048.1:2715-4209 GCA_023256295.1 Thermoproteati archaeon
CTCTCCGCGACGATCAACGCGAGGGTCTACCCCAAGCAGGGCCTGGCCTTCGCGGTCTTCAGCTCAGATCGCGAGCTGAACTTCACGTATCCCAACGACAGCATCTTCTCTCACGCGTTGGCAGGTAAGACGGGAAGCCTGTCGTTCACCCAAAGCGGAGGACCCGCTCAGTCCGGGCCTCTCTTGGCAGCGATCAGGCAGCAAGATCCCAACGCCACCATAATCAACTACACGCTTGCTTACAGCGTCTCTTACAGGGGAACGGATACCTACTATGCTTCCGTTCAGAACGTCACGCTGAGCGTGTGGCTGGCCAACATCACGCAGCTGAATTCTGGTAAGCTGTACGTCAACACGGCGTGGAGGGGGTTCTCCCTTCGCGGGAGCTGGAACGTGTTGTCTCACGGGCAAAGCATTGACGTGAACGGCCTGTTCCTAGGGCCCATGGGGGCCAACCTGGGAATCTTTGGAGCCCAATTGAGGGCCAGACGCGCCTTGGAGTTCCAAGTCTTCAACCTCTCCCTGAGCGCTTGGTCCAGGAGCTACAACCCCATATCTGGGATAACCACGTTCAAGAAGACCGAACCGGTCTACAAGCCTGTCTTGCTGAGCGTCAACATCAATGGCCGCCAGAACTACACGCTGTACATCAAGGAAGACCCCTCCGCCACGCTGCAGGTGCAAGGATATGCCGTGCCCGCAGGTAGCTACCTCGTCTTGGAAAGCCCTCCTGCAACCGTGTACCTGCCCTACGCCCTTGGTGCCGCTGCCCTGATCCTTGCCGTGGGAGCCGTTGTCGAACTCGCCAAGAAGAGAAGAAACCCAACTAGAATCAAGAGCGAGCAAGCTACTCCGCCCTGACGAGGGTCTCCGGTGGGGAAGAGGAAACGCAGACGAAGAAGCCCTCAAGGGGATGAGAAACCCAAACGTTTTTTGTCATTAAGTGCATGCGTCGGCCAAGCAGTGAAACGATAAACTTCACAAGCTCAACGGGGTGACTTTCCAAACGCTCGTCTGGACGTCGCGAATAAATTAAACAGCTCATGCCTGGCAATTGCCCCAGGTCTGACACGCGCCTTGTCCCCCCTGAGGGCACAGTTGAGAAAAGCTTTTTCGCCCTCAGACTAGAGGTTAATCCCATGAAAACTTCCATCCTGCTTTCCATCTTCGTAATAGTGGCCATGACGTTCGCCCTTCGGGCAAGCAACAACATGGTGCTCACCACCGTGCCCTTGCTGGCCAGATACGACTTCTACATGAGCTCGACAGAGATAGGAGTCATCTCGGGCATCTTCTCTGCCTTCAGCTTTTTTGCGACCGCCTTCTTGAACTCGCGCGCTTGTGCCAAAAGAAGAAGGGTTTACTTCATCCTGTCCAGCGTTGGCTTTGCGATCTCGCTACCTCTCTTCTACCTTGCTACGCCGCTGACGCTTTGGCTGCTGGCGGCCTTCTCGGGATTCGTCCTGGGTTTCCTCATGCCAAACATAGTGACGG
>JAGDXH010000048.1:4219-5019 GCA_023256295.1 Thermoproteati archaeon
GGCCGCAGGTCTATTCGAAGACCCCAAGACGCGGGAAAGGGTCCTAGCCATATACACCCTGAGCCTCAGCACGAGCCTGATCGTGGGGCCATCGTTGGAGGGGTTGATACTCATGAGGTTCACGCTCAGGCAGGCCTTCCTCTTCTTCGCCCCGTTGGGCGTATTGACCGCAGTTCTATCTCCAACCATAAGGTTTCCAGAAAGCGAACTGAGGGAACCGGCTAGATTCAAGGAAGTATCTGCGAATCCCTATTTCTTGACGGCGGTATTCAACATACTCAGCTATAACGTGCCCTTCGCCATCCTCATGGCTTTTGGAGGCATATATGCCAGGGACGTGTTCGGCGCTTCCTACGCCCAAATAGAACTCCTGTTCGCCGTTTTCTTCGCCGCCTCGTTTACCTTCAGGCTGATGCTGTCTTTGAAGCACTTCGACGATTTGTTCAAGCTGACCTACTTTGGCATAGCCCTTACCCTTGCCGGCCTGTCGCTGATGACCGCTTCGACCTCTTTGATCATGCTGGCGATCTCTTTCCTGCTCTTGGGAGTTCCCCATGGGCTGACGTATCCCATATCGCTTATCTACATAAGCCGCGGATTTCATGAAAGACTGCGGAACGCCGCCAACTCCTACTTCTTCTCTTTGATGATGGCCATAGGTGTGGCAATCCCCTTTGTGGCAGGGGCAATCATCTCCCTGATCGGCATTAGACTTACCTACTTCTCGCTTGTGCTACCGGTAGTGACTCTCCTGGCCTTGATAAGGTGGAACCAGATAAGGCTGAAAAAGGAAGCCCAAA
>JAGDXH010000045.1 GCA_023256295.1 Thermoproteati archaeon
CCGCCGAAGCCAGAAGGAACTCTTCTAAAAAATGCAGGGGCAAACCCTAAAAGGGAGGACCCGGGATACGCGGCGACGGGGTAAATTGTCCGCCCGCGATCAGTTCTTAAAGGCATTTGGTGAAGCGCAGAGGGAGGGAAGAAAACATTTTTTGGAAGAAGAAAGCGATTCTTTGCTCTTGGCTTACGGGATTCCCGTGGCCGCCTCCGTCTTGGCTAAGAATGCAGACGAGGCCGGAATGGCGGCGTCCAAACTGGGCTTTCCGGTCGTGGAGAAGATAGTTTCTCCCGACATACTTCACAAGTCTGACGTGGGCGGGGTCAAGATAAACATAACCTCGGAGGAAGAGGCCAGAGCTGCATTCGACCAAATTTCCTCTCAGGTGTTAAGAGCTGTATCAAAGGCCCGTATTCAGGGTGTGCTGGTCCAGAAGATGATAAAAGGGGGCACGGAAACAATAGTAGGCGGCAGCCGTGATCCGCAATTTGGACCAGTTGTGGTCTTCGGACTCGGAGGGATTTTTGTGGAGATACTGAAAGACGTAAGCTTCAGGGTAGCTCCCATCGATCGCGAAGAGGCACTTGACATGATCAAAGAGATAAGGTCGGCCCCCATTCTCAACGGGTTCAGGGGAACGCCAGCAGCTGACAAGGAAGCTCTAGCGAGCGTCATAGTTTCCGTGGGACGGCTCATGATAGAAAACCCAGAGATCTCGTCTTTGGACCTGAACCCCGTCATGGCGCTTCCATCAGGTGCTGTAACCGTAGACTCTAGGATATTGATCGGGTGATCGCGTTGACAGCAGATAGAGACGAAGTCCTAGAGCTCCGCCAAAATCTAGACGTGCTCCAAGAAAAGATCGATGAGGCAGTAAAAACGGCAGAGGAGGCAAAGAGGCTCAGAGAGGAACTTCATGGCAAGATCAAAGAGCTGTCCGACGCGGCCAGAAGCGAGAGAGAGAAGCGGGATGCAGTAAACGAAGAGGTCAAAAAGATAAAGGCAATGAAGGATACCCTCTTGACGGAGTACGAAAAGAGGAAGGAGGATCTGGAGAAGCTTGAGGCTGGCCTCACGCCCCCTGGCAACCGCGAGAAAAAGATGGAAAGCGAGTTAAAACGTCTTGAGTGGGAATACCAAGTTGGACGCATGACTCCAGCCAAGGCCAAGGAACTTGAGGATAGGATAATCCAGCTGGAGAACGAGCTGAAGGTAGTCAGGCAGTACAACGAGGCCAGAAGCAAGGTCGAGAAGGCTAAGGCCGAGCTCAGAGAAGTACAGAATGAGCTCAGAACGTACAAGGACAAGTTGCAGGAACTTGCAAACGAAGCCCATGCTCATCACAGAAAGATGCTAGAAGCTCTTGACCAAGCAAGGGCCCTCAAGGCACAGGCTGATGAAGCTCACATGAAGTTCCTAACTGCCAACACTGAAGCAACCAATGCAAGGGCGCAAAAAATAGCGATCATGAAAAGACTGAAGGAGCTGAGCGCGGACAGAAACCTCAGGTCGCAGATAGCCTATTACCAGAAAGCCAAAGAGAGGATGCAAGAACTCAGCGAAAAGGCAAAGGAAAAAGTGTCAAAGGGGAAGAGGCTCTCCTTTGAGGAGTTCCAGGCATACCTGGGAGGCCAAGGGTCTGAGCCTTCCCAGCAGACAGAAAAACCGCAGCAGCGAAGCACCTCACCTTTTGCTCTGCTTTTTGGCGGGCTGCTCATTGACTGGTGCGCCACCAAAAAGCTGGCGCAATGCTTCTCTGACAGACTCTACCGAAGCTGCTTTCAGGACGGGGATGCGCTTGCTTTCAAAGTGCTTCTCAACTTCCTTTTCCGCCTTCGAGGCAAGCACGAGACCAGCTAAATCGTATGAATCGCTGGTAAGGGATTCAAGCACGCTGGAGGCTTCCTGATAGCTGATGTCATCCTCCGCCGACAGCAATACCACTTGCCTTGGTCTCTTTTCCAGACCCGCAAAGGCTTCTACCTCGGTTATCCCTCTCTGAGGAGGGTAGCGGCTGCCGATGAAGAAAATCTCTTGAGGGCCGTAAAGCATGTCCGATAGCTGGTCGACCAGCGGCGGCTGGACCAACCTCGCAACGCCGTCTCCAAGATGGGTCAACTCGAACGACCTCTTCTTGGATATGATCTCATCTCCTAGGGCAATCCTGCGGTCACCTACGTGGAAAGAGACAGCTGGAGTTGAGAACTTGGCACCGCACGAGTTGCACGAGTACCACGAGCCGGCCTTCCAAAACTCATCCTGCTTGGCCTCTCTGTTGCAGATGGGGCAAAACAGCCTCCCCTCCCTAATGAATGCCTCGCTTGGCTGTATGGTGCCGCACGGGATGTGCTGCAATAACTCGCTCTTCATTATGTCTGGTGAGTGGCACTCGGGGCAGCGGACAGATACCCGCTCTGGCAGCTGCAGATCCACTAGCACCGCGTTGTCCTCTACCCTCGAGTGAAGAAATCCTATCCTTTCCAGAGCCAAGAGCAGCTTTTCCAGATACGCTGCCTCAAATCCCTCCATCCTGTAGACAAAACCAGCCTTATGATCCAGCTCGACCTTGAGTCCCCCGCGCTGAAGGCGCTGGATGAGTTCCCTCGAGGGCAGGGGCAAAGTCATAAACGTCAGCTGGAGCTTTGCTTCAATATTTATGCGTTTTGCGCCAGAGAGCCAATCCCGAAGCTTTGTCCTCACCATAAGCAGCTTTTTAAGCGACGAAAGGCTAAGAGAAACAATTGTCGCTCGCCAGCGTGTTGGGCTTGCTGACAAGTCAGAGTTTCCAGCTTGACCTCGTTGGCCTGATGCTGGCCGTCACCTTCCCCCTTGGAACATACCTCTTGAGAAGCTACAGAACAAAGAGCGAGATGGAGAGCCAGTTTGCAAATTACATCCTGAGCACGGCTAGAGCAGTCAGGGGAGGCGCCACGCTCCCAAAGGCCTTCATGATCGCCTCAGATGGAAGTTACGGAAAGCTAAAACCGACGATCGCTCGGTTTGTATCTAGGGTAAGACTTGGCATACCCCTCAAGCAAGCCCTTGACACATTCAAGGAGATAAAGAGTAGCTCCGTATTATACATGACGTCTTCCATATCAAGCCTGATGGATCTCACGACAAACATGGATGCCTTTCTAGAGGAGCTGGCGCAGTTTCAGATGACATACCTGAACATGCGCAGAAAAAGGGAAAACGAAACCCGCATACATGTCATAATAATGTACACCGCTTTCCTGACGTTCCTACTTGCCATGGGAGCAACCATAGAGATAGTGCCAGCAACGTCTGGAAGCATCCCTCTCTTCTCAGCCAGGTCGGCACTAAACCCCTCTCTCTTCAAGGGGATGATATTCTACGTGGCGCTAACGGAGACGATTTTCCTCGGTCTCTTGGCGGGCGTGGTGAACAAGGGGAACGTGGCATCGGGCGTGATCCACGTAGCCGTGATGCTTGCTCTTCTCATGATGTTTTCTTTCACCGTACTTTGGAGAGCACGAAAAAGCCGGCTGGCATCGCGGGTAAGTCGGTCCCAGCCAATGGCAGTTCCAACGAGAAGGTATCGCGAAGACCTTTTATTCGGCAAGCGTACTACCTATTGATCAACCTTGTCTTCGCAAAGCCCAGAGGATGCGATCAAGCTTGCTGCCAAGATACTCCAGGAGGTAAGCGGAGATCCTCACGTTCCAAAGAACATAAGGAGGGCCGTGTTAGACGCCATAGACTATTTGCAAGATCAAAGCGTTAGCCTAGGCGTGAGGGCCGCCAACGCACTCAGCGTCCTAGACGAGATATCGCAGGACCCAAACATACCAACGCGGACCAGAGTCCAGTTTTGGAACGTAACTAGCATGCTTGCCAAGATAAGAGATCGAGAATCGCTTCTCCTCTATCCTGACGCTCGTGCTTCTTTGTCTGGCGGATATGCTGTAAAGCAAGGCCTTCAGCTGCTCGTCAGTGACCTTTTCTATCCTCCCTTGTTGATACAGCGCTATCAGCTGATCCTCTATGAGAGATGTGAAGTCTGGCCGAACTATCCTCAGGTTGTCCAGCCTAGCCCTAGCATCTGGCTCTAGTATTGTCCTGAGAAGACTCCTTTTCTCCTGCTCCAGACGCCTTCTCTCGCTTTCTTGGGAATAGATGTCGCCGCCAAGAGACTGAAGCCTCCTCCTCTTCAGCTCTTCCAGCTCTTCATCCTCCTCCAATTCGCTCACCGTTGAGCCTCCAAGCGTAAAGAGCAAGCGTGGGCTCGCGCTCTTTCTGCTCTTCCACGACTTCGGCTGCGACTTGAGAAAGCAACGCCTCCGCCTTTGGTGTCACCTGCTTCTTGCCCTGGCTGATTGTGATGAAGCCGGCTGCTTCAAGCTGATCAATCAAGGTCCGGATCAGCTTCCTGCTGCCCCTCTGCACGTGATGGGGTTTTGACGTCCCTACCTTCCTGCCGCCGTATTGCGCAGAGAGCCTGCTCACCCCAATTCCAGACTTCTTGCTTAAGTTTAAGAGCACGGAGGCAGCTCTGACGTACCACCAGTCCATGCTCTCTGGGAGGGACCGCTTGAAGGGGGCGGTCTTCGCAAAGCCTGCCCAGCTGGGAGGTGCCATGCCCTCGGCCTGCTTAAGCTTGACCGCCAGCCTAGGCACCATGAGCGTAGGCGAGACCGACCTGTAGTCCAAAGTTTCCATTTTGAGAGCTACGACCTCCGGCTTTTAATCTTTGTGGAGCAGCTGCTTTGCTGAATAAATCCCAGGCCGCGCTTCTGCATGGTTTACCTTCCCGCCTTGTCCTTTTGCGCCCTTACCTTCGCATAACAGACCATCTCGCAGCAAGCCCATGCCCTTTGTACGGCCTCTGCTATGAGTGTTTCGGGCTTCCTGCTTCAACGACCGCGCTTGATC
>JAGDXH010000050.1:0-849 GCA_023256295.1 Thermoproteati archaeon
AGTCGCGTTGTGCGGGAAAGACCTATCACGCCGAGGTCTCTCCTTCATAAGAACAGTTGTTTGTTTAAAAATCTTATAAATGGAATGTGCTAGACGCCCATGAAGTTCATCCTTGGTTGTAGGCCCGGACAGCCCAGCTTGAACGGTATGAGAGTGGCAGTGATCGGAGCTGGAGTTGCGGGACTTGGGGCGGCTGGATTTCTTTACTGCAGAGGTTATTCTCTGGACGTCTATGATATGATGCCCGAGGCAGGGGGCATGCTGATGTTTGGCATTCCAGAAGAAAGGATACCTAAGAGGGGTGTTCTCGAGGGAGTACTTGAGATGAGAAGAGCAGGGGTGAATTTCTCGCTAGGCAAGAAGGTTGACTGTTCCAACCTAGAGGGGATAGCCGCGACTCACGATGCTGTCATAGTCTCTACTGGCACGTGGTCGTCCAGGAGGTTGAACGTAAGCGGCTGTCGGCTTGAAGGAATAACCCCTGCCCTTGAATTCTTGGTGGCGAGCTATATGCACGCGTTGGGCTTCTCGGATCGCGAAGTTTCGCTCAAGGGAAGGGTCGCGGTCATCGGCGGGGGCTACACTGCGGTGGACGCGGCCGTGGAATCGCTCAAGTGGACTTCAGACGTTGACCTGTATTACAGGAGGACGATCTCTGAGTCATCGGCCAAGCATGAACTCTCAAAGTTGCCCGATAGGGGCATTCGGGTGCATGAGCAAATGATACCGGTTAGGTTTTTGCAGGACGGCTCCAATTGCGTGAAGAAGATGGAGTTGGTCAAGGTGAAGATGAGAGGGGCAGTGGCAGTGCCGGTGGAAGGTTCGGCCGTCAGCGTGGACGTGGATCGG
>JAGDXH010000050.1:859-2824 GCA_023256295.1 Thermoproteati archaeon
AACGCCAACTCCTCCAGTGTCAGACGGCTGCTGCGGGATAAGGTTGAGCGGAGGGAAGCCCGTGGTAGATTCAAACTTCATGACCACCAAGGAGGGAGTGTTCGCTGCAGGGGACGTCGTCACAGGACCAAGTAACATCGGCAACGCGTTGTCCAACGGCCTCCAGGTGGCCAGAAAGGTAGACCAATATCTTTCCACCCGCAAGTAGCGGTCTGCATGCGCCGCCTTGTCCCGGCTAGGCAGGGGCATGCCGGGTTGGGTTCTGCCAGCATCACAAAGGTTAAATCACACGCCAAGAAGTCCGCATGTCAAACGAGCTTACCATTGGGGCGACGGCTGCTGGGCTTGTCTTCAAGGACGGCGTGGTTCTCGCTGCGGACAAGCGTGTCTCCTATGGGTACACGGTGCTGAGTCGCTCGGGCAGAAAGGTGTTCCAGATAGGCGACAACCTGGGGATGGCTAGCGTGGGTCTTGTTGGCGACATGCAGACGTTGGCCCGTGCAATGACCGCTGAAGTAAAGATTTACGTGCTTGAGAACAAGAGGCAGATGAGCGTGAGAGGGGCAGCTAAGCTCCTGGCCAACATACTTTACGGAAGTAAGCTGATGCCTTATTACACTGAGGTGTTGATCGGAGGGCTGGACGAAACTGGTCCTCACGTTTACACAATGGATGCCATAGGATCGGTGCTTGAAGACAGCTATGCTGCGCTGGGCAACGGAGCTCCGGTGGCCACGGGCATTCTGGACTCTCAGTATCAGCCAGATATGAGCAAGGCTCAGGCTGAAGAGCTTGTTCTTAAGGCAGTGCGCTCAGCCATAGCCCGTGACATCACGAGCGGGGATGGCGTTGACTTGCTGACAATCACCGCGTCTGGCTCAGAACTGAAGGAGTATCCTGCATCTCGTGAGCAAAAGGTGTAGACCTTGCCCATATTGGACGAGGCTTGGCTGATGCGCGCAGAAGAGACGCTAGAGGAAGCCGAGGTCAGGAGAAGGCGGCTGAGTGATTTGTCTTACGACCTCATAAGGGCTTGTGGATTGGCGGTCTCGGCACTCCAGAGGCAAGATCAACGCTCGGAGGAACTGGTAGAGAAGGCAAGACAACTGCATGCGGGTTTGCTTCAGGAGATCAAGAGAACTCCCGAGTTTCTGCAGAGCGATGAAGAGGCAGCGTTTTCCGAATTTGCCGAGGCCTACTCCCTGCACGTCTTGCTCAAAGAAGGAAAGCTACCCCCTCCAGAGGAATTTTACAATCCGGAGTCGTTCATACTTGGCCTGGCGGACCTCATAGGAGAGCTGAAGAGAAACGTCGTTAGCAGGCTCATGGCTGGCGACGCCTCAACGGCCATGAAGGAATTCGCCTGGATGGAGGAGCTCTTTGACGGCATAAGCAGGTTTGAGTATCCCAGGTCCATTGCGAGAGGCCTGAAGCACAAGCTGGACGTCGACAGGCACCTCATAGAGGATGCCCGTGACGTGCTCGTTCGTTCGGTCCTTCCCTTGGAGCGTCGCGATCGGACTCTTGAAGGATCTGCTTGAGGTCAGTCAACTGAACCCTCTGCTGCTCTCTCTTTTTGAGATCCCTGATGGTCACCGCGTCCTCACCATCCAGTTCTCCGGCCAGTACGACAAACCTGTGCGACGCCTTGAGGGCACGCGATATGGCTTCTCTGGCACCTGTGATTGACGGGTAAAGTTCGAAGCCCATGCCGTCCAAGGCGCTGAAGGCCCTCGCGGCCTTTGTCAGCGAGTGTTCATCCAGGGGAAAAATCGTGCCCGTCACGGGCTGGGTCGGGTGCTTCATGAGCAATGCTATGCGGTCAACACCAGCCGCAAAGCCAACTGCTGGAGTGGCTGGGCCGCCTAGCTCCTTCAATAGGTTGTCGTACCTGCCGCCTCCCAGAAGTGCCGAGTCGAGGCCGGAGGAAAACGCCTCAAATATGAAGCCTGTGTAGTAAGCCAG
>JAGDXH010000050.1:2834-4656 GCA_023256295.1 Thermoproteati archaeon
CCCCCTGACAAAGAGAAGGTCGGGAATCACCTTCACCTCTGGCATCATTGCCTTCAGCAGCTCAACGATTTGGGCTAGCTCCTTCAAGGCTTTTTTCCTTGAGGGGCTCTGTTCGCGCCTCAGCCATCCCTCAAGATCTTGGGGGTTCCCCTCGAGGTCTTTTAGGAACGCCTTCGCGTCGCCTTGGACGGCTTCCATGGCTGGCTGGTAGTCGCCGTGGTCAGCAGCTCTCAGTATTTGACCAAGAGCAGATTCCTTCGCTCCGTTTTCGGTTAGGAACCTCTTTACAAAATCCACGTTTCCAACTTTGAGAGACGGGGCAATCCCGACGCGCTTCAAGATACCTGTGGCTGCAAAGGCAAGCTCTGCATCCGCCAGAGGAGAGGCCGAACCGTAGAGCTCGGCTCCAAGCTGTGTGAATTGCCTGTACCGTCCCCGTTGCGGCTCATCGTATCTGAAGCACTGTCCCACATACCAAATCCTCACTGGTTTGGGTCTGTCCCTGAGCTTCGTGGCGAAGAAACGAGCCGCGCTAGCAGTAAGTTCTGGGGTAAGGGCCACACTTCTCCCACCCCTGTCCTTGAACTCATATAGGCTATCCAAAAGCTCGGGCCCAGCTTTTGCGGCTATCAGCTCATAGAACTCGATTGATGGTAGCCTGACTGACTCATATCCGAGCGAGCTCAGGTATTCCCCCGCCCTGGTCTCCAGCTCCCTCTGATTTTCGGCCTCTTCTCCCCATATGTCCCTCATTCCCCTGACGTTCTCGAGCTTCACAACCGAACGGCAGGGAAAGATAAGTGCTTTTTGCCCGCTATCCCTATATTTCGGGTTACTGCCTGCCCGTGTTTCCGGCCTCGTCGGTGCTTGCGCTGGCCTTTGGCGGGATTGCATCGTATCAGGATCTGAAGAGAAGGGAGGTTGATGACTTTCTCTGGGTTCTTGCATTACCTTCATTGGCTCTCCTTTACCCGCTCCAGTTCAGAAACCAGGTCCTGTCCATCTTGCCTCTGCTTTTCCTTCTGCCAGCGGCTTACTTTATGGCCCGCGCGAACCTTCTGGGTCAAGCGGACGTCGCGGCACTGGCCCTTTTCGGCCTCGGTTTCCCCCAGGACATCTTTGGGGTTCCGGCTTACCTTTGGGTTTTTCTCTTTGGTCTGCTCGGTGAGATGTTCGGATTCGCCTTGATCACGGCTGGAAAGAGCTCAAAGGGGGGGCCAAGGCCCCTTGCGTACAGAGTGAAGAGGGAAGAGCTGGGTCCCTTCTGGATTCCCGTGGACAGCTCTGGAAAGCCGCTTTTTGAATTGAACGACCCTCGGCCTCTGCGTGAGCTTGTGGAAGAAGCCAAGCAAAGGGTCGGAGATTACGCTTGGGCATATCCTGCCCTTCCAATGGTGCCGTTCATGTTCGTGGCTTCGCTTGCAGCTTTCCCGCTGATCTTGCTGCGACGGCTCCAATAAAGAGCCGTTTCTTGCGTGGGTCCCATGGCGTTGAAGGTTGCAGAGGGGCTGGGTCCCGAGTAGCCCCAGCTTTGCCGGCTTATCCAAGACAAGAACCTGTACCCCGTTGCGTTGGGGGCTAGCAGGTCACAATCGGAGCCCGCGGGGATCCATCTCCAAGAGCTTTTGAAAAGTCCTGGGCCTAGCTCCGTGACCGTCAGGTTGTACAGGGCAGCGTAGTAAGCGAACGTGACCATGTTCCCCGAAGTTGAGCAGGAAGCCAAGTATGCTGTCTCGTCAGAGCTCACCTCCACGGCCCTTGCAGGAAGGTCGCTCGCCGGTACCCAGATGACCTGCCCGTCCAGAAGAGCCGCAGTTTCGTT
>JAGDXH010000049.1:0-1874 GCA_023256295.1 Thermoproteati archaeon
CCAACCCGTGCCCGTCGGGCCCTGGAGCTCGTGCCACATGCTCAGCGCATAGGCGTCGGTCTTTGAGGGCGGGCCTCCAGAGACCTAGGCAGTCCACTGAGACGACCAAGGGATGGCAGAGAGGACTCCCAACGGGATCGAGAAGAGGGCAGTTCTCTGTCTCAGCGAAGGCACGGCCTCGAGGCATCCCCTTGAACGCGACGCAGCACTCATCCCCTGAGCTCCGCGTCCGGTCCCTTTGCGGGGTTGCTCAAGGCGCCCTTGGAGGCTGCCGCGGTCCCCAGTGCCCCTGCCAAGCCCATGATGATCAGCCCAACCCCCTCGACGTACCAGTTCGTTGTGACCACGAATTCAACGAGACCAACCAGACCCACCACCATGCCGACCAGAGAAACCAGGGAGACCGATCTTTTCCAGCCGTCAGGGACGTACCTGTCCAGGTACAGCAGGACTCCAGCCATCAAGGGAAGCATGAAGAACGGGAACATGAGGTGCCCGCTCATAAATGCGTCATCGTGAAGGTAGCCTGGTCCTCCAGCGGGGGGGACGCCGGGGCTGCCAAAGCCATAGTAGCTCTCGTTGAACTCTATGTAATAGCCCACGCCGATCAAGGAAAGCATGGCGAAGACCCACGTCATGACACTTGCCAGCCTCAGTGAACTCTTCTTGAGGAATGGCCAAAGCCCCACGAGGGACACAAGAGCACCCCATCCCACTATGCCCGTCTGGCTGTCATCCAGGGCTAGCCCGTTCATGCCGCCTGGCCCCGAGGGGAAAAGCGTGGGGATCGAATAGGTCCCCAATCCAGAAACGAAGTACAGATAACTCATGGTCACTATGCCAAGGCAGGAAAGCAACATCCCGGCGTTCACGAGATTCCTTCTCCGGCTCTCCAAGCCCTCGTATCCCACGGACAAGGCCGTGAGCGCCACTATGCCTCCCATCACTGCAGGCAGCATCTCGTGACTGTGGGACGTGACGAGGTTTGCCTCAAACGTGGTGTCGTTTATGCCAAGAGACGTCACGTAGCTCTGAAGCTGAGGCACGGAGGAAAAGCCGACGAACATGCCCTGGGCCAAGATCAGCCCGTACACCCCTGCCAAGGTAGCTGAGAGAGAGGCGAGAAGCAGCAGAGAGTAGGCTCCGTAGATGCTCTTGAACCTATCCCTGTGCCGCAGAGGATAGAGGACAAGCGCCAGGTCAAACGCAAGAGCAAGCAGGAACACCCAGGCATCCCTGACTCCTTCTGAAACCGTGCCAACTGGTCCGCTCATGAAAGCGAGCCCCAAGAGGGTCACAAAGATGACCATGTACGCACTGGCATCCAACGCGAGGCGTAACTTCCTGCTCAGCCTCATGACAGAAGCCGAAACTATCATCAGGAACAGAGCAAAAGGTATCATGACGGCGTGATACCACTCCGCTGCGTTCAAGCTGAAGTCTCCAAGCGGAAACCAGTTTGTGAAAAAGGGCGATATGCCCAAAAGAAGGAGCATATACGCGAGCAAAGAAAAAGAAGCAACCGAGTCGCTTGCGAGCGTGGCCAATATCGCTTCCGTTTTCAACTTGATATTGATTTGCTTTCATATTTAAGCTCTTTGCAAGACGCGACAAAGTTAAATCCCAATGGAAGAGGGCATCGGTAACCCGCATGACGACCAGGATGAGCGCGGCCTCTGTCAGGTGCCCGCGCTCGGGTCAACAGGTGAGCTTCGTGCTATTTTCTGATGGCAGCTCAACGGTTGAAGGGTGCCCGTACTTCCGGCGCGGTTCTTGCACGATCTCTGTCCCTCTGCCTCCCCCATTCAACCGCCTGCCCCAGCTGTCGCCGTCTGACTACGTCGACGGGCACTATGCCTGCCCTCGCTGCGGAG
>JAGDXH010000049.1:1973-4649 GCA_023256295.1 Thermoproteati archaeon
CTGCAACAGCCGTTCAGGGGATCGAGCACCATCCTTAGACGGTCGGCCCTGAAGGGTGCTTCGCGCGAGGACACGAGTTCTTCCCCCCTTCTAGCGGTATCACGGTCTGCATCCGGATCGGAATCGCAATCCGCAGAGGACCTCGGAGATTGGGGCCGCCGAGTTCCCAACATGACGTAAACTTGGCGACAAACGAAGTTCCCCTTAGACGACGACTTTTCCCTCAAGTGAAGAGACCGGATCAGGACGCAAGCGGCCTTCCTCGAACGAGTCCCAGGTCCAGCCTGGCCTTGTCCGATGCCGAGCCAATGACCGGCACCCCGTGCCCTGGGAGAAGCACATCAAAGCTCAAAGATGCCAGCCTCCTGACGCTTGCCGCCGCCTGTTCTCTGTTCCAGTCGTAGACAGCTGGCGTTCCCTGTATCTTGCCCTCCCTGAAGTTCATGTTGTCCCCCGAGAAGAGGAACCTGCCGTCGTAGAGCGCTATGGATCCGGGGGTATGGCCCGGGACGTGAAGGATCCTGAAGCCGAACAGAATGTCCCCTTCCCTCAGCGTGCGATCGGGCTGGACGGGGCTGTAGTTGGCATATGCCCTTGAGGCCTCGCTGGGGACAGTTGCAGGAAGCGGCGGTTTTTCCTTTCCTGATACGTACGGCGCGTCGGCCTCGTGCACGTACAGCTCCGCTCCAGTAGACTGCTTGATCTCCGCAGCACTCCCCGCGTGATCTATGTGGTAGTGGGTCAAGATGATCGCTTTTATCCTCACTCCGAGGTTGCTTGCCTCGTCAACTATCCTTTTCCCGTTTCCGGGAGTACCCGTATCCACAACCACGACTTCACTTCCCCTGAGGACGAGATAGGAGTTCCCTCCAACCTGCTCAATGGGTATCCTGTAAACTGCGAACTCCAGATCAGCCATACGATGAGACTGCTAGAAGTCAAAAGCGTTTCGGGGTCTCCAACAATCCCCTCGGCGCACATGAAGGTACCCATGCCAGGCAGAGCGAGATGCCGAAGGACCAATCGCTTTATCGTCCATGGCGCATCTTCCTTCACGAGTCAATGACTGACCAAAACCACGGCAGCACTTTCCCCATGCGGCGAGACCGAGATTTCCCTGAACCCTATGGGACGAAAGCCAGGACACGGACGCCCGTTTACACCAGCAAGGCCAAGCTCACCGGCCTGCCCCTTGCACCTCGCGGACTCGCACCTGCGTTTCAAAGCATGCAGCAAAGGGCCGCTGAGGCAAGCTGGCGATAAATTTTTAAACATAACCATGATGAAAAGATGAACGATCGCATCAAACTGCCTGCCTATGCGGTAGCTTTCTCGTTGACCTTTTACCTCGTGGCTGCAGTACTTTCCGTCGGGACTGGCGCTTACAAGCTGTCCGTATTTTACGATCCGCTTCTGAACTCCACCTTTCCGCTCTTGGTGATGTCGGTCGCATTTCAGGTGATGGACAGAAGAGGCACGGCACTTGCCCTCGGCGTCGTCATCGCAGCCCTTTTCGCCATCAGCTCAATGCTGTTCTTGACCATCTCTGAACTTGCAGCAGGTATCATGACGGAGCTCTCAGCGGGTGTCCTCGGCTACAGGGGACCGAAGGCATCGGTGATCAACACCTTGACCTTTGGGCTGACTGAAGGCGCACTGAGCGTCCCGATTGGCTCACTGTTTCTTCACTATCCCGTCCCGGCTTTGGACTTTCTTGCCTTCTTGCCAGCCCTTGCGGCCGTGAGCGCATGCATGGGACTCGCGGGCGAGATCCTTTGGTCTCACCTGTCTAGGTCATAGGCCGGCAACCCACGGCTGATGCCCCAGGGCTTGCAGCCCCCAATGAGAGCGAGCTACGATAGGCTGGCTGACGACGACCCTATCCCTGACGCTCATGGCTCCTACATGGCGTGCTGGAGCGGCACAAACGCAGGGCAGACGCTTGGACACATCCTGAGCTTGTCTGTTCCGCTTATCCGTGTAATGGCGCACAGGGCATTCCCTTGAGGTGTTCTTCGGATCCACTACTATGACGGGCACGCCCGCAATCTTCGCCCTGTACTCTATGAATCTCTTGAGCTCTGAGAACGCCCACTTGGACTAGCTGATGCGCTGGCTGCGCCCTATCCTTGCCCTCTTCCTTATTCCCCTGAGTTCTCAGGGATGATGCGAGGAGGTACCTTTTGCGTAGCCTACCAGGAGCCTTAGAGATGCATCGGTTCACGCCCCCTTGAATCTGCGCTCCCTTCCAGACAGTTTCTTCAGACGTCTCTTCACCTCGCTGCCTGAAGCCCGGAGGGGAGAATTTATACCTTTTTCTGATCTCTTCGGCCTTTTCAGAGGGCAATTTTTCCCGTAGGATCGGCTGCTATGTTCACCACGCTCAAGTCGACTCCAATCACATCAGAGGGACGAAAGGGATCTTCTTAAGGTGCATCAACAACCATGTGGACAAAGAAGCGCCCATCCCTGTAGACCAAATCCCCGTGTTCCATCATCTTTTCCTTAAGCTCCTCCTTCTGATGGTCCCCGACCCGCAGCTTGAACTCGATCTTTGAGTAAATCGGAAATCGCCTGAGTTTGCTCATGGTTTTCTAAAACGGGCGGATCTCATGAGCGGTCTCTTCGCCGGAAGATCACTCCTGGAGACGTGCAGGCGCTCGGAGACCTTGCGCG
>JAGDXH010000042.1:0-4258 GCA_023256295.1 Thermoproteati archaeon
CCCTTTGACCAGGCTCGGGCATCCCCGCAAGGCGGTTTAGCGCACGCGTTTTTTAGTTTTGCCCTTCCGGAAGGGGCAAAGCCTTTTTGCACCTTCGGATGGGAGTTTATGCAAAGAGCGCCTGCGGGGTTTCTGATTGCAGTTCTTGTGCTGCTGGCACTGCAGCCCCTTGTGCCTTTTTCCGTTGCGGCGACTTCAAATGGGGCAGCGACGAACTCAGCGGTCCTCGTGCCCAACGCCAAGATCGAGTACGGGAACAAGCAGATAACGTTCACGGCCTACGGTGTCTACGTCAAGGATGAGATAGGTTTTGCGAGCAGCGCCAACTCTGCGACTGTCATGAGCTATTTGCTCCTTCCCCTGCCCCCCGGGCCGGTTCCCCAGTTTTACGATGCCAACGGTTACTTGCCAACGACAGTCAAGGGGGGAGTGGCCAACATCACCCTCCTCACTCCGCTCTCCGCAAACGAGAGCTGGGAGGTCTATGCCTCATACGTTTACAGCACCTACGACGTGCTCACGTCGGGCTTCAGGGTCAGACTTTGGCTGTACAACGCCACGGTGGGCAACTTGACGGTCTTCGCCTTTGGACCTGCGCTGAAAGCCAGCGGGATCCCCTCTTCTTGGAACTTCACGGACATCAGAGGACCAGTGCACGATGAGATGTACATAGCTGCCGTCAACGCCTCTGACGGGCAGGCAACGATCGAGGGATACGAGACCCCGCTCACTTTCCTTGACTTCTCGCTCACGTTCGTGGTGGTCGCGCTCCTCATCGTGGACGGCGGCTTGTACGCAGAACTTCGCAGGCGGAGAAGGCACGAAGAGGTCAAGGGCCAGGCAGGACCCGGGCCATCTGCGAAGACGGTCTCGGCCGTGAAGAGCGTGGTGTCAGAGCTCACGTCCATAATGGAAGGCAGGAAGGCCACATTGCCCAAGGGAGCAGAGGCCTATGAGAGGTGGATCTCTTCGGCCAAGGCCCGTCTCGGTAGCATTGAGACGAGGTTGGAATCACTTGAATCTCGCGAGCGGCAACCTAGCGATAGAAAGGCGCTTGAACGGGCCCTCGGTCAGGTTCAAGAGATCTCCTTGGAGCTGAGCAATCTGTTTGAGCTCGACACACGGTATCTCACAAGGCGCATATCCAAGGATGCATATCAATCCATGGAAAAGAAGAGGGTCAGAGAACTGTACAAGTCGATAGACAAACTACTCTCAGAGGTAATCAAGCCGCGAAGTTCAAAGTCTCTTCCGTTCTAGCGAGTTGAAGTGGCTTTCATTGGGTATCCGTGCGTGGTGCGGAATTGGGCACCGGCCACCTGCACCTCACCTCTCTCTTGGGCTGCACGCGCATCATCGACGGGTGTGAGATATCCCACTCTCGCGGATGGGGATCTGTGTCTCCTTGATACCCGTTAGGGTTAAATTCCGCCGTGAGGACCGCGCCATGAATGGAGAGAGGGACCTACAGGGCATGTTCTGCAAGCTGATATCCGCAGTGGAGACCATGAAGCGTTTTGACAAGGATTCCTTGGCCGGGCTGTTCCCGGAGATGGATCAAGAGGAACTCGACGTCTTTCTCCGGCAGTACGTGTTCTCCAAGGGCATAGTGCCGCGCATATCCATAAACTACGGGCGGCTTGGCCTGCTCGACACCAGGATCGTGGTGGACTTTTCCAAGCAGGTTGCGCCCAAGGCCCACTTGCTCCTAGAGGAGCTCTCAAGGGTGGGCTACCTGATATCGTGGCAGAAGCCTCTGGGTTTGCGCACGTACGTCACAAGGCACGCGATCCCCATGGGCTTTGCCAAGGAGTACGGCGAGATGTTTGACTCCTTTCTGGATCTTGGATACGTGAGCGAGTATGAGCTGTTGAGCTTCGAGGGATACTCTCAGCGGTTTAGCCTTCATCCATACGTGTTCGACTACATGAAGGGTGATTGGAAGGCGACCTTTGTTCCTGCTGTGGAAAGCGAGCGCAGGTTGGCGGGGACCCAATCGGGCGAGGTGGCAAAGTTTGATCGGCTGGATCTCGAGATACTTGGGATGCTTAAGAGGTCTGCTGCCACCGACGAGCAGGTCATGGCCGAGAGTCTCGGCGTGTCCGTCGCCGAGCTGGAGGAGCACCTCGTTGATCACGTGGTGAAGCGGGGGCTGGTGCTTTCCCTTTACCTCGACTTCATGAACGCGGAGCTCTTCGCAGGGCGCACGACCATACTCTCGGTGCTGGCCAGGGTTGGTGACAGCGACCCAGACGTGCTAGCGCGCGGCGCTCTTGCCATACCATATCTGGCGTTCATGCAGAGAGGTGCGAAAGCAGTGGACTTGCTCTTTGAGTTTCCGGTTGAGCGCACCTTCAGCCTATCCGATGAGGTGGGGGGACTCCTTTCTCGGTCTGGGGTTGACTCGGCCAGCTTCTTCCTGAGCCGCTGGAGATCTCTGAACATGCTGACGGATGAGAAGCACTGGTCGGAGCTGATCTCGAAGTTCAAGGATGGGCGGTGGACCTTTGACGCTCAGGCTGCCCTGCGGAGCATCGAGGCGAGGTTGGCCGAATAGCTCTATTCTCCGTTCCTGAGAAAAAATA
Organism: Thermoproteati archaeon; assembly: GCA_023256295.1. Lineage (GTDB taxonomy): Archaea > Thermoproteota > Thermoprotei_A > Marsarchaeales > UBA168 > UBA168. The sequence goes on from JAGDXH010000042.1 coordinate 2,586, forward strand.
TATATGGGGGCCCGTGGGAGCCCCAGTGTTAGACGTTGCAGTTATCGTCTTTGGATTCGCCAGAGGGCCTTGCGCTTGCCCTTGGGAACGAAGCCATAGCCAGAGGGGCAGAAGAAGCCGGCGTGGACGTGGCGACTGCCTATCCGGGCACGCCCTCTTCGGAAATTCTCGAGACCTTGGCGAGACATGCCAAGAAGTTCGGTTTTCACGTGGAGTGGTCAACCAATGAGATGGTGGCATTTGAGGTGGCGTACGCAGCGGCCCTTGCAGGGAAAAGGGCCATGACGATTGCCAAGCACCTGGGGACGTATTGGATAGTCGACCCACTCATGGTGTCGGTCCTAACAGGCGTGAACGGCCCCTTGGTCATCGTGACGGCAGACGACACTCATCCCTATAGTTCTCAGAACGCGGGTGACACCAGGTACATAGCCCGCATGGCCAAGCTTCCGGAGTTAGAGCCAACCGATGTGCAGGAGGCCAAGGAAGTCACCAAGTACGCTTTCAAGCTGTCCGAGAAGGTCAAGTTGCCCGTCTTCGTTAGGCTGACGCACAGGCTGGCCCACGAGAGGGCTCCCCTCATCCTAGGGCAGCCGGAAACCAGGGCTGGTGAGGCATCTTTCAAGAAGAACGACGAAAGGTACGTGATGGTTGCGGCAAACGTCAGAAAAAGGCAGCAAGCCTTGGAGGAGCTGGAAAAGATCCTATCCTCAGAGGTTGAGGCAAGCCCCTTCAACTCCCTTGAGGGAAATCCCTCGGCCCCGGTCGCAGTGGTGGCATGCGGTGTTGCCTACCGCTTTGTGAGAGATGCCCTTGACCAGCTCGGGAATCCTTCTTCCGTGGCCGTCGCAAAGCTCGTGACCACTAACCCCATCCCATCGAGCATGCTTCGTTCGTTTCTCCGGGGCAGGAAGGTGGCAGTTGTGGTTGAAGAGGTTGAGCCCATAGTCGAGGTGGAGCTTCGCTCGTTGCTGCAGGGAGAGGGGGTGAAGGGCGTGGGCAGGGGCACGGGAGCGCTGTCCAAGTTTGGAGAGCTAACGGTTGACTCGGTCAGGCAGGCGCTTTTGAGCGCGTTGTCAGAGGTGGGTGATCCGGCAGTGCAGCTCGCTGAGCAGAGGGTCCCAGCGAAGCTGCCGGAAGTGGCGAACAGGTATCCCTATCTCTGCGCAGGATGCCCTCATGCCGCCAGCTACCTTGCCATAAAGCGCATGGTCAGGAAGCACGGAGGCATCGTCGTGGGAGACAGAGGTTGCTACAACCAAGGGACGAATCCTCCTCTTCGCGCCATAGACACCTGCGTTTCCATGGGAGCGAGTATATCGATGGCTGTCGGTTTTTCGGAGGCAGGCGTCAAGGGAGCCATCGTTGCCGTCATAGGGGATTCGACGTTTTTCCACGCGGGCATACCGTCACTGATAGACGCCGTGCAGAACAACGCTCACGTGGTGGTGGCTGTGCTGGACAACGGGTGGACTGCCATGACCGGTCATCAGCCAAGCCCAGTGACGGGCCTTACGGCCTCAGGAGAGCCTGCTACCAGGCTGTCCATAGAGGAAGTGGCGCGGGCTGTGGGGGTGAAGACCGTGATATCCCTGGATCCCCTCGCAGACATAAAGCGTTCTCAGGAGGCCCTCGAGGAGGCGCTTGCCTCTCCGGGCCCCTCTGTAGTCGTC
>JAGDXH010000042.1:4268-4476 GCA_023256295.1 Thermoproteati archaeon
GCACGAGTGCGCGCTACAGATAGAGAGAGAAGCGAGGAGAGCCGGCATAAAGTTGCCGCTCTACGAGGTGGTACCTGACAAGTGCACGGGTTGCAGACTGTGCGTCCTGGAGACCGGTTGTCCGGCGCTCGTGTTTGACTACGCCTCTAAGAAGGTCATCATAAACCCCGACGAGTGCACGGGTTGCGGGCTTTGCGCTCAGGATTGT
>JAGDXH010000038.1:0-1444 GCA_023256295.1 Thermoproteati archaeon
CTCCCATGGAAGACAGTATGAGCGGGGTTGCGACGGCTCCGGCCCCTCCGGCAGCGTCCACAACCACCTTGGGTCTGCGCTTCTTAATGACCTCGTGCTCTACGTTGTCGAGTATGAACCTCACGTAGGGGCCCAGGGCGTCTTCTTCTCTTGCCTCCTCTGTTGCCCGAGGACTGGTGTCCTGTTTTTTTATCAACCCAACGTACCCGGCTACCTGCTCGTCGGTTGGCCACATGCCTCCTTTCATGAAGAACTTGAGTCCGTTCCACTGAGGTTCGTTGTGAGATCCAGACACCACCACCCCCGCCCTTCCCGTCCTTCTGGCATACCATATGGCGACGGGCGTCGGGACTATCCCAACGTATGAGACGGGTGATCCGGCCAGCTTGAACCCAGCTATTACCTCCTCCACCAATCTGGATCCGCTCGGCCTTGTGTCTCTGGCCACGATCATCTCAGCGCCTGTGTATCTTGCGAAGGCGAGGGCCGCCGCCTTGGCTACCTCAGGACTCAGTCCCGCTCCCCAGATCCCTCTTATGCCAGAGGGACTGATCATGAGGTCATGAAGTTCATCCCGGTCAGCAGTGCCAAATGGAGCCAAGCTGTCCACCTCAGAGGTAATCGGAGGGATTGACCTCGTTTTGAGCCGTCCCTCTGTCCAGATAAGACCTGACGTTCTTTGCGGCCATGAGCATTGCTCTTTCTCTGACATCTTCGCTGTTCCCAGAGGCCACGTGGGGAGTGGAGATGAAGCAAGGTAGGTCCTGAAACTGGTATGAGGTCCCCTCTTTGCCCTCACGGTCTCTCCAGAGGACGTCCGTGCCATACCAAATTTTCCCAGAACGCAGGACGTCGTAGAGTGCCGTCTCGTCAACGATCTCGCCTCTCCCGACGTTCACAAGGATTGCGCCTTGCTTCATCATCCGCAGCCTCGAGTTGTTGAAGAAGCCCATCGTGCCTCTGTTCAGGGGTGCGGCTATCAACACGACGTCAGAGGTTGGAAGGACCTGGTCTACGCGATCTGTGCTCAGGACTTGATCGAACTCTGGAGATGGGGCAGGATGTCTTGAGACGCCAACAGTCTCCATCCCAAAGGCCTTTGCTAGGCGCGCTGCTTGGCTCCCTATTCCTCCTGCTCCGAAAACCAGCAGTGTCTTTCCTTGGAGCTGCACTCTGGGCACTTCCTTACCTGCTGGGAGGCGCTTGGCCAAGTAGAGGATCAGCGCAAAGGCGTGTTCTGCGACGGGGATCGAGTACGCGCCCGCGTTGGAGAATATCCTGACCCCTTTTGGGATAACTCTGAAGGGCAGATGATCTACTCCTGCGGAGAAGGTCTGTATGGCCTTGAGGCTGCGGGCCTCTCTCAACGCCTCTTCGGTCAGCCCCCAACACATGATTACGTCGCAGTCCTCTGCTTGGCCCGCTTCTATCCAGCGAACTTCGT
>JAGDXH010000038.1:1454-2731 GCA_023256295.1 Thermoproteati archaeon
AGCATTGCAGGCGATTCGGGTTGAGCTGAGGAGCCCAACGATTGGGACGTGTCCTCACCTCTCTCCTGAGGCTCCTGCCCGTGATGGTTGGCAACTGACCGGGGTTTCTTCGCAGAGCTGGTTGAATTCTCTTAGAAAAAGATATAAGCGTCCGCAGATAGGGAAGGAATGTGCAGGATATTCGCCATGGTTTCTTCCAGACGGGACGTAGCTCCCGCCCTGAAGGTGGGCCTCAAGCGGTTGGAGTACGGAGGGTATGACTCTTCAGGCGTGGCAACCGTTGACGGCGAAAACCTCTACGTCAGGAAAGGAGTTGGAAAGCTTGAGCAAGTCGATCAAGCCGTTCACTTCGACGACATGAAGGGCCAGGTTGGGATAGCGCACAACAGGTGGGCTACGCATGGGCTGCCCACGCTGGTTAATGCACATCCGCAGACGGACTGCAAGGGAGAGGTTGCGGTTGTGCACAACGGGGTGATAGAGAACTTCTTTGAGCTCAAGGAAAAGCTTCAGAAGAGCGGCCACGAGTTCAAATCTCGTACTGACACGGAGGTCATTGCTCACCTTGTGGAAGATGGGGTGAACTCGGGCATGGACCTTGCCGGTGCCACGCTGGAAGCGGTGAGGCAGCTGAGGGGCTCCTATGCCCTTGCCATAGTTTCCAGGAAAGAGCCTGACAAGGTCGTACTAGTGAAAAACGAAAGCCCCCTTATCCTTGGGATCGGTGACGGAGAGAACTATGCTGCGTCGGATCCAGTGGCCTTCGTGGATTCCACCAACAAGATAGTCCCCCTGGACGATGGGGAGATGGCCGTCATCACGGCAACAGGTTATCAGGTCTACAGGATCTCGGATGGAAGGCGGGTGGAGAAGCGGCCGATCGAGGTCGAGCTGAAGGTAGAAAGCGTGACCAAGGGAGGCTATGAGCACTTCATGCTGAAGGAGATCATGGAGCAACCTCTCTCTCTCAGGTACACTCTCAACCTGCAGAAGCCGTATCTCGACGTGCTCACAGAGCTCATAGATCGGGCCAAGGTCACGTACCTCGTGGCGGCCGGAACATCATACAATTCATGCATAGCGGGCAGCTACATGTACTCCAACGTAGCTGCTCTTCCGACCATACCCAGCATAGCCAGCGAGTTCGAGGAACAGTACGGCCGGGCGTTGGACGCTGACTCTGCCATCTTGTTGGTCTCGCAGTCAGGTGAAACGGCGGATGTCCTCAGGATAGCAAGCTACGCCAGGCTCAGGGCAAGCACCGTTCTGGCCGTGAC
>JAGDXH010000038.1:2741-4001 GCA_023256295.1 Thermoproteati archaeon
CAATAACCAGGATCACCCGCGCATACATAATCCAGCAGTCGGGACCGGAGATCGGAGTGGCCGCCACCAAGACTTACACGTCTCAGCTGCTGGTTCACCTGAAGCTGGCTCTCAACCTGGGCAAGAAAAGGGGAAAGGTCTCTCAGGTCGAGATGGATCAGTACGAGGAAGCCATGCAGGGGCTTCCATCGCTGGTGCAAAAAGTGCTTGACACGGTGCCCCCTTCGGTGAAGGCGCTGGCGGACGAGCTTGCTTCAGCAAGGCACATATTCTTCATGGGTAGAGGTATCAACACGGCAACTGCCTTCGAGGGAAGGCTGAAGATGCTGGAGATCTCCTACATACCTGCCACCGCGTACTCGGCTGGCGAGAGCAAGCACGGCCCCATTGCCCTCATAGAGAAAGGGGTGCCCGTGGTGTTCGTCGTTCCAAACGATGACACGAGGAAGACCATGATAGGGAACATCATGGAAATAAAGGCAAGGCAAGGCAGGGTGATAACGTTCGGCGAGGAGGGAGACAGAGAGCTCAAGGAGCTGAGTGACGCCTACATAGAGATGCCGCCAATGAACCCATTCGTGACACCCGTCGCTTACGCAGTGCCCATGCAGCTCATGGCCTATTACACGGCCTTGAAGAAGGGCCTTGATCCAGACAAGCCAAGAAACCTAGCCAAGTCGGTGACCGTGCAGCGACGTCTCGAGAACAGCCTGCTCCTTCAATCCTCCACCATCCTCAGGAATATCTGCCCTATCTCTTCTGGCTTCACGGTATCTCTTTCTCTTGGCCTTCTAGCGGTAGAAAGGTAGATCCCATAGGGCTCTTCAGGCAGATCTTCAAGGGGCTGCCCGCAGGCAGAGAACAAGATGAAGTCCTCCGCGGCGCTCACCATGTCGCCGACCGCCTCGTCGAGCATCTTGAGATCCTCGCAGCGGGGCTTTCTGGCGAACGTGATCGCTGCAACGACGGGGAACCGGGGGAGAAGGTCAAGCACGGTAGCCTTCACGCATGTCAGTTCTTCTTTGGGGTTGCGGGATTCGAGCTGCTCCGAGGCGCACAGACCAACGGTCTGACCCTTGCTCGGCACGTTCACGACTTTGGCTCCACTTCTCTCAACAAGAGGAGATGACAACGGGTCCTCTGAGCCAAGCACGCGAGCCCACGACCTGCACGGCTCAAGAGGGGGAGGACTTTCGACAACTCCCCTCTCTGCCGTCTCAGATAGGTAAATTAGGTTCTTCATTTCGCACTCAGAGATCG
>JAGDXH010000038.1:4011-4474 GCA_023256295.1 Thermoproteati archaeon
CCCAGAGCGGTGGTGGTTGGGGGAGGGGCGGCTGGTATGAGCGCTGCGTCCAGGGTGAGGAGGCTTCAGCCGAGTCAGGAAGTCGTCGTTCTGGAGGCCACCAGTCTGGTGAGTCATGCGCCGTGCGGTATCCCCTATTTCCTGGAGGGAGTTTTCAGCGACCCCTCGCTGTTCATGACTTACACCCCAGAGTTCTTCAGGTCAAAGAGGAACATAGACGTCAGGACAGGAGCGGCGGTCCTAGAGGCAGATCTCTCTGCAAGGAAGTTGTGGTATGCCCAAGACGGATTCAGGCAGGTCCTGGAGTATGATGCGCTCATCGTTGCGACAGGCGCACGCCCCGTGGTACCTCAGATCGAGGGCATCTCTGGAGACCGGGTCTTCTTCGTTCATCACCCCGCAAAGGCGCAGTTCGTCAAGAACCAGCTGTCTGGTGCAAGTAGGGTAGTGATCGTGGGAGGTG
>JAGDXH010000055.1:0-2339 GCA_023256295.1 Thermoproteati archaeon
CCAGTGAACCTCCTTGAAGTTCTTTCCCTCTCTGGCGACTATCCTTGGGCTTGCCCTTGCCTCGAATGGTAGATCCGACGTGGATTTCTGATCTACCTGAGCTGTGATGTTCAGCAGCAAGTACCTGTCGATCCAGAAACCCCATGCTCCAAGGCCTTGGCTCGGTGGCCTTCCCTTGAGCTTCAACAGGAGGTGAGAGACGGGGCTAGCCAGTACCTCGACGGCCGTCTCTGGGTCCACGGGGACTGCCTCTTCGTACCATTCTCTTGCAGGCGATGATAGCTCGTCCATGAAGTGCTGGTGTATGGGTTTTTTTCTCTATCGGTTTTTTAGAAAAGTATTAATCGCTGTGCTTCGTTGAACGAATGACTCCTGCGGGTTGGCTTGTGGTCGCCACGCTGGTCTTGGTGGTCCTTCTGTCCTCTCGCGTCAGGTACGATCTCTTGGGATTGGGCGCCCTCATAATCTTGGTGGCAGCAAGGGTCATAACGCCCTCCCAAGCTCTAGCCGGATTCTCGAGCTCTGCGGTGATAGTCATCGCATCTGCCCTTGTGCTCGGGCATGCCCTGGTCAACACGGGTATATTCAGCAGGTTTGAAGGTCTTCTTTCGGCCAGCAGACAGCCCTTCCTGTCGATGATGTTGCTGGCTCTGGGGGCTTTTCTGACCTCGGCTTTTGTCAGCGATGTGGCTACGGTGGCGCTCTTCATGCCGATAGCGCTCCGCGTTTCAAAGAAGATGAATTCTTCTCCGTCAAAGTTCCTTATACCGCTCTCCTTTGCCTCCATACTGGCAGGCAGGCTTACCCTCATAGGTTCGTCGGTGAACTTGGTTGTGGCACAATTTGCCTACCAAGCAACTGGGAAGTACATGGGGATCTTTGAGATAACTCCTCTGGGGATCTTGCTCTCTGCTGCTGGTCTTTCGGTCATCGCCCTTGCGTGGTTGCTGCTGCCAGATAACGTGATGCCTTCTGAGGCCGGAGTGGAGGCTTACGTGACCGAGGCTAGGATAAATCAGGAATTCCCAAAGCTTGGAAGCAGGCTGATAGAGGCAGGCAAGCTGATACCAGCTAGGGTTCTTGCTCTTTATCGGGACGGGGCAGGCATTTCTGGATTCAGGGCGCTCTGGGAGCCCTTGCGGGAGGGAGACGTGCTTGTGGTGAGCGTTACGCCGGAGAGGATATCTTCCCTTGCGCATGCAAAGGGCCTTGAGCTGATACCCAAGGTTCAAGACATGCCCAGCGGCACGCTCACGGAGGCCGTTGTGGGGGCGGGTTCGCCTCTTGTTGGGAAGACGGCCGCCTCTTTGGACCTCTGGAGAGCTTATGGGATATCGCTGATCGGGGTGTCCAGGCCCTGTGTCTACAGGCCCTGCAGGTTGTCTAAGTTTCAGCTTCAACAGGGAGATGTGCTCCTCTTTTCGGGGACATCCGCGACTGCCATGCATGACCTGGGTCTGCTTCCCCTCGTGGAAAGAGGTTATTCGATTAGCAAGAGGCGGGACGTCCTGATAACGGTGGCCGGTTTTGCGTTCGCCGTCGTGACGTCAGGACTCAACCTCTTGCCGATATCCGTGGCATTCTTGGCAGGCGTGCTTGTGGTCGTTGGAGGCGGAGCACTCAACCCCAAGGCAGCTTATGCCTCCGTGGAGTGGGACGTCGTGGTGATGATAGGATCCTTCTTTTCGCTGGCCCAGGCCATGGTTGCCACAGGGGTGGCATCCCAGCTTGCCTCCTCGGTGTTCGTTGGGCCTTTTTCTGGCTTCATGCTGGCGCTTCTCTTGTTATACGCAATAACCGCCGTCTTGGCCAACGTGATAAACTATGTCGCGGCGGCAATGATAATGTCTCCAATTGCCCTGTCTCTAGCGTCCACCGCCGGGCTGTCTCCCATGCCCTACTTGGTGGTCGTCATGATGGCTGCATCGTCCACGTTCATGACTCCGTTCAGCCATGGGGCAAACCTGATGGTCGCCGCACCGGGAGGTTATTCCTTCGCCGATTATCTGAAGTCAGGTCTGCCCATGTTGCTCTTGCTCATGTTGCTCACGGTCGCTCTTGTCCCGATCTTCTTTCCGGCCTGAACTCGAGCAGGGGGTGACTCTTCGACCAAGAGAGCGCCTGACTTCAGCTGCTCCAACCAGACCGAAGAGGGCATCGTTGGGATGACCGCTGTTCAGGCTCTCTAAACAGGCAGACGCAAAGAGGCCGTGTCTCATGCCATCTGAGTCCTTTGGACCTATATCGATACCTAGCTCTTCTGCGGCCTTGAGGTCCTTTTCTATCAGGTCGTTCAGTGAGGGTTGAATCTTGATTCCCCATACCCCCTCTTCCCTCAT
>JAGDXH010000055.1:2349-3079 GCA_023256295.1 Thermoproteati archaeon
GTTGAAGCATTCCCACGAGAAGAAGTTCGTGGCTGCCTCAAGCTCCTGGGGCAACAGAGGGAAGAGTTCTTCTACCTGTTTCCTTTGAACCCGGGAGAGCTCTAGCATGGCATGAAGGCCCAGTAGCTCTGGAGGTAGCCCGATGGAGTAAAGGGCTCCCGTGAACGCTATGGCCCTGGGCAGGCTCTTGCTGCCAACCTTTCTTCCATATCCAAAAGGGCCTGAGTGGGGCTTTCTAGCTCTCCTGCTGGGAAGCAGAGTCGTCAGCTTGTTCACGACGTGGGCCAGACCAGAAGCCTCCTTGACGTAGGCTTTGGCCAACCTGTCTATGGCTTCGAGGAGGTCCTTCAGGCTGGTTGGTTCATCCGGATCTCTGACTTGAGATGAGTTGAGCGCGGAGACGGCTTCCTCTGCCTCTGCCTCGTCGTAGTCGTACTTGAAGGCGCTTTGAATTGTGATCGTGTAGACTCCCGGGTACGTCTTAAGCGCTGAAGCGTAGCTCCTGGGGCTCACGTGCCCCCTGAAGGGCAGGGAGCCTGCTCCCAGTATGGGATAAACGCGCACGCCCTCCTGCTCCTCAACTCTCTTCAGTTCCCAGAGTGCGAACTTGACGGAAAGGGTGGCTGGTATCATGCCGAAAGACATGGCAGGATCGCTCCTTCCAAGAAAAACGCGGACGTAGTTGGTCTTGGACCTCTTTATGAAGTCGCGTACCACTTCGGCTGCCTGC
>JAGDXH010000055.1:3089-4271 GCA_023256295.1 Thermoproteati archaeon
CTGCAGCAGCGAGGGCACGTCTTCAAAAAGAGGTATCACGTTGATCCTCTTCGGGTTGACTTCTCCTATCCACTCGCGGACGGTCAATCCTGCGTCGTTCACGGTAAGGGCCTCCCTTCCTGCGACCGCCTTCTCGTAGTAGTTCAGGATGTTGGCCAGGTCATCAGAAGTATGGGTGAAAGGCATTATGACCTCGAATATCGGGGCAACTGCCCTCTCTCCGTAGAACTGCTTGGCGACGTCGTACGCAAGGGGTATGTTGTCAAGGGTTTCGGAGATCACTTTTTTTTCGGCGGCATCTAGAACGGGATTGGGGACCCTGTAAGTGAGAAACACGTCACGCCCCATGACGGTTTTCCTGAAGTAGGACGGGTACTGGCTGAGGAGCTTGCGCACCACGTGCGTGTCTACGTCTTTTCCCTCGGCATCCCACATGACCTCTTGACAGCCATATGACCTGTAGGCCAGGTACGCCTCTTCTACTTCCTGATCTCCCTCTATGACTTCTCCATGAACCCACCTCGGTAGCCTGGCGTTATCGGGGTGCTGGGTCGACATGGTGCGCGGGATCCGACGCTCTTCCATTTGTTCTGTACCGAGAGGGTATAAAAGCCAAGCTGATCGATTCAAGAACGCTTTTTTCCTGATGGCAGAGAGAGGGCGTGATCTATGCCTTCGTGAGACGGGAAAGGGCGGAGGAGTTCAGGAAAGAGCTCAGTTCGCGTGGCCTTCTTGGCAGGGGAGCGCTGCGGGAGGGTGACCTCGTGGGTTTCCCGTTGGTGGGTCCTCTCCCCCAAGATCTGAGGGAAGAGTTCTCTCCCAGCGAAAAGGCCCTCTCTTGAAGGTGGCGCGAGAACTTGAATTGGAAGGAAGCGGTGCGTGGAACTGGCTTCCCTCGGTCCTTTGACCTGATAGGGGACTTGGCGTTGGTCAGGCTTAAGCCTGGCACTTCAGGAGTGGAGCAAGCCGAGCTTTTGATGAAGTTGAATCCAGAAGTGAAGGGAGTGTTCGCACGCCAAGGCGCGTTGGAGGGAGAGTACAGGACCTCGCCGCTCAGGCACTTGGCAGGCGTGGACAGGACTTTGACAACTCACAAGGAAAACGGCTTCGCCTTCGTCGTGGACGTGGCGCAGACCTTTTTCTCTCCTCGTCTGGCCACCGAGAGGGCAAGGGTGTGTCAGC
>JAGDXH010000008.1:0-2791 GCA_023256295.1 Thermoproteati archaeon
CTCTCTTCTCCCTCGGCGTTTTCTGCCAGAAGGGCCGTGACCACTGGACCCACGGATGCCCCTACTCCTCCTCCGATCAGACCACCGGCGACGCCAAAGCCTCCAAGGGCGCTAGCCAATAGGATGGCAGGTAAGCTGGAGGAAGCCACCAAGATCATCAACGCAAGGGGGAGTGTCAAAAGGTCCACGAAAAGAACGATCTTCCGACCGTATCTGTCTCCGAGCGCGCCCACAAGAAGCGATATGATCGGCGTGGCCAGTGCGCCAGCGGCGAACACGAGGCCGACATCGTATATGGGCATCTTGAGCTGATCGTACAAGTAGAGACTGAAAGCTATGCTCAAGAAGCCAGCCGTGAAGCTTCTCACGGAACGCGAACTGAAGAGTAGGTAGATGTTTCTGTTCACGGCTGTTTTCTGCCTCGCTCGAGATAAGGCTTGCCTCTTCGAGGCAGCTTGATGACCTGAGTATGATCTGGCGCTTACTTTGAGCCCAAGGGCAGGTCTTAAATATGAGAGAGAATTCATACGTGACTCAACATGTCTGGATTCGTAGACTACCTCAGCACCGATGGATACATCCTTCTTCTGGCAGACGTTTACGCCACGTATGCCATGCTCATGGTCACAAGAGGAAAGGAGCTCGGCCGGGAGAGCGGGGTCGTTCCCCTGTTCTTGGGCATCGCATCGCTTCTTCTTTCAATCCACATGGACGTCACTTGGCCCTTACCGGGACCTTTCAACTTCGTCTTTGGGGATCCATTTACCGTTTTTTCAGTCCTTGTGCTAAGCGCTGGTACCGAGCTGCTCCTTTTCGGAAATCTGAAGTACATAGAGGGCTTGGCTGTTCCAGCTGGCTTGATCTCGATACTTTACGGGATCGTCATAGCCCTTGACTCGCTTGACCCTGTTCCAGTCTGGGGGATGTTCGTGATGGAGGGACTGGCCGGTGCCTTGACAGGTGTGTCGATAAACAGCAAGAACAAGTCCCTGATGTGGACCGCACTCGTCCTTCTGGCGCTTTCTTCTATCCTGCTGGCAGCCGTCTGTGTTCAGACGACGTTCGGCCACGTGACCGACTTTGCGAAGTATTATCCCCGACCCCTCAGCTCACCTGTATGAACGCCCTTCCAGTCTTGCTCCTCTCCGAGGAGTGAAGGCCTCTGAAGGCTTCCTTGGCTTCGTCCAAGCTGAACTTTTTCCATACCCTCACCGTCAGTCTGGACGACAGCTTGACGAGGTCGAACATTTCCTTCCTGGTTCCGCCAGTGGTGCCAATGAGCTTCACTTGGTTCCCGTACAGCCATGAGAGGTTCAGCCCGACCTCGCCACCAGTCAAGACGCCAAAGGTTGCCAATCTTCCAGACGTTCCCAGGACTGAGATCCCGGCATCCCACACGGACCTTCCAACCGAGTTCAACACCACGTCCGCCATCCTGCCTCCAGTCAGTCTTGAGACCTCTTCCTTGAGGTTTGAGTAGTCCAGAGATGCGTCTGCCCCGTCCACGATTGTGCCTTCTCTGGAGACGGCTATCACTTGAGCCCCCATCACTCTGCCCAACTGTGTCGCAAAGCGACCCGTGTTCCCAGTGGCCCCCAGGACCACCAGAGTCTCACCAGCCGAAAGGGCTGCCTCTTTGAGCGCGTGATAGGCGGACAGGGCTGCTGTCGGAAGGCTTGCGGCGAGCTCCATCGGCATGTTTCCCACGGGGATAGCGTTGACTGCAGGGACCGCATAGAGCTCCTTGTACCCGCCGTCTGTGACCACGCTCATAATTCCTCCGTGTCTGCACAGGTTTTCCTTGCCCGAAACGCACATGTCGCAGTTACCGTCGAAGATCCTGTTGTAAACGGTCACGGCTTCCCCGACGCTGAGCCCTGTAACTCCCTCCCCAACTTCTGCCACTATCCCAGCCACCTCGGCGCCCGGTACATGAGGTAACTTCACTGGTATCCGTTCGATCACGGCTTCGTCTATGGGATTCACCCCTCCGAGCTTCACACTTACCAGCACCTCACCTCTTCCCGCTTTAGGTGCTTCTGTCTCTTCGACCCTCAGGTTCTCTACGCCACTTTTCTCAAAAACCAGAGCTTTCATGCTGCCTATTACACCGTTATAAGCTATAAACCTTCTCCCGCATCAGGTAGAGGTTCGTCTTGCGGCTGTGGCGTCACGTAGTACCTGCCCAGTCCGGAAGTCCTTCCGCCTCCGACCCCGCATATCTCGCCGAACTTCAGCAACTTGAAGGCAAGACCAGCCATCTTCTCCGAATAGAGAGACGAGGGCATGGAGAAGCGGGTCTTTCCAACGAAGCCAACCACCCATTTGTTCTCCATCGGGTGTTCATAAACGCGTCTGGTGTATATGCCGCTTGGAAATCCTGACAGGACCACGCCGCCCGACTCTACCCACGTCATCAGGTTCTCAAGCCCCTCGCCCCCCACGAACTCTCTCCAGGTCCTGACCAAGCTCCTGAAGGTCAATATGGGATCGGGCAAAGGAACAAACCTGTAGGGCGTCGTCATGGACTCCGAAAGGGCGTACTGCTTGGAGAGATCGAGAGGTGTGGCTCTGAAGAAAGTCGGCGTCCGAAAATCCAGCTCGAAGGATCTGATTGGTTCCTGCGGGATCGCTGAGGGGTCCAGAGATTGCAGCTTAATCGATGTGAGAGGTAGCTCTTGGTCCAATAGGGTCACGGAGTCGAGTCCGCCCTGCAGTGCCCTTTGCAGAGAGCCGCCGAGTTCCGGCTTCATCATGACGAAGGAGAAGCGGGCCAGCCCTGGATCGAGCC
>JAGDXH010000008.1:2801-4114 GCA_023256295.1 Thermoproteati archaeon
CCCGCGGCTTCTATGGTCACGGGCGTAACGGAGAAAGGGGCAAGGGCCTTGCCGGCGTGCAGCTCCTCTGCGAGGCGCGGATCTCCCATTCCCATGACCTTGTAGAAAAATCCCCGAACAGAGAAGCCGGAAAAGCTCTGGAACCTGACGGTCATCGGGACAGCGAATTCGAAGGTTGCTACGTCGATCATGCATGGCTGGTGGCCTAGGCTAAAAGCCCTGTTGCCTGTCATGGGCTTGAGCTAGATCTTTTTCGAGGCCTTCATTGGGTTTTCGCTGTACCTGTGCCAATTGATTCAAAGTAGATAGAAGATTGTGCTTTGTCGAATAGTTCTTGGTCGTGCACATCAGATCTCCAAGCGCTGGCGCGCCTCCAGAGGAGATCTCGGCGAGGCAAAATTCCTCATGAGATTACCGCGGTTTCGGGAAACCACGAGCAAATTCATGAGCGACTTTCGAATTATGCGACAAAGCGCGACGTGCCGTTGCCGCAGGAGATAGAGATTGCGCCAGACGATTTGAATGACTTTGGACTCGACCTTCATATCAAGGCAAACGAGGCGCTCGGAGCAGTACTGATACAATACCACTGGAGAGCGCCCGGAAATCTTGTGGCTGAGGCCCCGCCGAATAACAAAGGTCTCATCTTCTAGAACAAAAGCGTTAGCTTACGAACAGCAACTCAGATCCTTGTACAGCCCCTGTCCAGCATGGCAAGACTGCAGCTACAAGTCCTGTCATCCCAAAACCGGGGCTAACAAAAAGCATTGTCTAGCGGTTTTCCTGAACATACGTCATCTGGATGCTTACCTGAGGATTACATGAGAATAACCCAACGTGAATTGGCGCGCGGGCGCCGCTGCGAGTATGGCCTCAAATACCTCCTGTAAATGCCGACCTTCTCCAGTTCCTTCTTTCACTCTTGTAGCTCCAACCTTTTCGCGGTCATATAATCAGGTTGGCCGATGGGGCATATGCTTTTTGCCTCCTGCTACGCAATTACCCGTTTAGCATGCCCAGAGGGCAACTCATCGCGTTCTCGCGTTTAGCGCTTTTTTCGCGATGAGCATCCCGAGGGTTCGCCTATCCGCCACTTGCTGTGCTCTTCGGCCAAGGGAAGCTCGGCTAAGCGCTTCTTTTGAGTTTCGATTCTGTTAACATACGATCTGAGACTCCAGCAATCAGGCCTCGGACTTGGCAAGAGGCGCACCTTGGCGGGCCCCAGAAGGCGCTGCGCGATGAGGCGGCCGGGGGGTTTGAAGCTCTCTCCGATGGCGCTCAGAGGCAGGAGCCGAGCGCCGTCGACGCGCGCC
>JAGDXH010000034.1:0-1615 GCA_023256295.1 Thermoproteati archaeon
TAGCAGCCATCAAGATTTCATGAGCATTATTCAACAAAGCCTGAGGTTCGAATTCCTTATAAGCGTCGAACTGGCGCTCGAAGCTTGAGCAGGGAGCTTGAGAGTAACAGATACGATCCGAGCGTCGTTGAGCCCAGCGTAGCCAAGGAAGTCCTCAGGGTCGACGGCGAGGGAGCTACTTTGCTTGATGGTCCCCCTTTTGCGTCTGGGGTACCTCATCCGGGGACTGCCTGGAACAAGGTGATAAAGGATGTGTACATGCGCTACATGAGGATGAATGGGAAGGCCGAGAGGGTTCGTCCGGGATACGATCGTCACGGCCTTCCTATCGAGTTGGCAGTTCAGAAGGAACTTGGCATCGCCTTCAAGTCTGACATAGAGAGGGTGGGCGTGGACGTCTTTGTGAAAAGGTGCAACCAGTTGGCAGATCAAAACGAGGGAGCCATGAGCGAGGTTTTCTCAAGGCTTGGAGTTTCAATGGACTGGGAGCATCCCTATCGGACTTCGGACCTTTCTTACGTAGACGCCGAGTGGAGGGAGTTCAAGGCCCTCTGGGATCTTGGTCTCGTGGAAAGGGGGAAAAGGGTCTTCTACTGGTGCCCCAAGGACGAGACGGTTTTGTCAGACTACGAGGTCACCGACAAGTACGCGGACCTCGCTGACGAGTCCGCTTATGTGCTGTTCAAGGCGGTGGGAGAGGAGAGGTATCTGCTGGCTTGGACGACGACGCCCTGGACGCTACCGGCGAACTCAGCCCTGATGGTGAACCCAGAGGCCGACTACGTAGAAGTCGGCAGCGAAGGCAAGGTGCTTGTTCTGGCCGAGAGGAGGTTGGCTGTGCTCAAGGGGCCGTACTCCGTGAGGAGGAGGTTCAAGGGCAGGGAATTAGACGGGACGAGATACGAGCCAGTTCTGCCGTTCCTGAGCTGCCAACGGTTCGAACACAGGGTCGTGCTTAGCGATCAGTTCGTCAACGTGGAAGAAGGGACAGGGATAGTGCACGTTGCGCCGGCTCACGGGCAAGAGGATTTCCTGGTGGGGAAGCAGTACCAGCTACCGATGCCAGACTTGGTCGATGAGAGTGGAAGGTTCAGGGCAAGCGTGGAGAGGTATGCGGGGATCTACGTTCGCGATGCCAACAAGCTGATACTGGATGACTTGAAGGAGTCTGGCCTCCTCTACAAGGAGGAGCCGCTGACGCACCGTTATCCCGTGTGCTGGAGATGCGGCACACCCTTGATCATGAGGCCCGCAGATCAGTGGTTGGTGTCCATCTCGAGGATCAGAGAAAAGCTGGTCCAGCTTGCCAGTTCCGTCGCGGTTCATCCTCCTTGGCTGAAGGAAGGCAGGTTGATGCCTTGGGTATCCAAGCTGGATGACTGGGTCGTGTCACGCCAGAGGTATTGGGGAACACCCATGCCCGTGTGGGTCTGCGATAGATGCGGCGAAACGGCGGTCATTGGGTCGGTGGAGGAGCTCAGGAGGCTGAGCGGCGCGAAGCTGTCGTCGTCTCTATACGTGCACAGGCCGCTCATCGACGGCATCACGTTTCCTCACTCTTGCGGTGGAACCATGAGAAGGATACAAGACGTGTTTGACGTCTGGTTCGACTCTG
>JAGDXH010000034.1:1630-2805 GCA_023256295.1 Thermoproteati archaeon
CGGGTCTCTGGCCTCCGAGCAAGTTCGACTTGGTCATAGAGGGGCAGGATCAGTTCACCGGCTGGGTTTCTTCGCTGCTGAAGGTCTCTGGCGCCCTGTGGGGAGAGGCCCCCTATCGCGCCATACTGACCCATGGTATGGCGCTCGACGAAGCCGGAAGGGAAATGCACAAGTCGCTTGGCAACTTCATGGATGTCCAAGATCTCATATCTGAGTACGGGGCCGACTCGTTCCGCGTCTTTGTGATGGGCCACACGGTGTGGGAAGACATAAGGTTCAGTCCATCAGGCTTGGAGGATGCGCGCAAAAAGCTCAGCACGGTGTACAGCCTGGCATACTTTGCCACAACCTACATGATGTTAGACGACTACGCGTTCAAGGAGGTCCCCCTCAGGAGGACCGAGGACAGATGGGCTGTCTCAAGGCTCTCGACGGTCATTGAGGATGTCACCCGCCTGATGAACCAGTTCAAGTACTCCGAAGCGCTTCAGGAGATCCTGAGCTATGCCGTGGAGGACCTGTCAAAGTGGTACGTGAAGCTGTGCAGGAAGAGGACTTGGGTTGACGAAAGGGAGGATTCCTCCAAGCTTGAAGCCTACCACGTTCTCTACCTGTCCCTCTTGGGGCTGTTCAAGCTGCTTTACCCGTTTGCCCCCTTCATCAGCTCTTACCTTGCGTCGTCGCTCCCTGGCTCTCCGTCTCTGCAAGACTGGCCTACTCCACCAGCTTCTCCCGACAAGAGACTTGAGGAAGAGATGGGCGTGGCCCGGCAGATAGTGACTGCATCGCTGAACGCTAGGAACCGGATCGGCATCAAGCTCAGGCATCCCCTGCGGGCGCTCTACGTGGTCGGGCCGACCGTGGGTGACTTGGCCCCCATAATATGCGAGATGGCCAACGTCAAGGAAGTCAGAAATGGAAGGGAGGAAGAGCTGACGGTTCGCAAGCAAAAGGTTCGTTACGACGTGCTTGGACGGGAGTTCAAGAGCCACGTCGCAGAAGCTGTAAAAGCCATTGAGGAAGGCAAGACAGAGGTGGTGATCGGCGGCGAAAAGCGGCCGATTCCACGCGAAGCCGTCGAGGTTCAGACGGCACCCCGCGAGGGGCTCGTGAGGGCTGACTTTCAGGGAGGGAGCGTCTACCTCGACATCAGGAGAGATCAGACGCTTGAGCGC
>JAGDXH010000034.1:2815-3976 GCA_023256295.1 Thermoproteati archaeon
GGAGATCTCTCGGAGAGTACAGGAGACTAGGAGAAAGGCCGGCTTGAACGTGGACGACTACGTCGACTTGGTCTTGGCATGCGGCGAGGAGCTGGGGCAAGCGGTCTCTTCGCTGATGGGCGAGCTCGCGCCGTCCGTGAGGGCCAAGAGCACGTCAATAGTGAAGGGCGAAGTCCCTTCTGGTTGGCATTGCGAGGAGTGGGATTTGAGCGGTGAATGGATTAAGATATGCGTCAGAAAGGCCGCTCGATAGGACGGATGCTTCTCCTCTATGCCCGCACGAGAGTTTTCAAGCAGAGCTGCCACGAACAAGTACGAGGACAATCTGTTGAGGTAGCGTACCAGCTCTTGGTCGAGCTGGAGCCTCTTGGAAACGGAGACCATCCTCCTTTCGGTTCTCCTGGCCACCGCCCTTGCGTAGTGCAGCTGGGCCGCCTGAGGGGACCCCCCTGGCAGCACGAAGCTGTTGAGGGGAGGAAGGAGCGAAGACATCCTGCCGATTTCCGTTTCAATCCATCTTCTTCTTTCTTCATCCATCGAGCGATGTTCTCCTCTCGCTTCAAAGTAGATGATCGAGCCGATCAAAAACAGGTCGTTTTGGATCCGGGTGATGCCGGAAAGCACGTCTTGATCCTTGAGGATGGATGCTACAACCCCCAACTGGGAATTCAGCTCATCTAGGTCTCCTACGAGCTCGAACAGCGGATCGTCCTTGTCCTCTCTGGGACCGCCGAGACTGCTTTTACCGTCATCACCTTTTCCCGTGTAGTACACGCGGAGAGCTTCCCGGGTCCTTAAGTGCGTTTCGCGTCCAGCAGATGAGTTTGCTGTCTGGAAAGACTTAATAGTGGTGCCCTGAGGGGGGCCATGAGCTCCTACGACGTGATCGTGGTCGGTGCCGCCACCACGGGAGCGGTAGCCGCCAAGAAGCTCTCGCAGAAGGGCTACAAAGTCCTCATGGTGGATGCCAAACCGAGGAACAGGATAGGAGACAAGGCCTGCGGCGATGCCATCGGAGAGGAGGACCTGCGGAAGGCAGGCGTGGAGTTGCCCAAACAGGTGATAAGGGAGAGAATACAAGGCGCCGATCTCTACTCCCCAGACGAGAAGACCGTATTTCGCGTCAAGGGCTATGGCTTCACGGTTGACAGGATTGGCTTG
>JAGDXH010000011.1 GCA_023256295.1 Thermoproteati archaeon
GAGACTACGCCTAGATCCCCGCGACATCTATGCTCTTGGCGCTTCAAGAGGCGGCATAGATGAGAGATGGCTTGCTTCGGTGACCAAGGCAGATAACCCAGGTGCACCTGCCGACGAGGGAATGAGCTATGTGCTCTTGGGGCAGGAAAGGTTCATGCTCTCAAAGCTCTTAGAGGTCGCAGGGCAAAGGTTGGTCGGAAAGAGGCACTGGGACGTGCTGGCGAAGTTGTTCGACAACGCTTCAATGATACCGCTTCACTTGCACCAGACAGAAAGACACGCGAGAGCCGTGGGGAGAGCGCCCAAGCCTGAGGCCTACTACTTCCCCCCCGAACTAAACGCCGACGAGGGAAGCTTCCCCTACACGTTCTTTGGGTTATCTCCGGGGACCACAAAAGATGACCTCAAGAGGTGCCTGGCCGCTTGGGACAAAGGGGACAACGGAGTGCTCTACCTATCTCAGGCTTACAAGCTGAAGCCAGGCACGGGATGGTTGGTACCCGCTGGCCTGCTCCACGCCCCGGGGACCATGGTCACCTATGAGGTGCAGAAGGCGTCAGATGTCTCCGCCATGTATCAGAACATGCTGCAAGGAAGGCCAATCTCTTGGGACCTTCTGGTAAAGGACGTCCCGGCTGAACACAGGAGGGATCTTGACTACATAGTGGACATGGTAGACTGGGAGACCAACGTTGACCCTGAGTTGAGGCCCCACCACTTCATGTCTCCGCTTCAGCGCGCCAGCGAGAAAGACTACTCAGAGTTCTGGGTGGTTTACGGGACCAGCGAGTTCAGCGCCACCAGACTGACTGTCAAGCCGGCATCGGAGACCGTGATTAGAGATTCAGCGGCGTACGGCGTTCTGGCGATCAAAGGGCATGGGACATTGGGTGGACATCCCCTGGAGACCACGGAGTCAATCAGGTACGGAGAGCTGACTGCTGACGAGTACTTCGTCGCAGAGGGCGAGGCCCGGGATGGAGTGCTGGTCAAGAACGAGAGCAAGACCACTGAGTTGGTCCTGCTCAAGCACTTTGCTTCTGGAAACCCTGAGGCGCCACCCTCCCTTCACTCTTTCGATTGACTGGCTGACTGGCAATTCGCTCGATCGGTTTTCCCGGAATAAAAGTCAGGGATATCTGCCTTGTCCTGGGCCTCACGTCAAGCTCAAGTAGATAGACAGTCTGCCATGTCCCGAGATCCAGCCTTCCATCGCGCACAGGCAGCGTCAGATCATGCGAGAGGAGCAAGGATCTCAGGTGAGAGTGACCGTTTCCGTCTCCCCACGTGCTGTCGTGCCTGTGACCTCCCTTTGGTATCAGCTTTGCAAGCTGCTCGCGGATGTCTTGCAGAAGGGCCGTGTCGGCCTCGTTTATGAACAGGGCCGAGGTGGTGCTCTTCAGGAATACATGCAGCATTCCGTCTCCCAAACCCTTCACCTTTTCTTCCAGCGAGGCCGTGATGTCAACGGCATCCATCTCTCCCTTGGTGTTGACGATCATGAGGAAAATGAGCCCTGACTAAAGAGCTTAGCGAAGGAAGAGCATGGCCAAGTACAGTCCATACAGAAGAAGGAGCATGGCCGCATCTAGCCGCGAAAGCTTGAAGCCCGTCCTGATCATCATGTAAAGAATCAACGGTGAGATCAATGAGAATGCTGCGGTTGAAACTGATTGGATTGAAAGGGGAAGAGACAGCCCTCCTCCCAAGGCAGACATCAGACCGAGACCGAGGAGTGCCTTGGCGGTGTTGGATCCTAGTATGCCTCCCAGAGCCATGCCCTTTTCTCCCATCCCTGAAGACATCACCGAAAGAGCTATTTCAGGAAGCTCCACTCCTATGCCCAGAACCACCACACCTACCAAGAACTCAGAGAAGCCGATGTCCTGCGCCAGAGCAAGCGAGGAAGAAACGGCCAGAGATGCGGACGCATAGAGGAGCAAGGAGGAAGAAACTATCATCAGCAGGGCAAAGACCGCCTTTTTGCGCCCCGCGCGGGCCGGAGGATAGTCTTGGTCAATGGCTTCGCCCCTCGCTATCAGAAGGAGATAGGCAGCGTAGGCAAGCATCAAGGCTGTCCCAACTTCCCTTACCAAGAGACCACTGACCAAGAGACCTATGACCAAGGCATTGGAAGCAGACGCAACCACGGCTTCCCTGTCGGAAAGCCTACCCTTGGTCACAACGTCTCCCTTTGCCAGCACGAGCAAGGAAGGTACCGCCGTGCTGATTACAACCGTTGATCCCAGCAGCGTCCCGATGCCCAAGGCAGGAGCTCCTCCGAGGGAGGAAACAGCGCCTGTCAGGACCTCAGGCAGCGCGCTAGCAAGGGAAAGTATGACGGCTCCAGCTGCCTCTCCAGACCAGCCGGCCATGGAAGCGCTCAGCCTGGAGCCCCTGATGAGGAACTCCGAAGAGACATAAATACCTACCAAAGAAACCAGCAGAAGGCCTGCCTCAAGCGCTAGGACCTTGGGTCACCCCTGCTTCAAGGTCTAACTTCCTCCCTCTCCGACCTGAAGCTGCCAGTCCCGGCGCAGCCGGTTGCTCGGGTGCAACATCTGCGCTTGGAGCCTGATTCTCTTCACCGCTTCTTGAAATTCCCGAGACGCGTAATCCTCTATGTGGCCAGCGTCCATGAGTTCGGCGGCCCTTGAGTCAACCGGAAGCTCTCCCAAGAAGGGAATGCCGTGTTTCTCGGCGGTCTCTTGGCCGGATGGATGTCCAAATGGATATATCACGTCGCCGCAAGGACACCTCGCGTAAGCCATGTTCTCAACTAGGCCAATCACGGGGACCTTGACGGTCTTGGCCATGTTGATGAACTTTCCGACTATCAGATTTGCAACCCCCTGCGGCGAGGAGACGACCACCACGCCATCCACGGGGAGGCTTTGAAACACGGTTATGGCGGCGTCGCTCGTGCCGGGAGGCATGTCTATTATAAGGTAGTGAAGCTTACCCCATGCCACGTCGCTGTAGAACTGCTGTATGGCTTTGGTGACCAGCGGCCCCCTCCATATGACTGCTCCCTCGGGATTGTCCATGAACAAGTTCATGGATATCGCCTTTATGCCGCTTTTGGTCTGCAAGGGCACTATCTTGTTACCCTCAGCAACGACCTCCATGCCGCCGAGGCCAAAGGCTTCAGACACGCTCGCCCCGGTTATGTCTGCATCGAGAATGCCCACGTCGAACCCGGCCCGCCTGAGTTCCACGGCGGTCATCGCGGCCATCAGGGATTTTCCGACTCCTCCTTTCCCAGACCCAACGGCCAAGATCTTCATTATGTCGCCGTGCCCGAAGACCGGGATGCTTGAACTCGTTGTGTAGGTGGCCCCGTCTCCGTACCTCTTCCTAACCAGTGCAGTAACTTCGTCCAGCTCCTGCTTGGTCATCACCGTCAGCTCCACGGAAGGCTTCCCTCCAAGCTCCGATATGGCAGCCTCAACGTCGTGTTTCAGCGTTTCCGTGAGGGGGCAGGCCTCCGTGGTGAGGGCCAGGACCACCTTCACGACTCCGTCTTGACCTACCTCAACGCTTTTTATCATGCGCAGCTCCAGAACGCTCATCCCGAGCTCTGGATCTTGAACCCGGGATAGAGCGTCCAGGACGGCCTCCCTTGAAACCCCGGCCATTTCAAGAAATGTCAGGCAAGGCCGTTAAGCCTTTTTCTTTCCAGATGACCAAAGAGCCAGATCTCGCCCCTAGAGCGCGATCCGAAGTGCCTCTAGGGAGCTATCAGCCCTTAGAATCGCATCCAAAGAGCGAATTACCATCGCAACGAGCAAAGGGTTTTTTAGCGCACGGGACGTCTTCACATGGAATTCATGAAGGTATCCGAGATAAGGGCCCTTGAACGGAACGCCATCTGGCTGGGTCTGAGCGAGTCGGAGATGATGGAGCAGGCAGGTAGAGGGGTAGCCGAAGCCGTGCAGGGCGTCTGCAAGCCAGATTCCCCCGTAG
>JAGDXH010000061.1:0-5246 GCA_023256295.1 Thermoproteati archaeon
TTTCATGATGTTTGTGGGCCAACCTAGGGATGGCATGGGTCGCCTTGGGATGCCCCTGCGCTTGCCGAAGGCCTCGCTGCGTGGTCCAAACCTCTTCAAGAACTTTGAGGGGGAACCCGGCCTGTTGTGCCTCCCAGTGCTGCTTCTCCCAGGCGGCGGCCACTACTCGATTCGCAAAGGCCGCCCTGCCTGCCCGGTTCATCTTCTTGTCATCGGCGTTGAGCTGCCCATTCGTCTCCTGCAATTCCCTGGAAAGCTGCCCTTCTGTGTTCTGCAGTTCTGCTGAGATGACTTTTTCGGGCTCTAATTCACCTTTAAGCTTCTTTAGCTCCTTATCGGCCTCCGCGTACTTTAGGCAAAAGAAGAGGCACGTTCGTGCCGTAAGTCCTATCGCTGTAGGACCTCTTAACACCTACATATCTCGCCGATACTGGAAAGCATCTTTGCGGCCGTTTTTAGCCTGTAGATGAGCTTTTCCCACCAGCAAGCATCAACCCCCAGCAGCTTCCTGCGCCTTATATGCGCTGTCATAACAAGGATCAGGTGCTTTCCATGAAGTCTTGGCTTTCCGTAGCCTGCGGCACCCGCCAGCCGACCCGCTTTGAGCCCGCTTTCGTCGGTCGCTACCTCCAGTTCTTCAGCCTTTAGCAGCTTTTCTGGAATCGCTCGACATCCTGTACCAGACAGTAGTTCAGTGATCCGCAGAGAGGACCAGGTGGAAGGGCTTCAGAGCATGACCTATTCCCTCTAAACCCCTGCACTCATCGGCCCAGTCTGCCACTTGATAAACGTACCTCGGAGGCAAGGCCTCCCCTCTTGTTCCCGTTGACCTTCTTCAGTTCTTTCTTCGTGCCTTGAATATCATCAAGCAGGAACACGCCTCTGACAACAGGCTCCTCTCTATGGAAACGCCATCACGTTTGGAGTAGGCTTATTTCTCTTCGCTAGGGATCACATTCCAGTGGTTAGAGCTCTGCGTGCATATCGTTGCGGCCTGAACCACTACTTTTCCGTTTGCTGAAAGCACTCATTGGAATTGTCCAACAAAGCAACCAAGGTACTTCGTTGAATAAATCAGAAATCGCTCGTGAATCTACTCCTGGTTTTCAAAAACGCCGAATTCCAGGAGAGATCTCGTCTGGTCGCCTAGATCTCCTCATGGAGACGCGCCAGCGGTCGGAGAGTTTGTGCGCGCGGCGAGGAATCATTCAACAAAGTACCACGCTCGAAAGACTTAACTGTCTTCAAGCCTGGGTGGCGTGGAGACCAAACCCATATCCTACGCGGGATTCTCGGTACTGGTACCAACGGATTGGGACGTGGGCGCCATAAGGTTGGAACAAGGGATGACCATGCTGGGCATACAAGATGCCGAAAGGAACAGAATAGAAGTGCGCTGGGAAAAAGCCGGTCTGAAAAAGGCGCGCCAAGAGGCAAGGAGAAAGGGAAAACCAATGGAGAAACGCCTTCTCAGGCCAGACGAGGTCTCAGAGAAGTTCCATCAAGAGGCAAAGAAAAAGATCAAGGGACTAGACGTCCAAGAGGGGGTCGCGGAGGAAAAGATAGGCGGTCACACGGCAGCCATCAGCAGCTGGAGCGACTCGCAGGGAAGCGGTTACGATGCCGTCTGGTTCTGCGGCAACACGGACAGGTACTACTACTTGCACTTCGTTGGCGCAGAAGAGCAGTTCAGGTCCATCATCAAGGGGATAACCTGCCACACTTCACTCCCATACTACAGGTGGCAGTACCTGGGACTGAACCTGTCTTTGCCCAAAGATTTTGAGCTCGTCAGCCAAAAAGCAGAAGTGGGAAGGCTCATTGCGGTTTTCAGAGGCTACTGGGAACCTCAGAAGAAAAAAGGCCCCGCATCCTTTCTGAGACCAGCTCCTCTTCCAGAGCCCAGAAGACTCATGGTGGAGAGGTACAACCTGACCAGATTGGGTGACGCTGACCCCGCGCCGTGGGCCAGGAAAGAGATCAACAGCTTGGGCCACAAGTATCTGGGAGGAATTAAGTTCGAGAAGAGAGAAGAAGACCAAGCAGTCAACGGGCACAGGGCATCTGCCCTGCTCTTTTCTCAAGGAGGAGGACTGTTCAGGAAGCCTTCTGCGTTCTACTTGGCCTGCTCGTGGACGTGCCCGGAGAGCAACTCCGCTTACCTACTGGTAGTTCCCCTAAAACCTCACCACGACTACAGACAAGACGAGAAGCTTCCAACTTGCCCTCAGTACGTATCCTGCCATTGGGCAGCTGCGGAGACTTCCATCAACCCCGCCGTCGAAAACCACGAGGGATCGGGGTCAGAGAAAGGCTCAGAACAACAGCACAAGAGCTCCTAAGAGCAGGGGGATTGGTAGGCCCGGAAGCGGCCTGATCTTCTTCAGCAATCTGATCGTCAGATAGACCCCTAGGTCGATCAGCAGAAGTTCAGCAAGCACGAAAGAAAGGCCCATACCGTTCAAGTAAACTGCAGCTGGCATCATGGAGTAAAACGTGACGTCTCCCAGGCCCATCTGAAGATCTCCAAAGTTGACCATCATGGGTCCCAGCTCCGCTGCCGCAGGTCTAACGCTCCTCGCCGTCCCCTCCGTTCCCCTTGACGGTGGTCCAAGCATGCGAGATATGGGCCCTCTGAAGACTGAGTAGAAATCGTACAGTGAGAACAGCACTGCAAGCGCGAGCACAGTCAACTTTGGGAAAGAGGATGACAGGAAAAGGCCGAGCTCCGCTCCCGTTCCAATGACAACTGCGTTGGCAACAATCAATGCCTTTCCGCGGAACCTTTCTGGGCGAATCGAGTAGGCAGCCATGAGCGCGGCCACCGCAGCTGGAAACCCTAAGGACACGGGCCACAGACTCGATGGAAGAAGGTAGTACAGCACGTACCAATTCAGGGAAAAGCTAGCAAGCGCGAAAACACCACCCACGAGGAAGCGCACCCCTCCTCTTCTGAAGAGAAAGGCAAAGGCAAAGGCGGCAGCCAAAGAGAGAAGAACCAAGAGCCCAGCGGTGGCGACCGAGGAAAGAGCACCAAAGCCGAACAGAGATATGCCCTCGACGGGCATGCGATTTGTCAGATTGGAGGCCGACACGCTCTTCACCGTGCCGTTCACGTAGATTGGCACGCTCCCGTTTTGGCTAGGGGGGGCTGCGATGGTGACTGGCTTCGTCACATAGGCCACGCCAAGCGCAAGCAGCTGCGCCGTCGTGATCCCGCCAAAAACCCCAAGGGTTGTTCTGGACTTCACGAGGGTTGAAGTGGGAGACCATTTACGCTTATGCATGGCCAAGGACTGCTGAGAGCGCGTTCTCTCCCCAAGCCGGGTCAGTCAGCGTGGAGGATGGGTCAGCCATGATCAAGCTTTCCTGCTTTGCTCCCATGGTCAGGCAAAGAGCCTCCAAGAAGGGATCAAAGATCACGATTGCCGATGATTGTGAAACCGCGTACTTCTCCATGGCGTCTATGGCGATGCTCAAGTGAGATCTCAAGCCGACCCTTTGGACCTCGAACGAGTAAGGTACGAAGAAGACCCTATGACCGAAAGCCTGAGACAAGGAGATGGCCGCTTGGGAAAACTCCCAGTTTATCACCAAGATTGGCCCGATGATGCCCATCTCGTGGTAAAGGGTGGCTACCTGTCTTTCCACTTCGCGGCCCATCGAAAGTGCCCAGCTGAGCACATTCGTGTGATCGTACACCGGGTTGTACGCACCCAGCACTCTTATGCCGCCGACCTCCGGCCTTCCTTGTCCTGTTGTGACCACAGTCACGTGGGCCCGCTCGGCCAAGCTGCGGGCAATCGCAAGAGAAAACGCCGAGAGGGGTGTATCGACAGGAGGGTACTGGGGAGTAAGCAACAGGACCTCGGGTAAAGATGGCCGATACAAACAGTATCCCCTTCCTGCTCAGATAAAACCTGTCTTCTTCGGCCACCGCCACGTAACCGTGGGCCAGGCCGCTCCTTATCCCCTTCTCGACGTCTTCCGTGCTCATGGAGAAGAGTTGAGCCAGCTCGGCCGCCGATAACGCCTTCTTCGCCTTCACGATCCCCGCGTTGTGCATCATGGTAAACAGCCTTTCCTCGGCTGTCTCTCCCTCGTGCATGACACCCTGATGCCGCATGGGTTGATAAACCTATTTGGTGAAGATCTGCCTCGTGCCTTTGGCGACTTCTCATGTGGACAGTGCTACCTAAAGTCAAAGGAAGGCGGCGGAAATCCCCTTGGCTTCCAAGACCCGCTCGCGTACTCTTCTCCGACCTGCCTGTAAAGACGGACCGTTTCGCCGGCTATCTTTTCCCAAGAGTATATCTGCTCGACGTCCCGCCTGGCGCTCTCGGTCAACTTCTTTGCACCTTCGGGGTTCAATAAAACGTGAAGTATACCCCAGGCTATGGAGGCGGGGTCGCCCGGGTAGACGAGGACGCCGTTCCTATCATGTTCGACTATCTCTCCCAAGCCGCCTACGTTTGAGACCACCACAGGAACTCCAGATGCCATGCCCTCTAGGGCAACTATGCCGAAGGGCTCATAAAGGCTGGGAACCACGAGCACGTCTGCCGACGAGTAGAGAGCTCTCTTCTCCTGCTCGTCCAAGAAACCTGTCAAGTAAACTTGCTGACCTACGCCCATCTGGTAGGCCATGTCCTGAAGCGGCTGCTTGAGGTATCCATCACCAACTATGACCAACTTGGCCCTGAAGCTCTCAAGCACTTTTGGAAATGCCTTCAGGAGAAAAACCACTCCCTTCTCTTGAACCAGCCTTCCCACGAAGAGCACAAGCTTCTCATCATCCGAGGCAAACCTTTTCCTGAAATCCGGCTGTCTTGGCTGCTGAAACCACTGAGGCCACACCCCGTTTGGGATCCGCCAAATCTTGTCGTGAAAAGCCCCGAGGTCTTCGACCTGACCGTACATGGACCAACTGCAAACTATCACCTTCCAGGCCTCTGAGACCAGCCACCTCTCTTCCTGATCTATGTGGGCGCTCAACTGAGAGAATATGCCTCCTCTTCTTCCTCTTTCCGTGGCATGAACGGTAGCAACAAGAGGCCTCCGATAGATGTGCTTGAGGCCAATGGCTGCTTCCGCAACCAACCAGTCATGAGCATGGACGACGTCGAAGGGTTCTTCCTTGAACAGCGAAATGGCCCTTCTCTCCAAGGAGGCATTCATGAGAGAAACCCACGTGGGGAAGTCTGGGGCAAGAGTGTCATAGACCTCGACGCGGTGTACGGCAACGA
>JAGDXH010000061.1:5256-5914 GCA_023256295.1 Thermoproteati archaeon
GGCCCCTGGGAACTCAGGAGTCACAACGTGCACGACGTTGCCTCTTCTGGCCAGAGCTGCCGATATGTCGCGCACGTGAGAGGAGATACCTCCTACAACCCTCGGGGGGTACTCCCAAGACAGCATGAGCACGCTTGCCAAGACGAGGTAGAGCTGCCGCTGCCTTTAACTCTAACTGGGGTTAAAGGAGACGGAAGTCCGCGAAGGAGAGGCAGTTCACCCTTGCTTACCCTGACGCATCGGCGCCACGTAATCGGATGGCGCCCCGATCACGACAGAAGAAATCCTTGTAGGGCCAACCCGAGAGATCTCCAGGGAACCAGCATACCTCACGGTCTGACCCACAGAGAACAGCCCGGCCATGTACCTATCTAGCACGACCAAGCGATCAACGGGGCCTTCCAATCCATAGATGGATGGGTAGAGCTTCCCGGCATGGTCATCAACGATCTTGGCCACGCCCGATGTCGTGCCCTTCCTAAACCCGTTGGGCTCCCACAGCGGGGGTTCCCCCCGGGGAAGCACGCCCACCACTTCAAATTCCATGCCGTTGAAAATCCCCCGATTGACTTTCCTCTTGCTCATTTCCGCATAGGAGGCGTCGTCCATCCAAGGTTTCCTGGTCAGGTACCCGTGCTCCTGGCCATAGCGTCCCGTC
>JAGDXH010000061.1:5924-7563 GCA_023256295.1 Thermoproteati archaeon
ATAAGGGTCCAGACCTTGTGCGCCTCTTCGGCGCCGTAGACGATCACCTCTGCCAAGCCATCTCCTAGTCCCAGAAGCGCAGCACCTCCTATCCCCAGGGAGAAGGGGGCTATACCTGCCCTTGCGGATAACTCGTAAAGCAGCGAGGCTAGAGGCCCTCCCTTTCCAAACAGGAGCTCCTTGGCAAGGACTTCTGGTAGCTCGTGGCGCGCCACCATGTCCCGTGGTATCCAGTAGCTTCTGGGCACGTAGAAGGGCTGAAGTCCTGTCAACTTGTCGCGATCAGCTGCCGGCACAAAGCAGCCTTCGGACGGCTTCATCCCTTTTTCCCGAGCAACGTAACGCAAGACGGCCGCGCAGCCCCGAAACCCTGACCTGGCGATAACCTCAAGGGCTTGACCGCCTTCCGTGATCACCATGTCCCCCTCAGCGCAAGGCAAAAAGCTCATGGCTGAGACGCTAAGGGCTTATAAAAACCTTCATGCTGACCGGCGGCCCCCGAGTTCAACTCTGGATTGAGGAGACCAAAAACAGGCATCCCAACAGAACGTGGCGAGAAACCCTCAAAGCCGCTCAACGGACTCGAGACAAAGCTCTGAGGGACAGACGGTGTGCCACTCTTGAGACCCCAAGCGTAGAACCCGAACGAGGACACCACCACGATCACTTGATCCAGAGGAAACTGAATCAGGCCCAGTCCTCCGAACTGCTTGGAACCGAGCCAAGAGATCAGCAGCATCCCGGCCAAGTAGACCAAAAACCACGTCGCTGAACGAATGCCCTTTTTCCCGTTTTTAAACCTGTAATACATGTAGAGCGGCAGACTTAACATCGCAAGCACCACCACGTAGAGCGTATATGGCCAGCAGAACCAATAGAGCAACAGGCTTGCGACGGCGAATGCCAGGGGGGCAATTAGCCTTCCTCCTTTTAGCCTGTGGGACTTCCTGCCGTAGCCCCTGAGGACGATCATGCTCACAGGTCCAGACGCATACGTGATCACAGTAAGGCCCGATGCGACCTCCACCATCTGATACCAGCTGGGGAAAGGCAATATGAATACGGCTCCCAGAATCAAGCTGAGCAGGAGCGCCTTGGTTGGCACACCCTTATCGTTTAAGTCGTACAAGAAGGACGGGAAGTACCCCTGTTCGGCCATGGCAAAGCCAAGCCTAGACGACGTGGTGAAGTAAACGCTTGACTCACCCATGGGCGAGTAGACAGAGTCCAAAAGCATCAAGGTGAGCAGACCAAAGGCGCCAGTCAGTGCCACCGCGTCTATCAGGGGAGATGACTTAAGCGCAGTCAGAGCAGACCAGCTCCCTGGGTTGAGACCCAAGAGACGCCAGTTTATAGCCAACACAAAGGCCAGTCCTATCAGCGTGTAAAGCACGATGGATATCAGCATGGAATAGATTATGGCTCTCGAGACGTCTCTGTCAGCGTGCTTGGCCTCTGCAGCCATGTCAACTGGCTGCCTGAAACCGCTGTAGGCAGAAACTATGCCTCCAGCAGAAACTGCCATGAGGATCCCAGCGAACCCTTCAGGCGCGAACCCTCCCGTCTCAAGGTTAGCTGCGTTGAAGTGAAGGGTGAACACGAAGGCTATGGTGAGTGCGGGCACCAAGAACTTCACCGC
>JAGDXH010000061.1:7573-13056 GCA_023256295.1 Thermoproteati archaeon
GGAAAGACACGAACCCGCCCACCCTTCTCACCCCAGCGAAGTTAAGCAAGAAGAAGAGAAGAAGCAAACCAAAAGCCAGCAGCACTCCTTCCGCTGAAAGAGAACGCGTTGCAGAGGAAAAGAGCTGGGGAAAAACAAAGGAAAGTGCTTGGGCAGAAGCCACAGCTTCAAGAGCAGAATAACTCACGCCAGCTATGTACACGCTCCATCCCGTTAAGAAACCCAAGAAGGGGCCGTGAGAATAATCAGGGTACTTTGCAACCCCTCCCGCAGTCGGAAACGATGAGCCAAGCTCAGCATAGACCAGAGCCAGTGCGAGCATCATGACTCCTCCAAGCAACCACGCCAACACCTCGGAGGGGCCAGCCAAGGCAGCAGCTTTCGCTGGGGCAAAGAGCCAGCCAGCTCCAAGGATGGCTCCCAGACCAAACATGGTCAGGGGGAACAACCCAAGGTCACGCCTGAAGCGGCCGGTCATCTTCTGCCACCGGGATCTCAAACAGACCGCATATAAATATTTCGGTTTTATTCGAAAATACTTCGGATAATTGCCCTTTATCAGGTTCTTTTTACAGAAGTTGAGAGCCACAGAGATGCCTCAACCGAGCCAGGTATTATCTGAAGCAGTTCCACTGGACGCCCTTCGTTGTCGCGGATGCCTGCCCTGATGCTTCCCCCAAGCCCCATCTGAGGCTGACCGCAGCTGATCCCTGCTTGGCGAAGTGCCTCCAGAGTGGCATACATGTCATCCACAAGCAGGACAACGCCGCAGGAGCCCAAGGCGCACTTGCCCTGCTTCTCTACGAGACGAACAAAGCCCAATCCAAAGGGAACGTAGGCTTCCTTGGGTTCTTTGCTGTCGGGCGGCAAAAACACCGCCTTCTTGCCCGAGAGCTTTTCGTAAAAAGAGGCAGAAAATCTCACGTCTTTCGCCTGCAGCACAGCTCCAGAAGCCGCGTATATCATGCGTGGATCGACCCCTCGAGATTTAAGTCTCCCCTGGGAGCGTCTGGAACAACAAAGCGTAAATGTGCCAAAAAGTGTTTGTTATGCGCATACAGGTCAAGAGAATCTACGATGAACCAGATGACTCGGACGGAAAGAGGATATTCGTCGAGCGCCTGTGGCCAAGGGGAAAGAAGAAGGATGAGCTCAGGATCGACGCGTGGGAAAAGAGCGTTGCACCGAGCTCGGAGTTGCGCAAGTGGTTTTCTCATGATCCAGCCAAATGGGACGAGTTCAAGAGGAAGTACTGGGCGGAGCTCGGAGGAAACCCAAAGATAGAGGAGCTCAAGGAATATGCCAGAAGGGGCACGCTGACCTTACTTTTCTCAGCGAAGGACAGGGACAGAAACAGCGCCGTGGCGCTCAAGGAGTACCTCGAGAAGAGCTGATCAGAGCCCCGCTGCCTGCTTGGCTTCCATTACGACTAGATCAAGCATCTGCTCTGTCAGCTTTCCAGTGTTCGTGTTCTGCCTGCTAGGGTGGTATGACATGATGACTGGCTTCCCGCGCAGAACGACATGCTTCCCGTGAGAGAAAGAGGGAGGGACTTCGGAAAGAGCATGAAACAGACCAGCTAGAGCCACGCGCCCGAGAGCAAGGTAAGCTCTTGGATCGATGAGTCTTATCTCCTCCAAGAGATAGGGCCTGCAGTTCAGGATCTCCGCGGGCAAGGGCCTGTTCTTTGGAGGTGCGCACCTGATCACGGCAGTCAAAAATACTCCCTTCAGGCTGAGCCCGTCGTCCTTAGAGGTGCTCGCTGGTTGGTTGGCCAAACCAGCCCTGTAGAGTGCCCTTGCCAGCCACTGACCAGAGCTATCCCCCGTGAACATCCTGCCAGTCCTGTTCCCACCGTGGGCGGCAGGAGCAAGGCCCACGACCATCAGCTTGGCATGTGGGTCACCGAAGCCAGGTACAGGACGGCCCCAGTATTCCCACGAGGCAAACTCTTTCTTCTTCTGACGAGCAACCATCTCCCTGTATTCAACAAGCCTTGGGCAAAGGCTGCACCTCGTGATCCTCGCCTCCAGTTCCTCTAGCTCGCCCAAATCTATCCCCGTTTGCCCTAAGCCAAGAAATGGTTTGCCTCAACCCTTCCTCGAGTCCGATCGATGGAGAGATCGCGAGATCGCCTTCTGTCAGGTTTGGAAGCTCAAGTTCCCGACTCTTCACAAAGATCAGCTCGGACGAAGAGCCAGCGATCCTCCTGGCCATCTTGACTACGTCGGGTCCGTCAACTTTAGCTGATGCCACATGAGCTTTCTTCGCAGTCCCTTCGGTCAACCCCATGAGCGCGCGGATAGCATCTTCCACGTGACAAAGGTAGGTCGGTCCCTTTGGAAAGACCACCTTGCTTCCATTCAGCAACTTCAACAGAATCGAGTTAAATCCATCCACTCCGCCCGGCCCGTACACGTCGAAAAGCTGCGCGACCCTCACGTCTACTCCTCTCTCCTCGCCAAAGGTATAAGACAGAGAGATCGCAAATCTGACTCCCGTCGGAAAGCGACCAGAGACATCCTCCGAGCCGGAGTAAACGAAGGCGTCTTTCGGAACGACGAGCACGAACGTCGCACCTTTCACGTGGGCGATCCGGAGCAAGTTCAGAGTCCCAACAGATAACCTTGTGAGCGAGTCGAGACCCGGGGGTTCAGAGGCAAGGACATGGAACACTGCGTCCACCTTGGCCTCTATCCTGTGCACCTCGCCCACGTCCTCTTGGACGTAGTGAATGCTGGAAGAGCTCGTAACGGGATGAACTCCTATGGCAAACACCTCGCCGTTTTCCGCAAGGGCTCTGATCAGCCCGTTGCCCACAAGGGTAGATCCCCCGCTGACCACTGCCCTCATGACTTGGGTTCACACGGCCACTTTTATGCGTATCCCAGAATCTAGTAGAAGCAGCTCTCCGTTTCTCCCAATGAGTACCGCCGCCGTTGACCCACGGGAGGCCTCGCACAGGTATCTCCCTCAGGTCTCCGAGGGTCCGTTCCAGAAGCTCATCGTACTTTCCAGACCCCTCGATCTTTTCCACTTCCTCTTGCGAGGGTCTCAGGGAAGGATGAAGCGCTACCATGGAGCAGCAGTCCCGATAAGGCTCAAGGCTAAGCTCATAGGTCCCAATGCGCTTGGCCAAGGCCACTATCTCCTCTTTGTCGAAGGCAATGAGAGGTCTCAGGACGAGCGTTTCAGCTGCAGCGTCTATGAGCTTCAGATTGAGCATTATCTGAGAGGCGACCTGGCCGAGGCTATCTCCTGTGGCAAGCGCGTCGTAACCATGACGCCGAGCGAACTCGCTTGCAACCTTCATCATGAAGCGGCGAAAAAGGAGAAGCTGGTACTTGTCTCCCTGAGTCAGGAAGGTCACGTTGAAATGGTAGTAAGGCACGGCGAAGAGCTTGATCTTTGGCTCGTAAGCCGACAACACTCTTGCCAGCCTCGCGACCTTACTCTTCCGAACCTCTTCAGCGTCGTTGAAGGGATGGAAGTGAAGCAAGTCAACGTCACATCCCCTCTTCATCGAGAGGAATGCAGCCACCGGCGAGTCTATCCCGCCCGAGAAGAGGGCTAGAACCCTCCCAGATGTACCGACGGGCAATCCTCCAAGCCCGTCCAGCTTCTCCTCGTAGACCAAGACCCGATCCCTCAGGATCTCGAGACTTATGGTCACGGAGGGGTTCTTTAAGTCAACCCTCAGCTCGGGGTACGCGCGCAGCAGGGCCTCTCCCACCTTCGCCTGCACCTCGATGGAAGAAAAGGGATAGCTTTTGTCGGACCTCTTGACGGTCACCCTAAACGTGCCTCCGTTGCTTAGATCAAACAGAGATGGGATGATATGGACGAAATCATCCCGGGAGACCTCGTAGGCCGGAGAGAAGTTCCTGATCCCAAATGTCTGGGAAATCACCTGCTTTGCGAACGACATCGCGTTTCCGTCTGGGCTTGGCGGGTAGACCAAGAGCCGTCCCTCCACCCTGCGGACGACGTATCCTTCACCGAGCTTGTCTCTTATGTTACGGGCCAAGACGGACTCAAAGTAGCTTCTGTTCGAGCCCTTGAGGGCGACCTCTGAGTAGTGGCCTATCAGAACGGGGCGAGCTTCCTGTCCCGTCAAGTCAGGGGATAAACCCTTCATCATCTTCGAAGCGACTCGATGGGACTGGGGTGATGCTTTAAGCGTTGACTCTATGTCCCATGGGCGCTTCCGCACGATGAGCCCACTACCTTTGCGTCTTTTGGATCCAAAGACGACCAGACGACCTTGTAGCCGAGCGTCTCCAATGCGGCTTCGGCATCAGCTACTCCGACACCAGCCAATGCAGCCTGCACTTCAGCAAGACCAGATCCCTCAAGGCGCTTCAGGATGCCGGCAACCCTATTCATCAAGAGGTCAGAGTAAAGGTGATCTCCGACAAGGTGATAGCCGGCAGGAGGCTTCTGCTCCAAGCTCTTCTTCAGGAGCTGCATCGGGATTCCATTCTCAGATGCCAGCCGTTTCAGATCGACGGCATCTCCTTCGGGCTCAAAATGGAACTCGCGAGCTGCAATCCTTCCCAGCTCCTGGACCTCACGCCTGTAAAGGAGCTTGTAAACATCCCCTGGTTGCACCCACCTCTTGTAAGTTATCACCTCAGGAAGATCGACGTTCAGCTCTCCCAGCTCCTCGTTTACCGCCAAGATCATGTCTTGGCTGAGCCCTCTCAGCTTCTGAATCTTCCTCTTGAGGTAATCAGGCGTCCAGAAACCCACGATTTCCATGTACACCTTTCTTCCGTACTTTTGAAACGCGAAGTCTGGTATGAACACGGTACCATTGACGATCAGAGGCTCAGGCTCCCTGGTGATGTCCCACCCAGTGCCAAGGGAGCGAAATTCCCCATAGAAACGGGACTCGACCTCGCTGTCAAACGCGACGGCCTTCTCTTGAGGAAGTCCTGCGAGAAGGCGGCCCTCCTTCTCCGAGCTGAGCTCCAGTTCGAACAGCCTGTTGCGCGAACCACTCACGACCTGTGCCCTTATCTTCCAAATGCTGCCCGAGACCACCAGGTGAAAAAGCTTGGCGAACGATGAGCCATACCTGTCAGTCATCTTGAGTAAGGAAAGGGGGCCTTCGAGGTCGAGCCTGAGTAGCTCCCCTTCCCTCGAGGCCTGATACATCAGACCCAGCCACTTCGCATCTCTCAGCAACTCCTTCCAACCCCCAGATATCCACAGGGTCATGGAGGTTGCCCGCATGATCGCCGTTTCTGCCAACTCGACGTTGTACTCCTTCAGGAGCTCTTCGGGCTTCACTGGCGAGAAACCCTTCAGGATCAGGTTTTCTTCTACGTCCGACCAGAGCGATCTCTCGATCTCATCGCGACTGCAACCCAAAGCTTGCGCAGCCTGATCGAGCACCTCATCCCTTTCAAGATACCTCCTTGAAGCCAGCCTGAATACGAGCGCCCTCGTGCTCACGGGATCCAGGCTTCCTGACGAGA
>JAGDXH010000061.1:13066-19414 GCA_023256295.1 Thermoproteati archaeon
CTCCATCAACACCGACAGGCCACGGACGAACCTGTAATCTCCGGCAGACTCAAGCTCTTTGAGCGCTTCCATCAGCATACCCTTCCTCATCCCCACCATGGACGAGTAAGTCTCTATGATGGCGGATGCCAGCTTAAGGTCCTCATCCGTGAGCTGGCTGAACAACGGGTGGATTGCCCCCCTCACCACTTTCGCCCTCATCAAGGTGGACTGAAACACACCCCTCACCTCGCTCCTCAGCCAAACCTTCTGCGCTCGGGCCTCCCGGCTGTCTCAGGCGCCTCCCTCTCCTGTAGCTGACGGACATCTCGCTGGTCCCGGCAGAAACGATCTCTATCAGTCTAGCCAACTTCCCCTCCCTCTTCCTGAGCAACCTACCCAGCCTCTGCACGAACTCCCTGGTACTGCCACTTCCGCTCAGGATCACTCCGAGCGAGGCCTCTGGGACATCCACGCCCTCGTCAAGGACCTTCGAGGCGACGATGGCACCGTACTCGCCATCCTTGAACTTTTTCAGCACGTCAGCACGCTCAGAGGGAGAAGTCTTGTAAGTAATGAAGGGCATCAAGAACCTGCTCGATATCTGATAGACCAAGTCGTTGTACTGGGTAAAAACGATGATCTTTTCCTGCCGATTTTCCTTCAGTATTTTCTCCAGCGCCTTCAGTTTTGCCTCGCTGTTGAAGGCTATCTGGGTCGCGCGGTTCCTTGCCAACAAAGCCTCCCTGGCATCCGGGTCGCGGCCACTCATCATTATCAGTTTGAGGAGCCCTCTGGAATCCCATGGATATATCCTCATCCTCCTTACGTACGAAGTGAACTTGGCTCTTTCAGCCTCATAGGCAACTTTTTCCTCGGGAGTCAAGTTCACGACGATCTTCTCGACCCTGTACTCTGAGAGATACCTTCCAGCCAGCTGCGATGGGCTGGCCCTGTAGACCAGTCCTCCGATCAGCCAAGCGAGGTCGCGATGAAGTCCATCTTCTCTCTCAGGAGTGGCCGTAAGGCCCAACCTGTAAGGAGAGGCGAACATCTCGGCTATCTGCCTGTAACCCTCCGAAGGCAAGTGGTGGCACTCGTCAAACACAAGCAGGTAAAATTTGTTGCCGAGCTCGGCCGCCCGGAGGTAAGCCGAGTCATATGTAGATACGGTTATCGCCTTCAGCTCAAATGACTCTCCCCCAAGCACCCCAACCTGAAGATCCAACTCCTTCTCAAGTGCTTCTTTCCACTGCCAGAGTAGATCAAGCGTGGGCACGACAACAAGCGCAGAGAGACCCACGCTTTCCACAGCTTTTATGCCAACCAGGGTCTTGCCAGCACCAGTGGGAAGCACCACAACTCCCTTCTTCCCATTCAGAGACCAGTTCCTCAGCGCTGTCGCCTGATACGGCCTGAGGGGAGTCTTGGATACAAGGCGAGGGGCAGGTATGGGATCCATCACTTCGTCTTGATAGTCCAATCCACTGGCTCTGATGTACTCCAACGCGTCTGAGTACCTGATTGCAGCAGCCCTGTAGACCCCCAACTTTTCGTCGTACACAGACCCCGGTATCCTGAAGCCCCCAAGGGCAAGCAGTGTACCCCTGTCATACCTCAGGATCACGCGAGGCATATGGAGTGTAAAGCTCGGATTATAACCTTAACTGGAAGGGACACTCCTGGCGTTTGCCAACATCTGCAGATTGACCGAGGCAGAAGTCCTGATGTCCGAAAGCGAGAGCACCCAAGAACTCGACGCAGGCAGTATGGAAAATGATGCTGAGAGGACGGTTGGTTGCGGAACTCCTCTGACCACATACTCAACTCGTTTTCAGCGGAACGACCAGCTCGCTGAGTCAAGCGAACTCGAAATAACGCAGAACTCGCATGGAAAGGATGCCCTGGGGCTCAGCTCGTTAAGAGGCAGATGCAGATTATCCCTGCTCAAACCTTGCGAGCTGGCATCGTGAAGCCAGACTTCTTGTAAACTCTCATGAGCATAAGGGGGGTGACGTCTTCTACGCCAGGTATCTTAGATATCTTCTCATTGATAAAACTCCTGAGATCCTCGAGCGTGGTGGCCCAGACGGTGGCTACCAAGTCTGGCTCTCCCCCAACTTCATACACGTCTTCTATGTCTGGTATAGAGGCTAACTGCCGTCCTATCTCTTCCACGTCGAGCTCGGAGCTGACGTTCAGCATCAAAAGTGCACCTGCCCCATAGCCCAGCTTCTCCTTCTCAAGCACAGCGGTATAGCCCAGTATGACACCCCTTCCATGCATCGCAACAACCCTTTCGTGAACTGTGGAGGGGCTCAGACCCACGCTCTTGGCGACATCCGACAGGCTGATCCTATCCTGCCCCTTGAGAGAGCTCGCTATCCTGCGATCCAAATCCTCCGACTCCTCCCTCTTGACCCTCGGCAACGATCAACGCAATTCTGCAACAGCCCTTAAGTCTTTTTATAGCCATGCGCTGCTTGAGAGTCAAACCGTGCAAGTCGGATCCTGATGAATTGCTTTTCCCAAAGAATTCATCGGGTCAATGAGATCTCTGAGGAAGCCATGCACCTCTAAGCGCACAAAGACATCCTCAGGCCTTAGGATCGATCCGGAAAGCAGTGATTTCTGCGCCGCAGGGCATCGCTATCCGAATGCTGCCTGCTCCTTTAGCAGATCAAGGTTATCTAGGTAGGGATCCATCCAAAGAGACCAAAACTGGGCGGGATTCTTCACTGGAACCAACTCCGGAAAGGGGACGCCGCGTTCTACGCTGTAAAGTTCTGGCACATAGCCGATAGCACCGTCGCACAGGCCAGCATCAAGGTTGGAAAGAAGAAGCTCTCTAACCAGTCTCATGTCCAGCTTGGACGCCAGTTCAATCAGATATGGTGTATCCCGAGGCCAAACTACTCCCCCGTGGTACTGTTCGTCTCCAAGGTAAGGCGAAGGACCGGGCCTCACCTTAACGCCGAAGGTCAGGTAATCTGGCAAAAGCTTGCAGCTCCTTCTCTTCACAAGAATGGGTTCGACCAACGACCGCCAGATCTCAAACGCAGGTTGCTGCTGGAGCCTGCCTAGCAAGGCATGAGCCATCATGGCAGTAGAGGTCGGAGTGCGATCCAGTGAACCAGTTAAGGGATCGTAAATCATGGGCAGGTATGGCTGGGATATGGCCTTCAAGGAAGTAACTATCCTTCCAGAGAGCTCGCGCAAGGCAGCAGATGGCATGTGAACCTTCTCGGCCACTTGGGAGACCTGGGCAAAGGCCACGGCGTAGAGCGCATTCGCCTCTGGCAGAACATACGAGCCGTGATCAACCCAGCCCTCGGGCAACCTAGTTGAGACCAACACCCCTTCCCTGTACACGCGAGAATCCCACCAAGAAGCCCACGGGGTCGAAAGCACCATGTCGTGCTCAAGCCTTCCGTTTCCCGAACGCTTGGTGCTCACAAAGGCATTGGCCACGGAAGCCAGTGCGCGAGCATATTCGTCTCTCCACTCGAGGGAAAGCAATTCTGAGCCCAAAATGAGCATCAAGGGAAAGGAATCAACGTTGTCCCCGTACCCAGATACCGGACACAGCCTGCCAGGTAGCAACTGGATGGGGTCAAACAGAAGAAGCCCCTTTCTGAGAGCGTCCCAGAGAAGGGCCTTGCCCCAGGGGCTCCTTCTGAGAGCAACTACATTGAAAAGCAACCCTTGGTAGAGATCCCGGGCCCAGACCTGCCTAAACCACCAAGCTCCCGCGTCGGGAAGAACCTGGCCGTCGCAAGCCACGCCAAACGCAAAGAGCGACCTGGTCCTAGTGAGTAGAGCCTGTCCGAGACCTTCAAGTTGAGACAGTTCTGGAAACAGCTGCGGTAACTGTTCAGGCTGCTGCGTCTCGAAGGGGACTGGAACGTCTGGGACAGGCCTAAACCGCAGTTGCAACCCATCCTTGCCCCTCACCTTGAACAACGTCTGCCCAGAGTGAAGTTCCGAGACGGGTCTAGGAGGAAAGCTCTCTCTGAACCCTGAACCGTTGGGGTACTTCAATTGCAACGTGAGCTCTAGGGGCTCAGGCGGGGCCTCTAGGTCGACGGTAAACCCATGAGGACCGGAGATGACGGTTGCCGTCCTGCCATCCCAGGCCCAAGTTGAAGATGAACCTTTTGAGTAAACGTCGCGTATCTCCACAAGTGGAACGACCCAATCAATGCTCCCGCGGAAAGAGACGACCAGCTCTGGACCCTCGAGCTTGTAGTTGACGACGTATGCTTCATGCGTGATCTCGATGTCCCTTGACGTGGAGCTGGCAGAGATGACTGGAGAAGGAGGGGACAACGCTATCCCAGAAAGCAACTTCCAGCTGCTGCCAGAGAACACCGCGGTGTATCCCTCGTAGCTGTACAAACGAGAATGCGCCGCGAATCCAGGCATCTCTGGTATCTCTTGAAGAGAGCCGTGAAGCGACAGCTCCGCCAGAGCGGTCCTTATCATCAGGAGGGGATTGTCTTCAGCTTTGTTGGAAGACATGAGTGAACAGACAGGTCAAATTAACGGCTTTCCCTTGTCGCAAACTGCGACAGAACGAGAGGTCGCCTCTGGAGCCCACGGCAGTGTCCTCGATGGTGGCGGATGCTCGACTTCGAGGGGCAAGTAAACAAAGCCGCGAGGCTGAGGCTCAGTTCAGATGAACCCAGTGAACGCCACCAAACCACTCGTGATGGAAAGGCAGGATTGAGGGCATCTGAACCCCAAAGGTTGCCAGGAACATGTGAGAACCAGGCGTTCGCGCGAAGCCATGAGCTGCCTACAGATCCCAAACGTTGGTAAAAATACAAGGCTTTTATGCCGTCGCATGGCTGTGGTCATGGAGATCAAGGAAGTAGACCTTGCGCCTCCCGAGGGCGCCAACCTGATCTTTGGACAAGCTCACTTCATAAAGACCGTTGAGGATCTTGCAGAGGTCCTTGCGGGTTCCATGCCAGGAATCGAGTTCGCCGTGGCCTTTGCCGAGAGCTCTGGCAAGAGAGAGCTGCGCTTCGACGGGAACGATCCGCAGCTCATCGAAAGGGCATGCTCAGATCTCATGAAAATTGGGGCAGGCCACTCTTTTCTGATATACATGAGGAAGGCGTTTCCCATAAACGTGTTGAACGACGTCAAGGCAGTCCCGGAGGTAGCTGGTATTTACTGCGCAACTGCCAACCCGGTCAAGGTCTTTCTTGCCGTCGATGGAGAAGCGATCGGCGTACTGGGAGTAGCGGATGGCCTAAGGCCTCAGCGCTTAGAAGATCAGGAGGGAAAGAGGGAAAGAAAGGAGCTACTCAGGAAGCTCGGATACAAGAGAGGTCGAGGTTTTGGGTCAGCGGGAACATGGCTTCCCGTCCGCTTCGCCTTCGGCCTGCGACAGTTCATCAAAGCCCAAGGCGATAAAACTGCATGGCAACCTACATCTAAAAGGGTGACTGATCCATTCATGCCATGCGCAGGCTAGATTGAAGATGAACTGATCCTGAAACGCATGTTCCTCAGCTCCGTCATCCGTTTCACCTCGTCTCGGGATTGCGCGTGGCCTTGGCCGCTCAACGGCCGATACCGTCTGATTTCTACCCCAACGCTCTCTTTGACCGGCGCCACCATCGACACAGGCACGGCGAACTTCGAGCCAACGGTTTTCCCTTAACTTCTGGGGCAAACGCGTAAGTCACGGCAAGACCAATGAACTCAAACGCAGCTAGAACTACCAGCACTTGGGCCATCCCGAAGGTCAAAAAAA
This sequence comes from Thermoproteati archaeon, assembly GCA_023256295.1. GTDB lineage: Archaea > Thermoproteota > Thermoprotei_A > Marsarchaeales > UBA168 > UBA168. The sequence continues at coordinate 18,813 of JAGDXH010000061.1, forward strand.
CCACAGAAAATGCAACGGTACCCAGAATCCCTCCAATCCTGCTTGCAGCGGTGGCAAAGCCGTGAGCCGTGCCCCTGAGCCTCGTGGGAAAGATCTCGGCTGGGTAAGCATATGTCAAGTTGGTGGGACCGACGTTGTGAAAGAAGTGCATGAGGGCGAAGGCCGCGAAGCTGAGCAAGAAACTACTCGATAGGCTTGGCATGACCATCGATGAGAGAGAGAACACAAACAACGAAATCCCCGCACCGAGAAAACCAAGTTCCAGCAAAGGCCTTCTACCCGCCCTCTCCACCAGTCTATAGCACACGTAAAATCCCAAGAAGATCGGGATCTCCTCAACGAGGTCACCCACTATGGAAACCGTGTACGGGACGCTAGCCGAGAAAACAGAGGGGGTGAAGTACCAGACCCCATAGCTCGAGAAGTCATAGGCAAACCAAGCGATTGAGGAAAAAAGCGTGAGGGATATGTACTGAGATGCGAAGAGCTCCCTGAAGGAGGGGCGCGATTGCTCGGATTCTCCCTGAGCTGGGCGTTGCGCTTGAGTTGAGAGCCAAAGCGGGCTTTCGGGCACAGAGCGCCTGGCAAGCACGACGGCAAGG
>JAGDXH010000061.1:19424-26237 GCA_023256295.1 Thermoproteati archaeon
ACATCACCCGCCAGTCCAAGGGACCCAGCCAATACATGGGTATGGCCAAAACCAACAAAGCGGTGGCGCCAAGTGTCCAAGCAAACATGTTGAAAACCAGCAGTGCCCCCCTCTTCTCTGTGGGTGAGAACTCGCTCTGCATGGCAGAGCTTATCGGGTAATCGGCCCCTATTCCTACTCCGACTAGGGCTTGGAGGAGGAAAAACTGCGTCCAGGTGAAGGAAAAAGCCGTGATGAAAAGAAGGACAGAGGTCAACGAAAGATCGTATATGTAGGCTTTCCTTCTGCCTATGGCGTCTGCCAGGTTCCCAAAGAGCAGAGCGCCAACAAGCATCCCAAAGAGCTGGGCCGATGCCATGAGCCCCAGTTCAAGAGGAGTTGGCGAGAATGCCTGACGCAATCCGTAGCGAGGAATGGCAGAGGCTGCGGAAAATATGGTAAGCACGTAACCATCCATGAATATTCCCATGGATGAGAGCAGCGTCACGCGAAGCAGTGTGCTCTTTTTTGCATCTGCGTTCAACCCAGCCTTCAACTCAACCATCTTGTCTCGTTCCGTCTATAGCCCGTACCTGTTCCGCACCAGGGGCATCGCGGCTTGGCGCTTGGTCCCGAAGGAAGAAAGCCATGAGCCCTTTTTCAGCCAAGTTCTTCAGGAACGCAGTGAGGGAGACGCGAGCCTCTGCCTTTGTGAACTTGAACTCGTTTACCATTTCATCCACGATCTCCTCGAAGCTATGGTTTCCATCACACCTATTCCAAACGAATGATCCAAGCTTGTCGAGTTCTATCACCTTCTTTTCCGGTGGCGAAGCTAGAAGTCTGACCCATCTGGAGGGTTTTTTCAGAGGTATCTCAAGCTGGATCTCCCCGTTTTCCTTGACCTTTGTTTGTACCAATGGGTTCCGAAGCGGATATGAACGAAGGAGATCCCCTGTTCCCTGCTTGGGCTGTTCCCTTCTTCCAAAGGGACCGATGCGCATGAAAGAGATCGTTGACCGTTTTTAAGCGTGCCTCACCACCAGGTCTTCTCAAGCGGGTGCCTTATGATCAAGGGTTTCAGATAAGCTATGGCCTTCTCGCAGCCGTCTTCCCTAGACATCACGGGGTCCTCGTGCTCGTATGACATGACGTAGTCATACCCGACCTCCACAAGAGCGGTCATGAGCCTTTTCCACGGCACGTCTCCCCATCCTGGCACCCTGAACCTCACGCCTCTTCCCCTTCTCGTCCAAGAGCCAGTGGAGAGCAGGCCATCCTCTGGAACCGCATCCCTGACTAGCTCCACGTCTTTGGCGTGGACATGGTATATACGGTCCCCAAACTCGTGTACGAAACGAACCACGTCAATTCCCTGCCAGACCAAGTGGCTGGGATCCAAGTTGAAGCCAAACTCCTTCCTGTTCATCAACTGTAGGGCGCGCCTTGCGGTGTAGGTGTTGTATATGACCTCCTGCGGATGAACCTCGTGGGCAAACCTGACCCCGTGCGCTGCGTAAACATCCATTATGTCACCCCACCTTTCTGCGAAGAGGCGGAGCTGCTCTTCAAACAACTCCTCGTTGGGCGCCGGGTAGACGTACCATTGCGACCAATCAGCTGCCCCCACGAAGCCAGTCACCACGGGCACATCCAAAAGAGCGGCAGCCTCAGCTGCCTTTTTTGCCCTTTCAACGCCGTAACTCACCTTTTCCTCTGGCGTTCCCTGGAACACTCCATCAGTAGACCGGCCCAGAGGGCCAAGCACCAGCTGGCTATCCGCGTGAATGGCAATGGCTGATATCGCGAGGTCATGCTTCTTGGCAAGCGCCTTGATCGAAGAGGCTCCGCCAGAAAGCACGCTGTCCAGGTCTACGTGCAGGCTACCTCTCCACGCGGGAAGCTCGACCGCTTCGTAACCGAGCGACGAAACGTAGCTCATCACGTCATCCAGTGGTTTTTCCGCATACAGAGCCGTGAATATGCCGACCTTCAATTCGCGCATGAGCTCCTGCCAAGCTTAAAAACCAGCGCCTTCGCAACCCATGCAAGTTATTGAGGTCGCTGCCCTGTTCTTTGCGCTAGGCCTCCTGTTTGGAATACTTACACGCAGAAGCCTTGCGGCGCTGCTCTTCTACATATCTCTTCCGCTGGCCCTTCTGATAATCTACATGGTCTACCCGTTGGATGCCCAGCCTCTCTGGGAATGCGTCCTGAGCTACGTCAGCGAACTAGCCTTCTTGGCCTATGACAACCTTGCCATCTCATCCCTGGCCTTTGTGATCGGCCTGTTGTTGGGCTTTCTGAGCATCCCTAAGCGAGCGCAGGCAAAGGCTAAAAGGCGTAACCTTCATGCCGTTATGATCGACATAAGGCTGCTCAGGGAAAATCCTCAGCTTATCGCAGAGGATCTCAAGAAAAGGGGAAAGGACAACGCAGAACAAATCGTGTCACGCCTGCTAGAGCTTGACAAAAGCGTTAGGGAAAAAGGAGCCCTTGCGCAGGAGCTGAGACATAAGAGAAACGAGAACGCCGACATCGTGGCTCGCATGAAGTCGCATGGGGCAGTCCAGGCTGACGTCGAAGCCCGCATCAGAGAAGGCGCGAAGATAAACGACGACATAGCTGAGCTCGAAAAACAGGTAGAGTCACTGAGGCAGGAGTTCTTCAGGCTTCTGTCAACCGTACCCAACATCACCCATCAATCCGTTCCCTTCGGAAGAAGCGACGAAGACAACGTGGAGGTCAGGAAATGGGGAGAACCCAAACCGCTTCCATTCAAGCCAAGAGATCACGTGGAGCTCGGCTCGCTTCTTGGAGTCATAGACACAGACAAGGCAGCGGAGGTCTCGGGCTCTCGCTTCGCCTACTTGAAGGGAGACCTAGTGATGCTGGAGTTCTCTCTGGTGCAGTTCGTGATGAGTTACCTGATCAAGAGAGGCTTTACTCCAGTCATCCCTCCAGTGCTCGTGAAAGAAAAGATGATGTTCGGCACCGGCTTTTTCCCTCTTGGAAGGGAGGAAGTCTACAAGGTTGAGGGGGAAGACCTCTACTTGGCTGGAACTGCGGAGGTTCCCCTGGCCGGCCTTCACGCCGAAGATTACATGAACGAGTCAGATCTTCCCAAGTACTACGCCGGCTTTTCTTCCTGCTTCAGGACAGAGGCGGGTGCGCACGGAAAGGATACCAAGGGCATATTCAGGGTCCACCAGTTTGACAAGGTAGAGATGTTCGTGTTTTCAAAACCCGAGAACTCTTGGGATGAGCACGAGAAGCTCATAAACACCGCGGAGGGCATATACCAAGCCCTAGGCATACCTTACAGGATCGTCAACGTCTGCTCGTCTGAGCTCGGCCCATCCGCCGCCAAGAAGTACGACTTAGAGGCTTGGCTACCTGGCCAGGCGAAATACAGAGAGATGGTCAGCTGCAGCAACTGCACCGATTACCAAGCCAGAAGGTTGAACATAAAGTACCGGTCCAAGGAGGGAAAGAACTACCTTGTGCACACGCTGAACAGCACGGCCGTCGCCGTCGGCCGGACGATCGTTGCCATCATGGAAAACTACCAGCAGGAAGACGGTTCTATTCTAGTTCCGGAAGCCCTCAGACCATACATGGGCAAGGAAAAGATGCAGCCTTTGGGTTCGCATTAGTCCTTTTTCTTTCATGACCTTATGAAAGGCATCCACGTCCCGGCACACCAAGCTGAGTCCCTTGAGGTCTCCCAAGCTGGCCATGAGCTCTTCGTCACGCAACTCGCGCCTTCCGAGTCTGAGGTAGAACAGCTCAGGAGCTGGAAAGTTCAGCTGAGCAAGGACTTGTGCCTTCACATCTCCTGCTGTAGTGCCTTCTGTGACATAGGCAAACCTGTACTGGTGCCTGCCGAACCTGCCTTGGCCAAACACCCCGCCCACGTCGACCGCGATGCGGGGGTCAGTCCGTCGCGAGGACATCATCTTCGATCAGCCATGGGACGGCGTCTTCATGCCCAAAGAAAACAACTGCGCCGCTTATAAGCCTAACACCTTCGGGTTTCCACAAGCCGCAAAGGGTATCCATGCCTTGCTTGGCGGCTCGCGGCATTATAGTTAAAAGCATATCCATTTAAGTCCAGGTCGGCAAATCTCATGAGAGTGAAGAGGTTCGAAGCGACAGCCATATGTCATGACTCTTCTAGAAAAAGATAGGAGAGCGGAGGAAACGGCAAACAGGCTTTTTGAGGTAGCCCAGAACGCAGAGGAAATCCTCGGCAACCTTGAGCTCAGGATCGAGGGGTGGAAACTTCACATGAGACTCGACAAAGATGCGTTGGTTGAGGGAAAGGTCGTGTTTGGCACTGGAGATAACACCGTCAAGGTGACGGTACTTCTTGGAGGCAGGCCAAGCGCCGGAGAAAGCGCGTTGGCCTGGTACAGAGAACACTTGGTGACCAAGTTTGGAGGCAGTAGAGGCCAACCTGGTGGGGAGAGGGATCGAGCTCTACGAGACCCTCAGGGAGAGAGGCTATCGACTGATCCTCGCCCCGAAGGGAACCATCTCGGGGCAGGACCAAGTGGAAGCCTCACGTCTGGGGTTGCGCATCCTGATCAAGTGCAGCAAGGGTTGCGACGTCACAGAGAGGCCCTTTGGAAAGGGTAAGGCCGACATATACGTGGTGAGTCTCCCACCTGTTAAACTCGGGCCCATCAAGGCCATCGTTGACTTGAATGAATGGGGGCGCAGCCTACGTTCTCTCAGGCAACTCATATCTTCAAACCCAAGAACGATGTTCTTCTTCACCACAAGCCCAAGCTGCCCGAAGGAGGTAAAGGATCCAAGAGACCTCATGGCTTTTTTGATAGAGGTCGCAGGCATGGAAACTGAAAGGGCCAGGAAGGCCGTGTCGGGCTGGGGGTGGAACCCTTGAGGGAAAAAAGGAGATACGTCCTTGTCTTCGGTAGCGTCGATGAAGAGCTTGATCGGATCAGGCAGCTCTTCGGCCAGACCGGATGGGAAACCGTCGGACCGAGAGTTATGTTCAAGGGAAACGGATGGTTTGTGATAAGAGTCTCGAACAAGGGAATGAACAAGCTTCGTGCCGCGAACTTCCTCACAGAAAACAGGATAGCCGATGTGAGCGGATCTATAAAAAGGATGAAGAGCAGGAACAAACAGCTCTTCGAGCGGGCTTCTTAGCTATCAGGACGTCTATCTCTTTCAGCTTCCCGTAGATCTTCTTGACAGCATCATAGACGTCCTGCTCGCTCCTGGCGCCCGTGCAAACCATCTTGCCAGAGCCGAATATCAGCAGCACGACCTTTGGCTCGCCCATCCTGTATATCAGACCAGAGAACTGCTCTGGCTCGTAAAGCACGTTGTCCAGTTTCAGTCCTGCCTTCTCCAGATTGACCTCCGAGTTCAGGTTTGCGCTCGCAACCACGTTCTGAATGAACACCTCTGGTTTTCCCTTGATCTCTATTCCCTTCTCCCTCAACGTGCGCACTATCTCGTCGACTGCCTCGTAGACGCCAGAAGAGCTCTTGGCGCCCGTGCATACCATCTTCCCCGAGGAGAAAATGAGCGTCGCCGTCTTTGGCTTGGAAAGTCTGAACAGCAAGCCAGGAAAGCGCTTGGGATCGTAGTCCACCCCTGGTATGGCCCTTGCTATTTGATAGAGGTCGATGGTTTCTCCGAGTGACACGGAGGCCACGACGTTTTCTATCCTGATAGAGAACTCGTCCAACTGCCATCATATATAAGGACGACACTTATATAAATGAACATCCCTTCTGGCCATGAACGTGCCGACCTCAACGAGTGGAGGCAGCAGCGCTTATTTGCAGGAACACGGCCGTGGCATCTTGATCCGCGTGGTCGCCTTCGACATGGACGGTACGCACGCTCCTTGACTCTCGCGAAGCCATAAGGGCACAGATAAGGGATTACTTCAGGGACCACGGGCGGGAACCTCCCCCTGATCAAGAAGTCGTGACTCTGCTTGGGATGACGGACGAGGAAATAGCAAAGAGACTGTTGGGCGGCAGGAGCCAAGATGACGACAGCGTACAAGAGCTGGTCCGCTGGATCACAGAGACCTACGTGAGTAAGTACTACAAGCTGCTGAACCTCTTCCCCGGCGTGGCCGACTGCATGAGTCAGCTGAAAGAAAGAGGGATCATGCTGGCCGTGGCGAGCAACGCCATGCTTCCCATAGTTGAGAAGTTTTTGGAGTGGAGTGGCCTTGGACCCCTCATCGATGCGGTGGCTGCTGCAGGAAAGATAAGAGGCAAGCCGGCACCAGACGAGTTACTGGAGATAGCCAAGAAGCTAAGGGTCCATCCAGATCAAATCCTTTACGTTGGCGACACGCCGATAGACGTGTTGGCAGCTCGGGCAGCAGGAGCCATCCCTGTGGCCGTGATCTCGGGGATTGGCTCAATGGAGCAGCTGACTCAGGTCAAACCGGAGATCTTGCTGGCAGGGACGGCCTGGATCTGCCGGGCATTCGTCAAGCTGGGTGAGCGAGCGTTGGTCAAAGAGGGAGATTGGGTGCTGCTCTATCTGAATGACAGAATCAGATACGTCATTCAGGCAAGGACAGACCTCAAGTTCCACACGCACAAAGGATACATAAATGGATCAGACCTAGTCGCGGCCAACTTCGGGGACGCCGTAACCACTTCTGGAGGCGTCAAGATGCTCGTCCTAAGACCTCAGGTGAGGGACTTCGTCAGAAAGTTCTCCAGGGTCACGCAGATAGTTTACCCAAAGGACGCAGCCTTGATCCTCTTTTACGCGGGGATCGGCCCAGGAACCACCGTCATAGAGGCCGGAGTCGGCAGCGGGGGCCTG
>JAGDXH010000061.1:26268-26648 GCA_023256295.1 Thermoproteati archaeon
ACCCTTCGGCCATAGAGGCGACCAAAAAGAACCTGGCCATGATGGGGCTGGACAACGCAGATCTGAGGAACGGAGACGTCAGCTCGTGCTCTGACGGGCCGGTAGACGCCGTGGTGTTGGACCTTCCATCTCCTTGGCTGTTGACCAAGTGGTTGAAAGCTGTTCTGAAACCAGCCTCCAGCTGCGCCTGCATATGCCCGACCTTTGATCAGGTGGAAAAAACCGTGCTGGCACTCGAGGCCGAAGGATTCGCGGACGTTGAAGCACTGGAACTCCTCGAGAGAAAGATCAAGGTGGCAAAGGACGCCACGAGGCCTGAGAACCTAGGTCTCCCTCACACAGCTTTTCTCGTCTTCGGCAGGTCAACCAGTTTGGCTCGG
>JAGDXH010000061.1:26658-27788 GCA_023256295.1 Thermoproteati archaeon
CACCGTGCCACCAGCCTATGGAAACCGGCAGCGTGATGTTAACTGTACAGGAAGCCATAACGCGCGACGTGGGTAGGATGATAGCCAGGATGAACTCCAAGTCCATGCAGGCCATAGGCGCCCGCGTGGGCGACTACGTTTCCATAAAGGGCAGCAAGGTCGCATATGCGACCGTCTGGCCAGCATCCCCTCAAGACGAATCGCAGAGCATCATCAGGATAGACGGCATCATCAGAGAAAACGCAGGAGCCACGATAGGTGACGTGGTCGAGGTCAGGAGGATCGAGCTAAGGCCGCTTTCCAGGCTGTCGCTTGCCCCCACAGAGAGCATAGCCTTTGGCACGGACTTCAGGGCGCTGGTGTCAGAGACCCTGCAGGGAAAGCCAGCAGCTCCGGGAAACATGATGGTCATACCAATCATGGGGCAGGCCATCCGGCTGTACGTGACCTCAGCCATTCCAGCGACTGGAGGAGTTGTATCTGAGGGAACCGAGATAATGATATCCTCGGAGGCGATCAGCATGCCCTCCGCTGCAGCACCAGCCGTCACGTATGAGGACATCGGGGACATGGACGACGCCAAGCAGAAGGTCAGGGAAATAGTCGAGCTTCCACTAAAGCATCCCGAGCTCTTCAAGCATCTGGGCATAGAACCACCAAAGGGGATACTGCTTTACGGACCACCGGGGACAGGAAAGACCCTGCTCGCGCGTGCCATTGCGAACGAGACCAACTCAAACTTCTTCACCATAAACGGTCCGGAGATAATGAGCAAGTTCTACGGCGAGTCTGAGGAAAGGGTCAGGGATGTGTTCAACAAAGCGGAGGCGAAACCACCATCCATAATATTCATAGATGAAATCGATGCCATTGCCCCGAAGAGGGAAGAGGTAAGCGGGGATGTCGAGAAGAGAGTGGTCGCCCAGCTCCTGACTGCCATGGATGGACTGAAGAACAGGGGAAACGTCATCGTCATAGGAGCCACCAATCGTGTGGACGCGGTAGACCCGGCGCTCAGGAGACCCGGCAGATTTGACCGCGAGATAGAGACCGGCATACCAGATGTCAAGGGGAGGAAAGAAATACTTCAAGTGCATGCCAGAAACATGCCGCTTGCCGAAGACGTCAAC
>JAGDXH010000061.1:27798-28101 GCA_023256295.1 Thermoproteati archaeon
GCTGGCAGAGATAACGCATGGTTACACCGGCGCTGATCTGGCGAACCTCGTCAAAGAGGCAGCCATGACGGCGCTGCGCCGCGTACTGCCTTCCTTGAACCTCAAGGAAGGCATCATACCCACAGAGGTACTCTCGAAAATAAAGGTGCAGGCGTCCGACTTTCAGGATGCCCTGAGGGTCATTCAGCCTTCAGCCCTCAGAGAGTTCTATGTAGAGGTGCCTGAAGTTCACTGGGAGGACGTGGGAGGACTGGAGGACGTGAAGCAGAGACTAAGAGAAGCCGTGGAGTGGCCCCTGAAGCG
>JAGDXH010000061.1:28111-31693 GCA_023256295.1 Thermoproteati archaeon
ACCCAGATTACTTCGATGGCATGGGGATACAGCCAGTCAAAGGGATACTGCTTTACGGACCACCGGGGACAGGAAAGACCCTGCTCGCCAAGGTCGTGGCCACCGAGAGCGAGGCCAATTTCATAAGCGTCAAGGGACCAGAGATCCTGAACAAGTGGGTTGGAGAGAGCGAGAGAGCCATAAGGGACATATTCAGAAAGGCCAGGCAGTCGGCGCCATGCGTGATCTTCTTCGACGAGCTTGATGCCATAGCCCCAGTGAGGGGACAGTCCTTCGACAGCGGCGTGACGGAGAGGATAGTGAACCAGCTCCTCTCTGAGATGGACGGCATATCCCCGCTCAAAAACATACTCGTGATAGGAGCGACGAATAGGGCAGACATACTCGACCCTGCCTTGCTCAGGCCAGGCCGTTTTGACCAGGTGGTTTACGTACCACCCCCAGATGAGAAGGCAAGGCTGCAAATACTGAAGATACATTCCAAGAGAGTCCCTCTAGGAGAAGATGTCTCCTTGGAGAAGGTCGCCGCCCTTACAGAGGGCTACTCCGGCGCCGACCTTTATGCCCTCGTCAGACAGGCTGCCATAATCAGGTTGCGCAAGGAGGGAAAGCCTGGCAAGGTGACCATGGACGACTTCCACCAGGCAATGCAAGAGGTCAAGCCCAGCCTATCAAAGGACCAAGTGGCTGGATACGAAGCATGGAGCAGGAAGCTCCAAAGCTCCATACTCTGATGCGACGTCGTTTTTTTGCCAACAGGTCAGCGGGAGGTTCTGGGAAGCCTTCCCTGACACGACTCTCGGCGAGGGCTTCTGCCTCCTTCATTATCCCTTCCGCGTCTTCAGAGAGGGGGGCACCGACCACCGAACTTGTCGCGATCTCCGCCTCAGACATCAGAGAACCAACCTCTTCCTCGATCGAAGCCATCTCGTCTGAAAGCTGGGGCATTATCTCCTTCAGGGGCGCGCTGACCTTCTTTATGATCCCGTACGATGAACCAAGGCTAGCCGCGAAGTCCCCGAGGTTCAGCGCTGTCTCCAGCCTCAGCGCTACCCTCTCAAGCGCGATCTCAGTCGAAAAAACCGTCTTTGCGGCCTTCCTCAACTCCGCTGCCTCGTTCGCATAAATCTTGGCCCTCTCTTGGTCGCCGGCAGCCACCGCATCGGTGGCCTTGCTTATCAGACCCTTTTCTCTAACCTCCATGCCGTATTCCTCCTGCTTCAGCTTGGCCACTTGGGTGTTGAGCTTGATTATGACCCTCTGCAGCCTTTGCCTCAGTGGTTCTCTCAAGTGCAACGCAGGTTCTTCCCATGCCTGCGTCTATAACCCTTTCCCAGAAAGTGAAAAGCGAAAAAATTCGCTTGAACTTCAGCCCACTGGTCCGAGGCCAAACCTTTGGGCCAGCTGGTCGGCGTACGCCTGTATCACCTTTATCCTGTCTGGCGTGAGACCCTTGAATCTCCCCTGCACCTTGAGGTATTCTTCCACAGGCTTCCTCTTGGGAACGGGTACCGTCAACTTGGTGACGCCGTGGTCCACTTCATAAAGCGGCCACAACCCTGTCTGAACCGCCAGCCTCGTCACCTCGACCGATATCTTTGAGTCATGCCTCCATCCCAAGTTGCAGTCAGAGAGCACGTGGAGGAAGGATGGACCTTCGGCGTCCAAGGCTTTCTTGACCTTGTTAGCGAGGTCCAATATGTACGCAGGCGATCCCGTGGCCGCGTATGGTATGTGGTGAGCAGTGACTATACCCATCATGTCCTTCTTCATCTCTGGTTTTCCTTCCCAGCTGGTGGTGGTCCAAGCCCCGTATGGAGTTGACCCGCTCCTCTGTATACCAGTGTTCATGTAAGCCTCGTTGTCGTAGAGCAAGTACGTGACTCTGTCTCCCCTCTCAAGCATGCCGCTGAGAGACTGAAGCCCTATGTCAGCTGTGCCTCCGTCCCCAGCAACCACCAGGATCCTCGGATCCTCGGAGTAACCGTACTTTTCCTTCATTATGTCTATCGCGGCCCTGACCCCAGAGGCAGTGGCCGCCGAATTCTCGAAAGCGTTGTGTATCCATGGAACCCGCCACGCGGAGTAAGGAAGATAGGTCGTGGTGACCTCCACGCAGCCAGTAGCGCTCACCACTATGACGTTCTTGCCTGCGACCCTTCCGACTATGTTCAGTATGGTTCCAGCACCGCACCCGGCGCACAGCGCATGGCCCGGGGCAAGTATGCCTTCCGTGGTCGGAATGTCCTTTATGGTCTTGTAGAGTTCGGTCATCTCATTCACCCTCTCAAGGCAGGATAGGATATCCTGTAGGCGATGTTCCCATCTACAGCCGTCTTTATCTCCTGGAACATCTGCTCAAAGTCAGTCAGCTTCATGTCCCTGCCGCCTATCCCAGAGACGAAGCTGACTATGGAGGTCGGGTACTGCCTTGCCTGCATCAATGAGGCCATGACGTCCTGAGCCAGCGAAGGTGCACTGGATCCCATGGGCATGGACCGATCCAGTATACCTATGCCCTTTGCGCCTGCCAAGGCATCTACCACGAGCTGCTTCGGGAACGGCCTAAAGAGCCTGACCTTAAGCACTCCGACCCTCATGCCTTGCTCTCTCAGTCTGTCGGCTTCTTCCTTGGCTGTACCGCTCACAGATCCCATGGTCACTAGCACGTAGTCGGCATCTTCCAGCTTGTACTTCTCGATCAGCCCATACCGCCTACCGAAGTGCTGCGCGAAGTCGTCATCCAGCTCTTGTATGATGGGGAGAGCCGTGTCGATTGCTCTTTCCTGCCTGTACTTTATCTCGAAATAGAGCTCAGGAGGACCCAGCGTGCCCATGGAAACGGGCTTCGCAGGATCTAGCTTCACCGTGGGCTGTCTCCTTGGAAGGTACTTGTCCACCTGATCTTGGAACGGGAGCTCAATGGGCTCGTACTCGTGACTGAGTATGTACCCATCAAGACCAACCATGACGGGCAGAGATATCCTTGGATCCTCAGCTATCTTGAACGCCTCCACGGTCGTGTCAAAGGCTTCCTGCACGGTCTCCACAAAGAACTGAATCCATCCAGATTCCCTCTCAGCCATGGCGTCACTCAGGTCGTTCCATATGTTGATCGGAGCCGAGAGAGCCCTGTTTGCCACCGCCATCACTATGGGAAGCCTCAGAGACGAGGCTATGTAGACTACCTCGTGCATAAGTGCCAACCCCTGGGACGCGGTGCTGGTGAACACCCTCGCACCCGCGGCGCTGGCACCAACGGCTGCGCTCATCGCAGAGTGCTCCGACTCAACGGGGATGAACTTAGCCTTGAGCTCGCCGTTCGCTATCATGTGCTCAAGCGTTTCAACAATTATGGTCTGGGGAGTGATGGGATAGGCACTGACCACGTCGATGTTGGCCATCTTTGCCGCTTCGGCTAAGGCCTGATCACCGCTAAGTATCGTCTTTGTCCCTCTTTTCTCGTCAAGAACGGTGGTCGACATGTCACTTCTCCTCCTCTATGTGAGTTATGGCCTTCGCGGGGCACTCGTTCTCGCACACGAGGCATCCCTTGCAAAAGTCATAGTCTATATCGTACTC
>JAGDXH010000061.1:31703-32058 GCA_023256295.1 Thermoproteati archaeon
TGGCGGCCTCTGCGACCGCCTGATCGCCGCTGAGTATTGTCTTTGCGCCCCTCTTCTCCTCCAGCACGGTCTTCGACATCTACACCGCCTCCGAGACGTGAGAAATCGCCTTGGCCGGGCACTCGTTTTCGCAGACCAAGCAACCTTTGCAGAAGTCGTAATCTATGTTATACCTGTAGCTGTGCTTTCCTGTCTGTACGTCCTCCTTGGTGATGACTGAGTCTGGGCAGACCAACAGACATATCCGGCAGTCAATGCACTTATCCTGATCGATCACGGGTCTAAAGGTCCTCCAGCTACCGGTCTTGTTGAGCAACACTGAGTTCGGAGGATTCAAAACCGTACCCGCATCCGT
>JAGDXH010000061.1:32244-33544 GCA_023256295.1 Thermoproteati archaeon
CATCCTGACCTGCTCTATCACCGCATCCAAGGTTATCCCAGGCACAAGCTTTGCTGCTGCTCCAAGCATGGTTGTGTTGGTTATATTTGCCTTGAGGTACTTCAAAGCTATGTCGGTGGCATCCACAACGGCGACTTTCCCGGAGAAGCCCGTCGCCTGCCTGATCTCTTGAAGACTCCTCTGCGTGTTGGCGATGAGCACCCCTCCTTCCTTCAGCCCAGCAGCAGGTTTTACCATGAAGAGGAGCGTTGGATCTAAAACTATGGCTATGTCAGGTTCGTATACTTGGTTCCTGTTCCTTATGAACTCCTTGTCTATCCTGGTGAAAGCGAGGACCGGGGCACCAGTGCGTTCAGCTCCGAAGCTGGGAAAGGCTTGGGCGTAAAGTCCGTTCTTGACAGCCGCCTTCGCCAAGAGCTCGGCGGCCGTCACGGCTCCTTGTCCCCCTCTCCCGTGCCATCTTATCTCTATCAACTTAGGGATATGCTACAGGTCACGAATAAGTTTATCTCAGCCCTCGAAGAGCCCCCCGAAGAACCTATCAGAAGCTCCTACTGGCTCGCGCGCGCGTCACGTCAATTGTTTCTCCTTTGTAGAAGCCCTGACTCATAAGATCGGGCGTCAGCCTGACATACCCCTTCCCCTCATCATCCTTGTCTTGGGCCACCACCTTGGCTTTCTTCCTGACCCTTATGAATCCCCAGATGTTGTTCTCTAGGTTGACGATGTCACCTGGGCCTACCCCAAGCGAGTTCATCTGATAGCTGTCAAGCGCAACCTTCTCGCTTCCGTCCTCAAGTGGTGCGCCCACCAAAACAGTGATCTTGTCAACCTTCCCCACGGTCTGAGCCAGTCCTGTTCCGAGCATGAAGCTCTTCTGGTTGTAGTGGTAAACTATCAGGTCCGCTATTTTGTCCCAAGCGTTCCAAGCAGCCGTGTTTATGGTCACGTCATAGACGGTAGGGTCATTTGCATCGGTCTTGCTCTCCCTCTGTGCCAAGGACCTCCTGGCTTCGTCGTCAAGCCGGACGGCTTCCAGGGCCTTCTCGTAGTCGATCTTCCTGTAGTCTGAGACGTGAAGCACGCGTACCTGAAACGGGGCAACGAGGTGCACCTTCAGCGTTGCCGGCTCAAGAAGGAAGAGAAAGGCTGCCCTCCCTTCCACTATGGCCTTCCCGCTCTTTATCCGATCGCGTATGAGTGAAGCCACCAGGCTGTTTATGTCTATCTCCCCCGAGCTGGCCATCTCGCTTCTTATAACCCTGAAGACAGGAACGGGAATTCCATATTTCCTGAAGAT
>JAGDXH010000014.1:0-5309 GCA_023256295.1 Thermoproteati archaeon
CGTCGCTGAAAAGATCTGTATGTCCGCTCCTGCCTCCAGTGCCAAGTCCATGTAGTGATCCAGTCCAGATTCTTCCCTCACAACCTCCACTCCGCCGTCGCAAAACGGGCACTTCGATGGGCTTTCACTGGCCTTCACAAAGAGCTCACCCTCGCACCTGACGCAACGCACCAGAAGATACGGGACGTCGAAGGCCTCTGATATCAGCAACTTCTTGACTCTCCCATCCTTGAAGGCTTTCTGCACCTCCTCTTCGCCCAGCGCAACGGACTCTGGCCTCTCGAACAGGGCTTGCTTCAGCTGCTCGAAGACCTCGATCTCCTCAGCATAGCTCACTTCCTTCAACTTTGGCGCGATCCTGTTGACAAGCTCCCTCAAGCCCTCTTCGCCGCTGTATCCAAGATCCACAACCTCAAGCACCTTGTCCCTCAAGCGATAGTCGAGAAGGCCCTCCTTCAAGAAATCCTCCTTGGTCGGCCCGGGCCCCCCGACGAACAGACCCTGGAGGTTCGGGATCGCCATGAACTCCTTGTTAGCGCGCTCTGCCACCCTGACGAAGAACTCGTGCACCAGCTGCTCTAGCACCCTCTCATACCTTCTGGCAGACTGCCCGCCCACTCTTACCTTGCCAGGTACACCAGAGGTCATCGTCCCCAACACGCGCAGGTCCTTACCGCTGACCACCCCTATACCAGCTTCATCGCGGCCTATCACGAGCAGTCCGAAGGACTTCTCGTCGCTAAGCGACGCAAGAAGGGGGTCAAGGTAGAACCTGCTATCGCATCGATACAAATAGAACGGAACAGGCTTTGGAGGCTCTATGACGAATATCTCCGTCTTCTCGCTTCCAGCCGCATTCTCTTGTGGGACAGCACCGCAGAATATCACCAAACCGTTTGGAGGCACCTCTTTGAAGAGCTTGAGCCTCTGCTGTATGCTCTCCAACGCATCCAGAACGTGGTTTCTGGTGACCCTGGACTTGATGTTACCAGCGGTCCCGTATTCCTCTCTGAGGTTTGCGGAAACGTCGCCCAAGGGACGGCCTGGTGGTATGTAGAGAGATACGAACTCCGTTCCTCTACCGATCTTGGTAGAAAGAGAACGGAGAAGGCGAAGCAACCTGTACCTATCCACGCTTTCTTTGTCCATAGGAAAATCCACTCGTTTTTTTTAAGCTTGTCTGGCAGAGATCTCCGTGCCCAGCCTGTCACCGCTCAAAGCCCTCCTGACGTTCTCAGGATCCCGACCGTCGAACACAATCATCCTGATACCAGTGGCAGGAAGCCTCGACACGGTCAGCGGATCGAGTATGGCGTGCATCCCAGGAGTGTGCTGGGAGGGACCGACCAAAGAAGAGAGATCTGAATAAGAAAGGCGGTCTAGCAGCCTAGCAGCAGGGTTGCTCCTCGGGTCAGAGTCGTAGACGCCCTTCTGATCGGTAGCCTTCAGAAGCGTGCCACATCCCAAGGCCTGCGCGAGCTGGAGCGCCACGTAATCCGTGGTCATGCCCGGGCGCAGCCCTCCCATGAATACGTAGCCAAGTTCCTCAAACGCGCGTACAGCCGAGACCAAGGAAACAGCCACTTTTGGGGCCCTCTCGCCAAGCGTTGCCAAGCAGAGCAATCTGGCGTTGAGCCTTGATACTCCTATGGCGAGCCGGTCTCTTTCCACCTCGGGGAGCCCCAGGGCTGATGCAGCGCGCACGTAGCTCCTTGAGACGTCGCCGCCTCCAACCACCACGCCCAAACGCCCCCCAGAGTTTATGTATGCCCTCAGGACATCTCCATACCCCTTCAGCAGCTTTGGGTCCAGTGGAGTCGCCAAGACCGAACCGCCGACCTTCAAGATCAGGCACAAGACTTGGGAAACTGGCGGCGCAAAAAAGGGTTTTTGCCACCTCAGGCTTAAATCGTTCCCCGGACCATAAAGGTTCAACATGATGACCAAACCAGACTACGAAGGAAAAGGATTCTATAACGTCAGCCAAACCGTGCTGGAGTACTTTGAAGTCGATCACGAAGGAAAACCTCTTGATGCCAGCGTGCCTCAAAACGACGGGCTGGCGCTCTTTCTGTTTGACGCCCTCGGCATAAGCACAATGGAGAAAGCAGGCGTGCTGGACTACCCTCATCACGAGATAACCAGCGTTTTTCCCTCCACCACGGCTACCGCGTTGACCACACTGTTCACGGCCAAGAAGCCGTCAGAGCATGGAGTGCTGGGCTTTCAGACGTTTGTCCGGGAGATGGGGGGCATAGTGAACATGCTTTCCGTCGCTTACCCGGCTGGGCCACAGATTCCCGTACCATACGAAAAGCTGGTATCCTCCGGTGAAAGGATTGGAAAGAGGCTCTCTGCTTCAGGGGTGAACTGCACCGCCGTGCTGCCAAAACCGGTCTCGAACACCCCCATGTCCAACTTCGACGATGACGGCTTCTCGCACATCGTCCCCTACTTTGACCTTTGGGACTTGAAGACAAACGTAGAAAGGGAGCTTGAGAAGCCAGGGCGCAGATTCCTGTACGTCTACGTCCCCTACGTTGACACGCTTTCGCACCACTACGGTCCCTACAGCCAAGAGGCTGGCGAAGCTGCAAGGGATCTTCTTGAGTTCTTCGAAGAGGTAGCAGCAAAGGCAAAGGGCTACACGCTGCTGGCAACAGCTGACCACGGTCAAGTGGAGGTCGATCCGGCCCAAGTACCTCCGAGAGAACTGCTCTCACTGCTCGAGCTCCCCCCATACGGGGACTCCAGGGCCATGTTTCTAAAGACAAGACACCCGAATGAGGTCAAAAGCTACCTGCACGATAACTTTCC
Organism: Thermoproteati archaeon; assembly: GCA_023256295.1. Taxonomy (GTDB): domain Archaea; phylum Thermoproteota; class Thermoprotei_A; order Marsarchaeales; family UBA168; genus UBA168. The sequence continues at coordinate 2,818 of JAGDXH010000014.1, forward strand.
CGACTTTCAGGTAATGACAAAGGAAGAAGTGCTTGCCTCAGGCATAATAGGAGATAGCATCACACCCTATGAAGAGAGACTCGGTGACCTCCTTGTGCTTCCACAGGGAAGAAGACTGCTGATCTACCCCTATCTTGAGGTCAACGAGGCCTTTCAATTCAAAGGACACCACGGTGGCTTGAGCGAGGAGGAGCAAAAAATACCGCTTTTTGTGAGGCCCGAGCGACCTCAGCCCGCCATGTCCAAAAAGGCCAGCCTGAGGTCGGCAAGCGCGGTGCTCACATCAAGGTTGGCTTGCGCGTACTGACCAGTAGAGGCTGAAGAGGATGCGGCATCAAGCTCGGCCTTCGCAGAAACAATGAGGTTCAGAACCGTCTGGTTGCTCGAGGCAACCCGAGCAGCAAGCGCTGCCGTGGCATTCTCGATCTTCCACGCCGCTTCTATCTTACCGGTAACGTTGACAAAGGAGTTATCCGTCAAGTCGCCCACGCCGTTCTCGTACCTGGCATGGGCATCTGAGACCAATGCCAACTGAAACTCCTTCATGGATGCCTTGGCATAAGTCGTTGCCTCAACGTAGTCGCCCGACTTCGCGCTCTCCTGTGCCAGCGTCAAGTTACCCTTTCCAAGCGCAAAGTAGGAAAGAGCCGAAGTTGGTACCTGCAACCCCATCTTCTCTGTGACGTTAAGCTGCGTGCTGACCGCGCGCTCCAGCGCTTCTGCCCCTTGGAGCAGACCACGGGTGAATCCTGAGACCCTCCCTTCCTCATTGGAAAGGATGATGATGCTCACCAAGCGTTTTTCGACGCCCACCTTTTCGCTTATCAAGGCTCTTATGCGTCCAATGCTCAGGGTGGCATTTCCTGTGAGCGTTGCATTCTGAAGCAGACGCACCTGTGACGTTACGTTGGAAGAGAAAGCACTCAAAATGGTTGCGGCACCAGAGGGAGTCAGGCCCAACTTGGACAAGAATGAGGGGCTGGGCTCCAAGCTAAGCGTCTCCTTTTCCCTCAGTTTCCCGGTGCTGTTGGAGATCAGGTAGTAGCTGATCTGGGTACCGTTCACGACAAACAGCCTCCCCAAACCTTTCCCGTGCTGACCATAGGAGCTCATAGCTATGAAGAGCGTGCCGTTTTCGCTTATGGCAAATGAAGATCCATTTGGCCTCAGCTCAGATAGGAGACGGGAAACGTTGAAAAGTCCAGCCTCAATGTGCCTGATGTCGACTTTGATCACGGAAACGCGCCCGTGAGATGTCACGTTGAAACGCAGTACAGTCCCGTTGAACTGGACGGCCTGGCCACCAACCAGCGTTGAAGAGGGGCTGTGAAAACCAAAGTCCAAGTTCATTACCCTAGCCTGTCCATCTTTTACGGCTATCTCGTATGTCCCGGCAGAGTGACCCATCACAGAGGCCAAGGCCACGTAGGATCCGTCTGGTACAACCTTTCCAGAGTCGTAAGTCAGCCCCCAAGCGTAACTCCAGCTCATGTTTTGACCAGGTTTCAGCTCCAACTGCATCACTATCATCGGGTAGAACTTCCCAAAGGATGAGGACCACACAAGACCACCTGTGAGAGACAGGATGACCACCTGGCTCTCTGGAAAGCCCGTGTAGACGTAGGCTGGACTACTGCCGACGTTTGCCACGTAGAGCAGGAACTCGACCTCCCCACCAGAACTCGACGCTGAGCTTCCGTAAACGAGACCTCCCTTTGAACCGGCTTCGTATCTCCAGGACCCCGAAGCGCGGCCCCCAGTTCCTCCGCCTCCAGCAGGCAGCGTGACGTTCGAGGCAGTTGTTGACAACGAACCGGTTGCCGAGTTAGACGAAGAGTTGGAAGACCCCCAAATCGAAATCCCGCCAGAATTGGCGGTAGCTTGAAGAGAGGCGTTTGTGGAAGAGTTCATGGAAACTCCACCCATGGATGGCCCAGACGACAGGGCAAAGGAAGCTGCTCCCGCCTGGAGAAGCATCAAAGTCAAGACCGCAAGCGCAACCGAAACTTTAGTCGACATCTCACGATATATCTCAGCCCCGGCTTATTAGGAACGACTCAGGAACAAGCGTTTCAACGCAGAAACGGATGTTCCCTTAGATCGTACACAAGCAAGAAGCACTTATCTTATAACCTGCCGCCCAGCAAAATCAACCCATGAAGGCAGTCGTGACGGCAGCAGGAAGAGGCAGCAGGATGAGTCCGAGCACCTTGGCGATACCAAAGGGCATGCTTCCCCTATTTTCTTCCCAGGGAGGCAAGCTCGTCGTAGTGCCCATAGTGCAGCTCATTGTTGACGCCTTGAAGGCAGCAGGCGCCCAAGATATATGCTTCGTAGTAGGGGAGAAAAAAGACCCACTTGTGACGTACTTGCTGGCGTCAGATCAGCAGGCGTACTTTGCCCACCAGCCATCACCTCTTGGATTTGCAGATGCCGTTGCCAGGGCCAAGGAATTCGTTTCCGACTCACCGTTTTTTGTGCATGCGGACGAC
>JAGDXH010000014.1:5319-7421 GCA_023256295.1 Thermoproteati archaeon
AAACCTCCTATCTCTGATGCGGGCCGAGGTAGAGGGAGGGGCAGACGCTGCCTTGCTGGTGAGAAGGGTCAGAGGGCCGTTCAAAGGAGGGGTGATCATCGGAAAGGAGGCGGGAGGGAGGGTCCAGGTAGAAGAAGCTTTCGAAAAGCTTCCCAACCCCCCATCGAACCTGGCAATCACCGCGGTCTACGCCTTCTCCGCGCGCTCCATGAGCGCCATCAGCAGCGTCAAGCCAGGTAGGACCGGAGAGTCCGAGCTGACCGATGGAATTTCTGAGCTAGCAAAAGAGGGGCGCGTCGTTGCCTTGGTGATGGATGATGATGAGGTCTGGCTGAGCGTCGGTAACCCAGAAGCATACCACAACTCGCTGAACGTCTCCTACGAACTGGCAAAAACTCACGTGAGAGACCGAGGCGCAAGGAAGTCAAAGTACCAGCAGCGGAACGATCAGGCCGGCCAAGACCAAGAGGGCAGCCGATCCCAATTCCGCAACCCTCAGATGGAGATGATCCGCTTCCACCTTGCCCGAGGAGTAGACAGCCCTCAGCACCTTTAGGTAATAAAACACGGATATTGCGCTGTTCGCGATCCCGTAGAGGGCGTACCAAGGAAGACCCAAAGCGTAGAAAACCGGAATGGCAGAGGAAGCGGCGGCCTCAAACACCAGGAGCTTAGCCCAAAAGCCAAGAAGAGGTGGCATTCCCAGCAGGTTCAGAAGGACCACCGAAGCGGAAACTGACTCAGGCGCCTTGGAACCTGCCAGGGCTTGAACGCCAGTACCAGCTCTTCCCTTGAAGCCGGCCAGCATGGAAAATATCCCAGCCTTGGAAAGTGCATAGGATGGAATGAAGAGGAAGACTCCCAGCAAGGCCTCGTAGGCCACGTGTGGCTGACCGTAAACCAAGGCTGCGTCGAACGCGGATATGCCCATGAGCACATAGCCAACTTGCGCTATGCTGGAATAAGCCATCATGCGCTGCACGTCATCCTGAGTGAGTGCCCCCAAGTTCCCAATCAACATTGAACCAGCCGAAAGCAGAACAAGAACAAGCACCATCACGTGACCCTCTGGCTGCCCGAGCGCAAGGACGGTCTGTTCCGTCAGCCTTATGGCAAGGGCCAACGCGCCAAGCTTCATGATCGCCGACAACCCAGAGACAGAGACCGGCTCCGCAAAACCGTAAACGTCCGGAAGCCACATGTGGAACGGCGGGATGCCGGCCTTGAAGCCCAGAGCCACCAAGAAGAGCATGGCCCCCAAGGCAACCAGACGGGGATTTCCGCTTCCCGCGAACATCAGGCATATCGCGACCCTCAAGAGCTGGAAAGAGAGAGCGCTCATGAATGCGTACTTTATGGAACCAACCAAGGAACTCCTATCTCCCGCCAGTGCTAGCAGGGAGTAGCCGGAAACAGAAACCAGCCCCCAAGAGACCAGCAAGATCAAGGGGTCGGCGGAGGATGCGAGCATCACGGTCCCTAGAACGCCCGAAGAGAGAACAAGCTGAAACTGCCAGTCGTTGCGAAGCCTGCGGGAGGAAGAGGCAACCAAAAAGCCCACAGAGGCAGCTGTCATTGAAACCACGGCGGACAACGCGTCCACCCTGAACCAGCCTGTCCCGCGTATGAGTGGAAGTCCATCTAGGAACAAAGCTGCCCATGCGAGAGCCACTAGTAACATCACGCCCTGAACCACATATGAAGATGCCCCTTTCAAGATCCGTCCAAGCAAAGGAAGCAAGGCAACAAGCGCTCCGAGCAGAAACAGGGATGCAACCACAGGTGTTGGTATCATCAAGGGTAGATCACCAGGAGCATGTAGATCAACAGCAAGATCAGTGCCCCCGCGAACATCGCTGCCAGGTACGTCGTTATGGAACCCTTCCCCTGAAGCTTGCGTACTTTCCGACTCGCCTTGACGAAAGCCGATGGCAGCCAAACGTTGTAAGCCCTGTCGAAACCTTGGCTCTCAAAACGCTCGAAGGTCTTAGAAAGCCAATCGAAGCCATCGACTATGACGCGGTAGTACAGGGAATTTATCAACCACCTGTCGTAGAGAAACGAGCTGATGGCCTTGCTTGCAGGCAAGGAGGACGTGTTCA
>JAGDXH010000014.1:7431-10347 GCA_023256295.1 Thermoproteati archaeon
TGTTCAACTCCCGCCTTCCTGCGTATGCGAACACCGCAAAAGCCAAGCCCGCTACCGCAATCCCAAGCGACAGAGCTACCAAGGAGGGGGAGAGAGAGATCTGAAAAACCACTAGCGGCGCAGGAGAGTCTTTGGAGACCAGACTGTACAGAAGAGAGGCAGCACCGTGTTCTCCAGGCCAAATGATCCCATAAGCGAGCGTCAGCCCCGAAAGCGCTGCATAGGGCAAGAGCATCCATGCGCTTGGCTCGTGAACGCTGATGCCAACCCTGTGACCTTCTCCCGGCCCAAAGAAGATCAGCATGAAGGCCCTGAAGGCGTAGAAGGACGTGAAGAACGCCCCTGCCAACCCCAAACCATACGCCCCCCATATCCCGGCCTTGTAGGCCAGATCGAGTATGAGGTCCTTGTCCCAAAAACCAGAGAGAGGAGGTATACCGGCCAAAGAAAGAGAGGCCAGGGCGAAGGCCAAGGCAGTTGCCTTCATGCCAGCCCAGGCCCTTCCCATGTCCTTTATGTATCTGGATGAAAACGCGTGGATGAGCGCACCAGCTGCCAAGAAGAGCGCAGCCTTAAAGAGGGCCTGACTCAACAGATGGGAAAGAGCGGCGAAGAACGCAAGCGAGGGCTGTGTGAATGGCGCCAGTCCAACCGCGAGGAACATGTATCCCAACTGGGAAGACGTTGAGTAAGCCAGTATCAGCTTCAGTTCGTTTGAAACCATAGCCTGAGAGGCCATCATAAAAGCCGTGAATGCACCTATGAGAGCTACGTACAGGAAGAACGGCAAGATGCTGGATGTCAAGTCATCTGCAGAAGCCCCCGAAAGGAACATAGGCATGAAGCGCAGCATGAAGTAAACGCCAGCGTTAACCATTGTAGCCGCGTGTATCAGCGCGCTGACGCTTGTAGGACCCGTCATGGCCGTTACCAACCACTCGTGGAAGGGAAACTGAGCGCTCTTTGCAAAGGCTCCCATGCTGAAGAGTATCAGAAACGGTATGAGGAGTCCTTGGGCCTGAAGTCTATCCAATATGACGGGCATCTCTTTGGAAATAGCCAAAAGGCTGAACGTGCCCGCTGCCCCGTACAGCATACCGACTCCTATCATGAAGCCGATGTCCGCAAAGCTCGTGAAGACCATGGCCCTGACCGCTGAACTGCTTGGAGTAGACCACATGGGTACTCCAAAGGCCCGCCTTCCCTTGTCGCCTACCCACCTGTCCTCCTCGTCCGTGTACCAGTGCCCAATCAGGGCATAAGACGAAAGAGTTGTCCCTTCCCAGCCGACAAGCAAGAGGACAAGGTTACTGGCGAGAACCAACATCAGCATGGAACCAACGAAGTAGTCAAAGAAGAACCAATATCTCCCCATGCCTTCGTCTTCGGCCATGTAGCTATAGCTGTAAGCTGAGATGAGAAAGGAGATCAGGGATACCGCGGTGGACAGCACGGCGGAAAGCCCGTCCAGCATAACCCCAACGCCAACTGCTTTTCCGGCCACGGCGAACCACCCCACTGAGAAATGAAGTACTCTGAAACCCGAAGACCAAGCCACCGCCAATCCAAAAGCCGCAAGCAGGGCAGATATTCCTATGAGGGAAATGGAAAGCAGAGACGTCGCTCTCCTCCATCTAGAGCCTGCAAGCAGAGACATCGCCGAGCCCATCATCGGAAGAGCCCAAACAAGCTCCAGAAAAGACACTGTCATTCAACTCACCTCAAGAAGCTCAAGAGCGGTCCCACCATGAAGCCAGGGAAAAGGAAGGCCAAAAGGCCGAAAGCTCCAATCGCGGCCGAGGGGAGCAGCATCCACAACCCTCCTTCGGTAAACCTAGACTGGGAAGGGCCAAAGAACACTTTTTTCATCGCGAAGAAGGAATACGCTGGAGTGAGGCCAAGGCTGATCAAGACGAGTACGAACACGAAAAGGCCTGCAGGCCCCTGAGCTGCCAAGGACGCAATCCCCAGCAGTATGAAGAGCTTGCTGAAGAAGCCAACGGATGGAGGCAAGCCAGATATGTTCATGAATCCCCAAAGGGAAAGAGAAGCAGTGTACGGCATGCTTTTCGCGACACCACCCATCTTGCGCACGTCGCGCAGCCCCTCATTCTCGGTTATCATCACACCAGCTGAGGAAAAGAGCACCGACTTCCCTATGGCATGGGCAAAATACTGCAGCATGGCACCGGCAATTCCCAGTGGACTGAAGGAAGCTATGCCGAGAAGGATGTAACCCATTTGAGCGATACTCGAGTAAGCTAGGAGCCTCTTCAAATCTGTCTGCCGAAACACGAGGAGCCCGCCATAGAACACCGTGAGCAGCGCCACAGCCAGAAGGATCCACTGCGCAGAAAGCAGCAATGGCCTAAACAAGGCCAAGGGCATCCTGACCAATGCGTAGCCCGCAATCCCGATGAGGTTCGGAGAGAGGAGAGCAGAAATCGGAGTCGGTGCCTCGGCATGAGCGTAAGGAAGCCAGACATGCACACCAAAGGCCGCCATTTTGATCAGCAGCCCGACCAGAAGAAGCGCCGCGACCAGAGGAGCCAGCGCTGCCAGCGGAGCCACCGAAGGGACCGGATAGAAGTTGAATGTACCAAGCACGGAGCCGTAAATCAGAGCCCCCAGCAGGAAAGTGAGTGCCCCTACGTGCGTCCATATGAAGTACATCATGGATATGCGACCCCTGTTGCCATACCCGTAGAACAATATGAGAAGAAAGGACGGCACGAGCGCCAGCTCCAGAAAAACGTAGAACAAGATGAAGTTATTTGACTCAACCATCCCAAACATGGCAGAGAAGAAGAGAACGTACAGAGCGAAGTAGGTCCCCCAGCCATCGGTTCCGAGGTCCTCGAACCTAGTCCTCATGTATGGAACGGAGTACATGGACACCGCGGAGCTGACTATGGA
>JAGDXH010000014.1:10357-15942 GCA_023256295.1 Thermoproteati archaeon
ATATGGCCGCAACTACGGGCCAGTTCAGCCCGTCAATGAGCACGGAAAACTGGCCGAGCCCGCCTGCGGACAGGAAGACATACTGATACCCCCCCGAGATCATCTCCAAAGCCGCAAAGATTCCCGGAACAGCTGCCGCCAAAGCGGAAAGGCCGGCCATGAATTTCGGGTGCAGATATCTGCCAAGCCCTCCCTCAACCAACGCAACCGCAAAGGGCAGAAGAAGCACGTAGAGACCAAGAGCATCAGCCAACGGTGCTCGCCTCCCCCTTTGAGCTCTCGCCCTGGTCGAGCTCTTCTTCGTCGAGACGCCTTATGTAGCCTCCCTTGAACAGAGCCATCATTATGCTCACCATGAGCGCAAGCTCTGCAGATGATACGCCAATCCCAATCAAGCCGAGGCCTGAGGCCATCACCGGATCACCGACGGCCCACGACGACCAAAGCAACAACAGCAGGAAACCATTGAAGGAAACTTCAAGGCTGAGCAACATCCTTATCGGATTCCTGTGCATTATCACTCCGAACCCACCCATCGATGCCGCGAACACAGATGCCGCGAACACAAAGAGGTACCCTATTCCAATCATGCCTTCTCACCCCTTGTCGTGGAAACCGTCACTGAGACAGTCATCGTGACTGCAAGCAAAACGAAGATCAGCAGCACAGCCGTTCCTCCATGGGCAACCAGTCTGGAAGCCGTCAGCACGTAACTCACGAGTTTCACGGAATAACCGAATCCTTGGGCCAGAGATGCGAGCAGAGCAATCCCGAGGGCAACCAGCGAGACAAAAGCCAGGACGGGCTTGCCCATACCTGTGTGGGCTTCGGGCGGCTCTTTCAACAGCGATATGGAGACCGCCAAAAACAGGACGCTGGCCCCAACGTATATGACGATCTGGACAAACGCAAGAAGAGGAAAGCCAAGAGAATACAAGAGGGCAGCGTTCAGCAGGCCAAGAAAAGCCAGCATCAAGGCAGAATATATCATGGACCTGTGCTCCACCACGAGCACGGATAACAGCATGAACGTTAACGCTCCCACCGTCAGCAGGACCTCGATGAGCAGGCTCATATCTTATCCCCTTCTTGAGATCAGTTTTCGAGACTACCCTCTTCGCTCCCTCTGAAGGACTCTTCGGGAAGGCCAGAAAGCCATGAAAAGTTGGCCTGTACTGGTCCTCCCTGACGTAGGCCAGGTCGTGAATTCCCGAACGCTCGAAGGCCTCTGTCGGGCAGATGTCCACGCAGAAGTAGCAAAATATGCAAAGGCCCCAGTCTATGATCGGGCGTTTCTTGGGTCTAACTGGCTGCTGCGCCGGACGCCCAGCTGCCGTCGGTTGGGCAGCAGGCCGGTTAACAGGTGGAGGCAGGTTGATCATGGAGATCGCTCCGGATGGACAAATGACTTCGCACAGGCCGCAACCTATGCACTTGTCGTCCAAAAGCCTGAAGAAACCCCTGTAGCGTTCAGGCAATTCCATGACCTCTGCTGGGTAGTCCAATGTCATCCGATGAGGATCCACAAGGTACTTGAAGCCCGTGGCCAAAGCGCCCACGTGACCCCTTATCGTTTCCATGGGACCTACGTTCTTCGTCTGCTTTTCTTCGCTCAACCTTACCACCCAATGGCAACTTCAATCACCGAAAGCAGAAGACCCGCCAAAGCCAGGTACATCACCCAGCCCCAACCGACTTCCATGGCCCTGTTGAGCTTGAAGCGAGGATAGACGGATCTGAGAAACACCAAAAAACACATGACGATCAGCGCCTTGAGCACCGTTACCACTGCGGGCACCATGAAACCCATTAGCCAGCCGGTACCAGAGATCGGCAGCCAACCAGCCAAGAAGAGGACTGAGAAGAAAAGACTGTATCCGTACAGCTCCATGTAAGGAACACCCATCACAAGCCCGAACATAAGCGAGCTGTACTCCGTATACGGTCCAAACACGAGTTCGCTGTCTGCTTCCACGATGTCGTACGGCACGCGCCCAGTCGACCTGATCACGACCAACAAAAACACGATGGCCGCCAGCGGGTTTGCGAGCAACCCAGGAAGGCTTCTCTGCTCCAAAACGGCAAAGCTCAGGTCAAGCGTCCTGTATACCAAAAACATGGAAGCAACCGAGATCAAGAAAGGAACCTCGTAGGATATCAGGAGGTAGGCCTCCCTCAGAGAACCTAGAAACGAGAACTTGTTGTCGGCTGCCCAGCCCAGGACCACCAAGAGCACTGGGATTATCATGGTGAAAGCCGCTGCCAAGATCAGCGTGTAACCCGCTGGAAACAGGATGGCATAGGCGGGGGCCACAGGCGTGAACACCACAGGCATGAGAGAAAAAGAGAGGAGGAGACCTGGTAAGAAGACAAAAGGAAGAGCATCTGCTCCGGCTGGGAGTATGAACTCCTGAAAACTGAACCTGATGCCGTCTGCCAAGAGCTGTATGATCCCTCCTGTCCGTCTTGACACCCACAGAGGGCCATACCTCATCTGCACTCTGGCTGCTGCCTTTCTCTCAAACCAAATTATGAAAAGAGTGATCAAGAGAGCGGTGGCAAAGCCGGGCAGGATCAGTATGTAAAGGAGAGAGTAGATCAGGTCAAGCTCAAGCCGGCTCAGACCCAAGATCAAAAGAGATAAAGCCATCATCTGTCAGCCTCTGGTGGGAAGTAGTCTATGCTGCCGTATATGGCTGGTACGTCAGCCAACTTCTGCCCAGGCATCACGTGAGTGAAGAAAGGCAGGTTCCTGTAAGACGGCGTGACAGACCTAAACCGATACGGAAAGCGAGTTCCATCGCTGACCAGATAGTAGAACATCTCGCCTCTTCCTCCCTCTACGAGAGATACTGCCTCTCCGGGCGGAGGAGCCAATGAAGTCAGGGATTGCGTGATCTTGACTCTTCCCTCATCGTAGATCTTCTTGAAAAGAGGACTCATCTTGTTGTAATAATCATCGTAGACGATCTTCCCATCAGGAATCTGCTTCATGGCTTGTCTGATTATCTTCATGCTCTCTCTCATCTCATCTATCCTGATGAGAAGCCTCGCATAGCAATCACCCTCATGACGAACTGGAACGTCGAAGTCAAGCTGATCATAGACCTCGTAAGGCCTATCCTTCCTGATGTCCCGCTTCACCCCACTAGCCCTCAAGTTTGGGCCGACGACTCCAAGCCTGATCGCATCCTCCCGAGAAAGCCTACCAACGCCCTGGGTTCTGGCCACGACGACGGGATTTTTGACCCAGAGCTTTTCGTACTCGTTGAACCTATTTTCTAGATACCTAAGGGCAGTCTCAATCCGGTCTCCAAAGTCTGCTGGTAACTCCCAGCGCACGCCTCCAGGTATTATGTGAGAATAAGTTATCCTGGCCCCAGTCATCTCCTCCAGAAGATCTATGAATGGCTCTCTGTCCGCCAAAGCCCACATGAATACGGTCGACGTTCCGAGAAATATCCCGAAGATTGCAATACCATATAGGTGGCTGATTATCCTGCTGATCTCAGCAGTTATGACCCGCACGTAGCTTGCCCTCGGAGGGGGCTTGATGCCCGCCAGGGCCTCGACCGCTTCGACGTAAGCCAAGTTTGCATTCACCGTGTCCACCAAGGATGGTCTCTCCACCATGGGTACTGCCTTCACGTAAAGCCTGCCCTCGCTCAGCTTCTCTACGCCACGGTGCACAAAGCCAACATCGGGATCAACCTTGACCACGGTATCGCCTTCAACCCAGACGAGAATCCTCATGTGACCCGATCCCGCATGGGCAGGACCCACCTGCAGCTCTATGAGACCTTCCTCTTGAGATACCTGAGAAAGGGCCTCATATGTCATTGGAAGAACCGTCGGGGACGCCAAAACTCATCCCTCCTTTTCTTCAGCTCGAAGTCTTTCCTCAAAGGCCAAACGCCTTTCAGCTCTTCGGGTAAGAACAGTTGACGAAGATCTGGATGGCCCTGAAACTCTATACCAAACATCTCAAATGCCTCTCTCTCTTGGAACGTCGCACTCTCCCAAACCGTCGCCAGAGAGGGTACGGTTGGGTTTTCTCTTGACAAATAGCAAGAGAGTTGGGCGATGCCTCCTGCCAGTTCCTCATCTGAATAACTCGAGAGATGCCACACGGCGTCCAGTTTGCCCTGCTTTGGCCAGTCGACGCCGGTGACAGAAACCACGTGGTCAAAGCCCGCTTCTTTGAGTGCCTTTGCGACAACCAGAAGCTTTTCTGGCGAACAGGACACCTTGAGACCTACCTTTTCGTCGATTGATACCGTATCTGCAAGAGGTCTCAAACGATCTCCTATGTAAGTCAGTCTCTCAGGTTTCAATCGGTTCACCTTTGATCTTCTTCTTCAATATCATCACGGACTCGGCGAGGGCCTCTGGGCGAGGTGGACAGCCAGGCACGTAGACGTCTATCGGAAGGACGTCTCTTGCCAACACAGTACTGTAGCTGTTCCAGAAAATACCTCCATCTAGCACGCAGGCGCCCATAGCTATGACCCACTTGGGTTCGGGCATCTGCTCCCAAACTCCCCTCACTACCTTCGACATCTTGATGGTCAGCGTTCCGTCGATGAGTACCAGGTTGGATTGCCTTGGATTTCCGTACGATAGGAAACCCAACCTCTCTAGATCGAAACGCGGACCTGAGGCAGCAGCCAGCTCAGTCCCACAGCAAGCGGTGACGAGGTAGGCTGGCCAAAGCGAATACGTGGTTCCCCACTCAATCAAGGACTTGAGTGGCTTTTTTGATTTGAGGTAATCCATGGCTTTTTTTGTAACGGTCTCAAGGTCTCCAAGGTAAAAGGATCCTTCTTGGTCGCTCAAGATTATCGCCTAGCCTTAGCCACGCTCTTGGCATACTCATAGGATGGAAGTGCCAGCGCCAACCCCAATATCACGACAGCCGCCGACAGAAAGGGCTCTCTGGTAATGGCCATGGAAGCCAAGAACAAGAAAACAGCATACGGCTCCATGGCCACGAACATGAGCAAGTAGGGATAATATTGCATCGAAAAGAATCCTCTTGATGTGCCTACTGGCGGGTTTCCGCTTTCAAAGCGCAACCTCTTCATGGGATGCTCATCCCCTCTCAGGGCACCTCCAATCAAAGCAGCAAGAAATGGAGCCAGCACGCCGACAAGCAGGATAAGTACCACGTCCGCCAGAGGGTCGATCCATGAGGGCATGAGCTAACCGGAGTGCTCTTATTAAGGTTTTTTTATTTCACGCGATCTGGCGGGCGCGCCTCTTCCACGCCTCGCAAGCATCCGGAGAAAGCGACTACGTCTGCTGCGTTGGCCAGCCTCGTTTTTCGCGTTGAACGCAGCTGCTTCTGCCCAGAACCTGCGGTGTCAGAAGCCTCCTCGTCGTTCTCAAGCGCGATTCTCCCGTCGTCGTAAGGAAGACGCAAAAAGAGAGAACAAACCAGCTCCCACTCCAAAGGGCGTTCAACTCGGCGTGCCCTGCCGGAGGCTCTTAACTGCTGGTGCCAAGCTCGGGAGCTAAGAGGCACGATGGGCCCTAGGGGCTCACCTCTACGTTCCATTTCTCGGCTTTAGTACTTCCTTCTTCCT
>JAGDXH010000014.1:15952-30783 GCA_023256295.1 Thermoproteati archaeon
GCCGGCACGACCACCTACGCCATCGCCGCTGCTCAGCCCTGCCGTGGTGCCAGCTCCTTCTTGCACTAGACGCTTCAAACCAGAGAACATCTCTTGCGCGTTGAATCTCCATTCCCCGTTGACGTATTGCCTAGAGATGTCTGCAGGGTTCTTCGGATCCCCGTATTTGTTCATCCAAGACCAGTGAGACAGGTAGTACCTGAAGTCATAACTAGCGTATCTCGACTCGAACTCATCCATGAATAGCGCAAACGGATGCAATGAGCTAGGAGGAAGATAAAAAAGGGTGAAGTAGCGAGAATCGCACGCGCTGAAGAAGGTCAAGTAAGCGTTCTCAACAAGCTCGGCGGCGAAGAGTGAGGAAAATCCCTCCTCCGGCCAAAAGATTCCAGCTATGGTCAAGGTCTGCGGTGCGAACACCCCAGGGTCAAAGAAGTCAAGGAATGAGCCGATCACCATGCTTCTGGACGGATCTCCTCCACCCAAGACATGCTCTTCCAGATGATGACGGACCTCTCTCTTGTCCAGAGCAAGCGCTTCCGACATGGCCTCAACGCCAATGGCCGATGACCGCTTCAGCAGATGAAGGATCTTCAGGTCAGTCTCGTCAAAGTCCACGCGAGACACGTCAAACTTCCGGATCCTGCGGGCAACCGGGATCATCCTCGCGTCTGCCTTCCAAACTCCAGAGGTATAATCAAAGACTGATGGATGAAAGCTGTAGCGGTTTGGCGCCTGACTAGCCACGCAGACCTCAAAGCGATCCACCAGACCTTCTCCCTGCAAGAGACCCAATCCCTCTTCGATCTCTTTTTCTCTGTCCGACGGCACTAGGACACGAAAAATGAGCTCGTCTTCCCCCATGGACCTGAATGAGCTGATGACAAAATCACTGCGCATGACGTAGTCCGTTATCTTGGGGATCATGTGATGGACAGCTGGAGTAACGTGAACAAGCACGAAACTGTCAAGAAGCCCCAGCCTGAAGAAGTTGACGAAAGCCTTTGCCAACAGCCCCTTGCCGGCCACGTAACCTTTGTAGATCATCTCTGCCTCGCTCCCCAAACCGCTCGCCTTTCCAAGCAACTCAAAGTCAAGGACAGGCATCTCTTCAAGGGTCTCAATCAGCCGCAAAACCTTGTCTTCTAATCCCATGTCCGGCGTTGCCATGCTCACACGAAAACGACTTCGCTTAAAACCCTTGCCTTGAAAGATGGAAGTCCGGAATCCAACTCCCCCATATCAGCCCAGTTCCTTGGAGCGTTATTGATGGCCTCTATCTACCGAATGCTGCATGTGCTCAGAGAGAAACAGCGCCTTGCAACCGCAGAATCTTGGCCTACTGGCAGTACAGGACCAAGGAGTGCGGTGTTCGATGAGAAAGCTCTTGGTAGCTAGCAAAGTCATCGGGTCGGCCCTCGCTGGAGACTTCTTCGCGAACAAAGCACCTGTCATACGTGAACTACCCCTGCCCTGAGGGGCTTCCTGCTTCGAGAACCGACGCGCAAGCGCAGCTCGCCTGGGCCGGTCCGGATTTGAACCGGAACCTCTGCCGTGTAAGGGCGGCTTCAGGCTGAGTATCCTGCCGGGTTAGACCACAGGCCCGCAACCTCAGCCAGGGTCGCATTTAATCTTTTTCGCCGCTGCCTTGGCATCAGGCTTGGCTGTGCGGTACGTTTTGAACGTAATAGTCGCAATACGCGTTGACAGGACAGGTTGAGCACTTTGGGGCTCTTGAGGTGCATATCTCTCTTCCAAACCTGATCATGGAAAGGTGCATCTGCTTCCTTAGATCTGAAGGTACCAACGCGTGGATAGCCCGCTGAACAGACGCATAAGAGGGGGAGGAAGTCATGCCAAGACGCATACTAACGCGCCTCACGTGAACGTCCACCGGGACGACGGGGGCATCCAGATATACCATGCAGAAGACATCTGCAGTCTTCTCTCCGACGCCCCCGACGGATACAAGCAACGCCCTTGCGTCTTGCCAGCTGACCGAGCGAGCCCAGGTCGTGAACGACCGCTGAAGTTCTAGCCAAGCGAGCCTTTGAATCGTGCATGCTTTCTGATTCTGCATACCAGCAGGTCTTATGATTCTAGCAAGCTCTTCACACGATGCCGCTGCCAACTTCTCTATGGAGGGATACTTGGCTTCCAGGTTTTTCTCCGCAGCCTCTGCCATCCTATCGCTGGTATGCTGGCTTAGCACAACCCCTAGAAGGCCGAAGAACGGATCTTTCCCGAGCCGCGGACCTTCCCAAGGAAATTTTTCACGTATTATGCTGAGTGCTTCTGAAAGCTCTTGTGCTCTGTTCAAGTCCCCGAAAGAAGACCCTGGCAAAAAAAGTTACCTCTGCCCACGCAGGCGCTGGGAAGCCTCGCGCAAGTCCGCAAAGAAAAGCGGTCTGAGCGCTGGATTTCTCAAGACGGCAGCTGGATGATACGTGACGCGAGTCTCAATGCCATAAGACGCCAGCTTCTTTCCTCTGAGAGAAGAGAGGCCAGCCTGACCCAAGATCGCGTCGGCAGCCGTGTTTCCCAAAAGGAGCATCAGCTGGGGCTTGATTATGGCTACTTCTCTACTCAGATAGGGAAGACATGCCCTGATCTCCGATTTCTTAGGCCTCCTGTTAGCTGGCGGCCTGCACTTCACGACGTTCGTGATATATACCTGCCTCCTAGATAGGCCAACGGCCAAGAGAGCTTCTTCTAGCAGCCGTCCCGCGCGGCCCACAAACGGCCTTCCCAGCTCATCTTCTCTCTGGCCGGGCGCCTCTCCCACTAAGAAAAGAGATCCAAACGCACCCTCTCCGGGCACCGCGTGGGTTCTCCCTTGCCAAAGCGGGCAAAGCCTGCATGAAGAGATCTCCTCAGCCAACCTATTCAGCGGCTGATCCATCTTTTACCACTGCACACTCCACCTGTTAGGGTGGGGATCTGGAGAAGCATATAAGCAAAGGGTTGCTTCGAGGGTGTTCCCTGAAAGACGAGGTCGGCCCGATGGCACAAGCGCGCGATCGCAACCCAAACGAGGCCGTGAATACCCCGTGCGTTGACGAGAGGTACGAGTGGGGTACATAAGCTCGTCGAAGTGGATATGATGACGCGCCGCGAAGGCCGCCGGAAACCCCAAGCCCCCGAAGGACGAGTAGTTTACCTGTGCATGACCTTTACGCCGCCTTCTCCTCCCACGTAGACGGAAGTGGCTAGGCCAGAGAACACACCAACGTCCACCACGCCAGTCAGGCGTTTCAGTACATCCCTCAGCTCTCCCGCCTCAATGCCCGAGCTTCCGACCTGAACGTCGATCACCCAGTTTCCGTTATCTGTAACCAAAGGTCCGTTTTTGCCAGAACCTATCCTGACATCGAAGGTCAACCCCATGCCCCTAAGCTCGTAGACCAAGTTCTGATAGGAAATTGGCTCGATTTCCACGGGAATTGGATACATCAGGACGTCTGGAACCAACTTTTGATCGTCAACCACAATGATGTAAGATCTCGTCCGCTCGGCGAGCAACCTTTCAGCCAAAAGAGCAGCTCCCCCTCCCTTTATCAGATTCAGTGAAGGGTCAACCTTGTCCGCCCCATCGAAGGTCAGCTCAGGCCGAAGGTTTGAGTACAGGTCAAACGCGGCCACGCCATAGGACATCAGCTTCAGCTGAGTAGCCCTTGATGCAACCACAAAACGACGGTTCAGGAACCCCTGCTCAGCCATCTTATCTACAAGTAGCTCCACAGTGCTTCCCGAGCCCAAGCCTATGGGATCTTGATCCTCAACCAGCCCAAGCGCTTCCCTCACCGCAGATTCCCTTGAAGTCCTCAAAGAGTCCATGAGAGCTAGCTGCGCCTGCTTAAACGCGTTTGCGAAGTTAACTACCCACGTCTGAACGACGTGGGCTTCTCGCTTCCTTGACTGAATTCGCTCACCTTTTTTGTCAAGTGGATATCTGGCTTCCGTGAGGGCCCGTTCCGGATCAGGCCCAAGTGCGTTCCTAGACTCGCCGACGGCCCCATCAGGCACAAACTCACACTTGAGGCACCGGACGAAGCGGTGATTCATGAAGTGGACTGCGATTTCAGAGAGAGGGTAGCCCTTGCGTCGCGAACGCATATAAAATCGTGGACACGAACTCACCTGGTCGGCAATCGACGGAGCTTCTTCGCTTCCCCAAACTTCTTCAAGTGCTAAAATTTTGGCAAAAGCGTCAGCCGGACAGGGCCCAAGGCCGGCCTCTTCGGAAATCCCGCCGTCTCCGTCTCAAGACGCGATATCAGCCCGTCAACGCTCATCCTCTCCACATGCGATGATTCCAGAGAAGAAAGCGACCTGATAGTCACGCTCAGTACACCTTCTTGTTCTTCCTTCTTCCCAACAACCACAACATAAGGAGTCCAATGCATTTGGGCATCCCTAACCTTCTTGTTGAAAGACGAGTCGCTGTCATCCACGTAGGCCCTGAAACCAGCGTCTCTGATTTTTTGGGAAACTTCAAGAGCAGCCTTCTCGTTCTCAAAACTCACGGGGACTACCCTCACTTGAACTGGGCTCAGCCAGGTTGGGAGCAGTGGTAGACCCCCCTTCTTGTAAGCCTCCTCTATGAGTGAGGAGATAAGGCGCTCAATTGTGCCAAGGCTCGAATGAACTATGATGAAGGTCCCCCTGGAACCATCGCGCTTCGCATACGTGAGGCCGTACCTCTCACCGTTTTTGACGTCAAGCTGAACTGTTGAAAGCTGAAGGTTGTTTCCAGTAGAATCGAGCACCTGAAACTCGTCCTTCATGACCCAGTAATACTTTGAAGTCGGTATGACGTCCACCAGGATTGCCTTCTCCATCTCCGTGGCCAGGTGGCTGAGGTAGTCCATGCCCTCGCTTAAAAAGGACTTAGTGATCCTCGCAACCAAGACATAGGGAAGGCCAAGCCTTCTGAGCAGCTCATCGTATTTTTTCGTCAAAAAGGCAAACTCGGCCTCGCCCTGCTCCATGCCGCTGCAAAACGAGTGGATGTCAGGCATGGTGAAGGCCCTCAGCCTTCTCATCCCGACGCACTCGCTTCTCCTTTCAAGCCTGAAGCTTTTTGAGATCTCATACATCCTGACCGGCAGCGCCTCCTCTCTGACCGAGGCGTCTTTCATCATCCGAAAGAGGCCAAAGTCCGAGGCAAACCTGAGCAAGAAATGCCTGTTTCCAACTCTCAGATGGTAGTCCTTTTGCCTGAACTCCTTCGCCTGTTCGTGTATGTCTGGAAGAGAGTAATCGTAGAGCAGCGGCGTCTCGATCTCGTAAGACCCGAGGTCATGCAGCGCTATCTCCCTGACGTAGTCTTCAAGCAAACCCTTCAAGAGAGCTCCAAACGGATAGTACCTGAAGTTTCCAACGTCGCTGGCAGGTTCCAGAGAAGCGAGCTGAAGCTTCGTAAGAGCGGCTATGTGTGGAGGTGTCGCGTGCGTAGTGTTCTTCAATTCTTCGCTTAAAAAGTAACCATAGTAATCTTTGCGCTCCTTCAGCTCCTGTAGGCTCTCGACATCCTCCACGTCAAAAGCAAGGGCCTTTCCATTCTCGTCAATCAGGTAGTACTGGTCAGCCAAGGTTGACAGTTAGGCACGACGAATTTTTATAAGCCTTGGGGTGATGCCGGCCCAAGCAAAGGTTAAAAGACCACCAGTCTTAGACGCGGGTCCTCAGCTGGACGCGAGACTGATGCAAATGGCTCCGATCGTGGCGCTTGTCACTGACTTCGGCTACACTGACTACTACGCTGGGGCACTGAAGGGTGCCGTCAAGACCCGCTGCCCCGAGTGCGAGCTGATTGACGTCACCCACGGTATCCCAAAGTTTGACATTTGGTCTGGAGCCTTTGTTGCCTACCATTCTTTTCGCTTTCTTCCGCAAGGGACCACACTGCTGGTCGTCGTTGATCCAGGCGTCGGTGGAGGACGCAGGATCATATACTCCAATTGCGACGGGAAGCACGTCGTCGGCCCTGATAACGGCGTGATCTATCCCATCGTGTCGAACTGCGCAGAGACGTTCTGCGTTGACGTCGAAGAGTACTCCGGAAGCCTCACGTTCCAAGCTCGCGACATAATGTCAGCGGTTGCAGCGGATTTGGCATCCGGAAAGGGCTACCCGGGAGTTCCAATCCACGACCCAGAGCCTCTTCCAGGATGGGATGAAAAACCAGAGTTGCAGATGGGCAAGCTGAAAGCAAGGATAATCTATCATGACTCCTACGGTAACTTGGTGACAAACATAAGGAGCTCAGACTTTCCTTTCAAGGGAAGAGCGATTTTAAAGTCAAAAGAGGGGGTCTTTAGGGCCTCCTTCTCAAAAAACTACGAGGGAGCAGGCGTGCTGTTGGTTCCAGACAGCTATGGTTTGATCGAGATCGCCCTAAGCCGGAGCAGCGCGCGCGAGGTTCTGGGCTTATCCGCAGGGGATGAGGTCGAACTTGAAGAAATACGAAGTCGGCCTCATAGTTGGAAGGTTCCAGCCCTTTCATCTCGGCCATCTAAAGGCCGTCATCTATGCCTTCTCCCTGTGCGAAACGCTTTACATAGGAGTTGGAAGCTCACAGGAAAGTGGAACTGAGAGAAATCCGTTCAATTCCGAATCGAGAAAGAAAATGATAAGAGAAAGCCTGGAAGAGATGAGGCTCTGGGACGAAAACTTGAAGCTTCTCGACATACCAGACTTCTTGGACGATCAAAGGTGGTTCGACTTCATCAAAAGGAGCATTCCAGACCTCCAAGTCGTGTTCTCTGGGAATCCTTGGGTCAGGCGCATATTCAAAGAGAGAGGCATCTCGGTGGTTACCCCTCCTTGGTACAACAGGGGAGAGGTGTCAGGAACAAAAATCAGAAAACTCATGAGAGAAGGTGGCAAGTGGGAAGGCTTGGTGCCCCATGCCGTCATCGATGTGATTCAGGGGCAGCTGGAAGCACTCAAAAGGCCAAGGCCTAAGCTTGAGGCCGACTCTCTTCGATGCCCAAGAACTGAAGGTTAACCACGAAGCGGGCAGAAGCTATCAGGATCAAGGCATAACGCAAGCCCAATATCAGGCCAAACTCACCAATCATGAAATCTCCCAGGTACCCGCCTACCAGCGCACCGATGCCCATGGCTACACCGGTTAGACCGTTGTAAACGCCGAAGTAAGAACCCCTTTTCTCCACAGGACTGACGTCAACCAAGTAGGCAAACACCGCAACCATCAACAGACCGTTGAATATACCGCTTTCAAAGTTGCCCAAGTAGAGCCACGTTACCGAACTCGCAAAGGCGTAGAATAGAGGAAAGGCGGAAAGGCCGAACTTTCCGGCCAGCACAAACGGTTTTCTTCCATACTTGTCTACCAGACGCCCTGCCGTCCTCTGCACAACCATTATGGAGGCACCGTTTATGGCCGATATGACCGCAACTTGAAACATGTCTGCATGCACAACGTCTATCATGACGAAGGGAAAAAGCCCCCACGGAAGAGACTGAATGAGCATGGACCAAAACGAAACCACGGCAAAATGCCTGAATCTGTCGTCTTCCCGAAGCGGTTGCACTAGGCCACCGAGGTTGATGGAACGCCTAGAGCTGTAGTGGTGTTCTTTGACCTTAAGCATGACCAAGTTGCCTGCCAACCCAAAGCCTCCTGCCAGCGCAAAGGGAACGGCGTACATGGTGGTGAGGCTACCAGTGTTCTTCATCATCATGTAGCCAGAGATGAGGGTTGCCACCAGCGAACCCAACGACGAAAAGAGGTTGATCGAGGCCGCCACCCTGCCTCTCCTCATGGACGGGGAGAGCTCGCCCACAAGCGCAGACAAAGCTGGTGTCACCATGGAGTTGAGGAAAGCTTGCAGGGCTATCAGTTCTATCAAGTATTGTGCAGTCCTAGTCCCTATGGCAAGAAGCCAGATGACCGATGCACCCGCACCACCTAGCACAACGACGGACGACCTTTTTCCAAAGAAATCTGAAACTGCCCCCCAGAAAGGCTGGAACACGTTGGAAATCAAGTTAGTCAAAGATGAAAGAAGACCAACGCTGGACGCGGAAGCCTTGAGCTGGACCAAGAAAACGCTGACAAAAGGAGAAGCAAAACCGTTGCTGAAAGCTACTATGATCTGGCGAAGATAGATCAGCTTCAGGTCGGAATCCAGCCACCTGCGTGACAAGATGGAGCTCACTCCTCGACCAGGATGCATAAAACCGTATCGGGAAGCCCTCTGCGCTCTAAGTCGGAAACCCCAAAGTTCCTAGGAGTAAGCCGACACCCAATCCTGCGCCTTGAACTCTTCCAAGCTGTCATAATCTTGCCCAAAGGAAACAAAGAACACGGGCTTGCGATATCTCGAAAGGGTCAAGAATATGCCTCCTTTTTTGTCTGCATCCAGCTTGGTAACCACGAATCCGTCCACGCCCACTGCCGCCCCGTAGCCATCTACCTGTCTTAGCACATCGTTGCCTGTGAGGGCGTCCAAAACCAGCAACCGTAGGTCTGGGCTGGCAACTCTGACCAGTTTTTTCATCTCGTCCATCAGGTTCTTGTCCACTTCGGTCCGACCTGCGGTATCGATTAACAAGACAGATCTCGCTACTCCCCTGAGCCGTTTCGATGCATCAAACACGATCGACGCAGGATCTGCACCATAGCGGGAGTTGGCTATAGGCAGTCCCAGAGCCTTGGCGTGCATCGAAAGCTGCTCTATGGCACCTGCGCGATACGTGTCGGCTGGAACTAGAAAGGGAGCGTAGCGCTTCTTGGAAAGCAGCCTGGCGACCTTGGCCACGGCAGTAGTCTTTCCGACGCCGTTGACGCCAAAAAACACGATGACGTACGGAGGGCGTTCCTTCTTCGATATGAGATCATCCAACGAAGGTGGCTCAAGACTCTTCAGCCTCTCCTGAACTGCAGTACTGACCCCAACTTTTTTCACCTCTTGTGCCAACTCTTCTGAGACATCTACGGCGACCCCAGCTGACAGAAAGAGCTGCCTAGCTGAAAGCTCATCATTCTCAAGAAGCTTTGAGAAAGCCCTTCTAACAGAGTCGAACTTCAACTTGGTAGCGTCTATGCCAACCCCAGTTTCTTCGCAAGTTGCCCAATCCTGGGTTCCATGGAGCGCATCGCGCTCAGAGTTTGCCCCTCACTCAGCTGCGTCTTTTCCACAGTTTCTCTGAGCTCCTGTTTCCGCTTCTCCACGTAAGCCATGGCTTCCTCAACAGGTCTCTCCGCAAAGATTCCCTGCCCAAGGGAGACAAAAGCCATGCGGCTTACAAGAGAGGCATGAACAAACACGCCGGAGCCCACTGGAGCCAAGAACTCGCCAGCGATCGCTCCAAGAGCCTGAGATGCAGCCTCTGCTTCCTGCAGATATGCTGAGACCACCCGCTCCTGATCCGAAAGGGCCTTGAGCAAACCCTGGAGGTAAACGTATTGATCGCTCAGGCGCTGAAACTCCTCCTGCTCGCTGCTCATTCTCCATCATCAGTTTCCTGACAATTGGGTCATCAACGGACTGCGGGTCGCTCACGGCGACGACAGCATGCACCCTAATCTTAGAGCGATTCACGTGATGCCTGCTACCTATGTCAGAAAGGACACGCTCCACTGCCCTTGTTTCGTCCTTGGCTGCCACGTACTTGCTAAACGCATGAGGATAAAAGCCGTCCCTAAACTCCCCAGACACTTCATAAAAACCAGTTTTTCCAGCCATTTTCAAGAGCTTTTTGGATCCAAGACTTAAGCTTGAGGTCGTGGTAAAGAAATCATATCCCAGAAAAGTCCTCTCTCTATGTTGGAGAACTCGGTACCTGTCGTGAGATCGCCCACCAGAGCACCCTTGGAGTTTGCAACGATCCCAAGCCGCAAGTAATCAAATCCCATGTTGACGGTCGTGAGCTCACCCCTCACCCCAAACTTGCGCTCAATTTCAGCAAGAAGAGCCTCGCCTGACGGAGGAAGCAAGATCCCTTTCTCCGTGACGACAGACAGAGAACCAACCGTAACTCCGAACGGAAATGCCAAGGGTTCTACTTCAACCCCAAGCACGTCCGATACCTGGCGAGTCTCGGCTTGGCTGAGGCCGCGATATACTAAGGCGTGCCGGGAATTGGCCAAGATCAAGTTCCCCAAAGCCGTGTACTTGGATGCGAAGATCTCCGCGTTCAAACCCAGCTTCCTCAACCGCACTATGTCATCTGGGTCAACATGATAGGGAAGAAGAACTCCGTTATTGTTTCCAGATATCATCACTCCGTGAAGCTCTGTCGAGAGCAGCTCGAGACGGACCACGGGGACCCCAAGGCTCTCTTTCACCAGCTTCTCGGACTTCTCGTCGAAAGACGGTGGGATCAGCGCAACTTCATCGTTCGCGAAGACCTTGACCCCGACCCAACTGCTTCCCATCAGCCTACCCTTGGTGGCTCCAAGGGTCTTACTGCTCTCCTTTTTCTCCAACCTCATCAGCCCCTGGCTTGCCGCCTCCTGCAGCCGGCAAGCCGCGTTCGGTTACTCTCGCGGAAACCTTCCAGGGCTCGTCGCTTTTATCCCGGCTCAGGTGAAGCTGAATTTTCTTCGGAATGCGGCCTCCGCCACCAGACCAAAGCAAGAGGTTCACGCTTTCGTCAAGTTTGTACTCCTCAACTCTTCTGCTCAGATATGCCTTGACCAACCTGATGGCCTTGGCGGCCTTCTTGTCCCCATGACCCCTGGCTGCCTTCCTCAACGAGACCCAGTAGTTCTTATCCTCAGCCATACCATGAAACTGCAATAGATCGGTTAAGCTTTATCCATAGGCAAATGCATTTAAGTACACAGCGAGCGGCAAACGAGGCAATTTGCCCTTAACGCTTGCGGCAATCCTTATGGACCTACCTGCAGCAGTCATCTTAACCGCGTGGGCCGCGTTTGTAACCTACTACATCGCCAAAAAAACCTACGAATATGCCCTGCGCAGAGGCAGAAGCAACAACAGTGCCGTGTACCTGTCAAGGAAGGTCATACACTTCTTGGCTGGCGGGTTGGTGGCGTTTTGCGTCCCATTTGCGTTTCACGAACCCGTGGTACCACTGCTCATAGCGGCAATCCTTTCGATCGCCGTATACATGCCGCACCGCACTGGAAAACTGCTTTATTGGTTTCAAGATCCAGAGAACTCCTACGAGGTCGACTTCACCATGATGTGGGGCCTGATAATATTTCTGAGCTGGTTCATAGATCCATCCTTCTGGTTGGGCGTCATACCTGTCCTGTTCATGTCTTGGGGAGACGGGATCACGGGAGTCATCAGGAACTTCGTGTATGGAAAAAGGGTAAAGGGGGCTTATGGCAGTCTTGGCATGCTGGCAGTAACTCTCCCAATTGGGATGACGCTGGGTTACTTCGGCGCGTTGGCAGCAGTGGTTTCCACGGTAGCAGAAAAGTGGGGACGCATAGACGACAACCTCTTGGTGCCAGCGATCTCCTTCGCGATCATCTTGATAGGGTATCTCTACTTTCCAGCCCTTTCCAGAGACCTTTGGTGACCGCTTGCTAGACCAACCACGAAGACTCAGGATTTTTGTCACCGCTGGTGCGGCCGCCGGGATTTGAACCCGGGTCAGTGCCGTGGCAGGGCACCGTCCTACCAGGCTAGACTACGACCGCGCCGCTAGCAGCTTGGGTTGCCTATTAAGTTTTATGAAGATGGGCCCCATCGCCAAAGGAAGTCGCTTGTCGTTGAAAACTGACGGCTTTATTCCTTTTGGCCTGATTCCAACGCATGGCGAATCGGCCTTGTCCATTGTCAAAAAGCTCTGGGCATCTCTAGAGCCAAAAGACGAGCCTTGACAAAGCGCTGATTGGCGGCGCACTGCACCTGCAATGGATCATCATCTTTTTTCAGCCCGCCCGTCTTAGCGGTGCGCTCACGCCCAGCGCTTCACCAAAAAGCTCGGACAGTAACCGTTTAAGCTTCTCCCAAGTCTATCCCGACGTTGATGATCGAGATCGCCGTCCCCATTCATCCATCTGAGGCAAGAGAGAAGGTGTTGCGCGCGATGGCAACGCTGGCCGACCCTGAGCTGCTCTCTGAAGAGGAAGGTGACTCGCTCATCACCTTCAAAGCACATGATCTTAGAGCGCTCAAACCAATGAAGGAAACCCTGAAGAAGCAAATGACAAGAGCAGCAGCCCGCTCGGTCATGATGAAGGGCATGAATGATGGAAGGCTGCAATTCAAGGTCCACAAGCAGGCCGCTTATGCACAAAGGGTGAGCTTTGTGACAGAGGAAAACGAATCCCCCCTTGGCCCGATAACCGTGACCGTAACCGGAACAACCGATGAACTGAAATCTGCCTTGGAATATCTAACTGCCGGTGCCATGAGCAGGCAACGAGCCCCCAAGACCAAGCTCAAACAGCCTGCCAACCCCTCTTGCCAACTCTCTTGTCACTCTAAGCTGTTCCGGCACGCTGGACACCAAACACTGCCTCTCCAAAACACGAGTTGCGCGCGAAAGGTCTATCCCGCAGACCCGCGCGTATGCCCTCTCTCCATTCAAGGTGATAGGGACCAACTCGGATACGGATGAGAGCCGTTTCCAGCGCTCCTTCCAGACCCCCAGATGCCTTTCCAAGGCCCCATAAACAGCCGCCATATCAGGCAGCTTCCTCTGAAACACGATGACCGGGATTCCCGTCAACCGAAAAAGAAGCTCCGGGTCAACGAAGTTGAACCCAGCGTGGACAATCCCCCATATCTCCACCAACTCGGGAACTGGAAAAGACCGCAGTCCCTGAGCCAGCCTGTCCGTACCGTCATCGCCATCTACCGTGAAGAAAATCGGCATGGCAATTTCAAGAGCCATGTCCTGAAAGCTCGCAAGAAGTAACAAGGCCTGGCCGCCTTTCTCCTTCTTCGAGGGGTCAAAGTATCCATCGCCTAGCGCCACAATCCTCATGATGAGCCAGCACGTCTCGTCCAACAGACCCCGCAAGATCACCCAGGCGCGGATCGTCGGCTAGCGATTGAATGACGCGGGAGGGATCTATCTGCAATGATATGTGCTTGGTCCTCCCACCCCTTCCCTCACTAACTAGGTTAGCCGTTATCAGGTTAGACATCTCCAACGACTTGACCAGATCTGCCAAGCGCCTTTCCGTCAGAGCGTTGTCCTTTAGGCCATTCGTTATGATGTTTTCGTAACTGGCGTAGAGCTCGCCGCTTGTCAACTTGTCCTTTCCCCTTAGCTTGGCGTTCGCAAGGACCAGGAGAAGCACCCTGGAATCAAGCGTCAAGGACTTTATTGAGTCGATTATGGTATCGTTCTCAAGCGCGGCGCGGGCCTCTTCAACGTCCTGTCTTTGAACCCTATTGGCCCCCCTTATCTCAGCTATCTCACCGGCCCTGCGCAAGAGATCGAGCGACCTCCTTGCGTCACCGTGCTCTCTAGCTCCAATGGCTGCGCAGAATGGAATGACGTCTGGTTCCAAAGCGCCTGGCAGAAAAGCCAGCTTAGCCCTCTCGGCCAATATATCTTGAAGCTCGTTCGCCTGATACTGAGGGAAAAACACTTGCTCATCGTTCAGAGAGCTTTTCACGCGAGGATCTAGGTTATCTGCCAACCTGATGTCGTTCGTGATACCTATGATGGACATCTGGGATGGCTGAATTTCTTCGTTCATCCGAGTTATCTGGTAGAGAAATGGATCTCCAATCCTACTGATCATGGCATCTATCTCGTCCAGCACAACCACGTAAATCGTGGTGATCGACCGAAGCGCCCCCACCAATCTCGCCCGCACTTCAGCCACGGATAGACCTGTAAACGGCACCCTGATCCCGATCCCAGAAGCCATCTCAGCCAAAACCCTGTAGCTGGTATCGTTTTCGCGAGTATTTATGTACTTCACGGAGACCGGGACGGGGGTCTTCATCTTGCTGGCGTGATCAGCGAGAGCGCTCGTGACGTAGCGCGTGACCGCAGTCTTACCTGTGCCAGTCAGGCCATAAACGAACACGTTGGAGGGCCGGTCCCCTACGAGGGCTGGAGATAGTATGCGCCCAAGGCTCGTTATCATTTTCTCCCTGTGAGGAAGCTCAAGAGGTACGTAATCGGGCCTAAGAAGAGACCTATCTGCGAATATCTTCGACCTAGACGCACTCTCGAAGATATCGCTCAAGTCCAAGCGGCTCACCAGACCAAGACCTTGGGCTGGATGACGTATTTAACTTTAACATTAAAAATTAACCAGGAGTGCGGGATACAACTCCCTTCGAAAGAACATCCCAAAGACCATCACGTTTAATTTCGGCAGTGCGACACAAACGGAGATGGAACTACCCCTGGTCTTGGCTGGGATCGCCTTGCTGGTAACAGGAATCCTGCTGGCACTGGCAGGTCGCGAGCAAGGAGAACGCGCATCATCAGGAGTGATACTTATAGTTGGTCCCATCCCAATAATCATAGGGAAGAACATCAGGGTCGTAAAGGAGCTCGTGCTTTTGGCCATCGCACTGTTCTTGCTCGCCGTGATACTGCCGCTGATCGTTAGGTGATGACCGTGGAAAAGCAAGCCATTGGAATGCTGCTGATACTGGCAGGTCTGGTCATTCTGGCACTTGGCCTGGTCACCCCAACACAGACCCTTGGGTCGTCAGGTTCATTTGTGCTTTTGATTGGACCGATCCCATTGGGAGCTGCATTTGGACCTTACGGGGCAGCTTTGATGATCCTAAGCCTAGCGCTAAGCCTGATACTGATCGCGCTGCTCCTCGGCGCAAAGAGGTGGGGCTAGCCGGACTCTCACCCTAATCCTCGGGCTTTGAACCGGCGACCAACGGGTC
>JAGDXH010000014.1:30793-33354 GCA_023256295.1 Thermoproteati archaeon
TACCTGGCTGAGCCATAGCCCCACCGCTACTCTAATACGGGCAATCAAATAAGCGTTTATGCATTCCCTCTTCGGAACTTCTGGGTTACGCTTTACCTTCCCAGGAGGCATAGACCTCGCGACCCTATCTGGTCTAGCAGGAGCCATTCATAAGACCTTTCCGGAGACAACTGATGTGGCCATCGGCTGGGACACCAGGACCACGTCGATGCCATTGGCCCAGCTCTTTTCATCGTTTCTGCTGGCTGAAGGGCTCAACGTGCACCAGCTCGGCGTGGTACCTCTTCCCGCACTGGCATTTGCATCCTCGCTGGACGAACATCCCTTGGGCGTGATGGTGACGGCTAGTCACAATCCCCCGAACTACAACGGCATAAAGATATTCAAAGAAGGGTGGGAACTCACGCGGGCAGAAGAAGCCGCCATAACAAATAACATGGACTCAGACAGCCAGTCAAGTTCGCCTGGTAAGCTTTACCACAAAAACATCCTCAACAGATACATGAACAACATCGTTCCAAACCCCGAAGAACATGCTCGTTTGCGCTTTCTCGTTGACGCTGGAAACGGGACTGCCAGTCACGTGACTGCTCCCCTTATAGAGGAGATAGGAGGACTCGCGATTTGCCTGAACTGCGAACCCAGCGGGTACTTTCCCGGCAGGCTACCAGAACCAAACCCAACAAACCTAGCAGATACCCTAGAGCTGGCCAAAGAGCTGGGCGTCGACCTGGGCTTGGCACATGACTGCGACGCAGACAGATTGGCTGTCTTCGACGGCAATGGCGCGTTCTTGTCGCAGACCCGCATCTTGAGTCTCTTCTTCAAGAAGAAGCTACTGGCCGGAAAAGGTAAGATCATGGTGACCAGCGTGGACGTCGGAATGGCCATGGATGACGTAGCTAGGACTTATGGTGGAAAGGTGATCAGGACCCGTCTTGGTGAAACGCACGAACTGGCAATGAGGACAGAAGAGGTAGCTTTGTTCGGGGAACCCTGGAAGATCATGGACCCAGAGTGGGGCCCTTGGGCAGACGGTATAAGGAGCGCCGTGCAGCTGTCAAGATGGGTCATGGAGGAAGGCTCTCTGGGCAAACTTCTGGAAGACATACCAGATTATCCCAGCATACGTCTTGACTTCAAGTTGAAAAACTGGAATTTCGAGAGGCTCGTTTCTGAGCTCAAGAAGACCTTTCCAGATTGCTCCCTTGAGACCTATGATGGGGCAAAGTGCGTCATGGACGGATCGTGGGTTCTGGTCAGGCGCTCAGGCACTGAGGAGAAGGTCAGACTCTACGCCGAGGCGTTAAAGCCAGATGTACTCGACGAGATCAGACTGAAGACGACACGCGTGCTCTCATATCTCTCAATAATATGACTCACGTACAGCTGTCCCCAGACTCGAGACCCTGAGACAAGCTTATAAAACGGCAGATCGCAGACGTGTCATGTCGCAGATCACTCCAAGCCTGTCAGTTGAGTTCCCGATATGCAACTCATGCAAAAGACCGATCTCTCCCGCAGACAGAGGGACATCCTTCCGTTGCCCCAACTGCGGCTCCTACATCATATGGCGGTGCAAAACGTGCAGGAAGCAGAACGTCAAATACACGTGTCCGAACTGCGGTTTCACAGGTCCGTGAGGGAGCAGAGATGGGCGAAAAAAAAGTACTGGCAGTCATGCGCGTATACCCAGAAAGCGATCAAGTTGACGTCGAGAGCATGGCAAAGCGCTTGGAGACTGCGCTTCCTCCGGGTCACAGAATTGGTCGGACTGAGGTAGAAGAGGTAGCCTTTGGCTTGAAGTGCCTCCGGATATTCGTTGTGATGCCAGAGCAAACCGAGGGAGGGACTGACCCATTGGAGCAGGCCCTTGCCAAGGTAGACGGCGTCGGAAGGGTTGAGACAGAAACTGTGACGAGGTACCGAAGGTCGACCCGAAAGCCACCTCTCGTAGGACTCAGAGATCTTTCTCAGTGCCAAAGAGAAGTCCTTCGAGAGATAGTACCTGCGCTCCGACTCCTCTTTCCGGATTATCCCATATGGAATCAAGAACTCGTAAAGCACCTTGTAAGCCATGGGCTTCTTTGACTTTCCTAAACCCTCCTCTATCATACTTGACATCTCTGAAGCGGTGATCCAGTAAGGATTCGACCTTCCGGCTTCAGACGCCCTAAACCTCAGGGAGTTGACGATGAAGGAGGCGAACTCGCGATACCGCGGCACCCCAGAGAAAAGCATGTCCAATAGTTCTGAAATGGACAACTGCTTGCTGACCTTCCTAGCGTCAAAGTAGAAGTATCCCCTGTTTCTTGTTCTCTCCTCTTTGGCCCGCCTTGGCATAGGCTGGTCGGATGAATGAATTTAACCCTATGCCTGCCGGGGCCGGGATTCGAACCCGGGTAACCAGATGTCTCGGCAACCATCCTTATGAGTCTGGCACCATGAAGCCAGGCTAGGTGACCCCGGCGGGTCACGCATTCAAGACCTTTTAACCGTATCGGACCGAAGCGCCTAGCGCAAAAGCTCTTATAGACGATTCACTTTTAACAGGGGCCGAT
>JAGDXH010000059.1:0-2865 GCA_023256295.1 Thermoproteati archaeon
TACGAACTGGTTTGAAGCTGAGGGAAGGGAGGTGAGCAAGCTTCAGCTCTCCTCGATCTTGGGAAGGTTTGGCATAAACCCAAATGACAGCCTAATAATAATGCATCAGAACATGATAGAGAATTTCAGCGCGTTTTCACCCCAGGAGATCCTGACCTTGTTTGAAGATGCTGTCGGCATATATCCTCTTCGCCAGAGCCTCATGGAAGCAAAGAAGAGGTTGGAGGGCATAAAGGGCCCAACTCCTGAGGAAATAGAGAGCGGTAAGCAGAACCTCGCGTACTGGGCAGTACTTCACGAGAAGTACCTAAGAAAGCTGGAGCTATCCAAGAGACTTGCACAGCTTGAGGGAGAGCTCGCCTGGATAAGGCTAGAAGAAGAACAAAGCGCGATAAAAACTCAGAGTCAGAGGCTTGACCTGCTCCAGCAGCAACTGGGCAAGCTCGAGCAGGAAAGAGAGAGGCTGGAGAAGGCGTTAGAAGATATAAGGGGCGTGAAACCAAGTGAGGCGGAATTCAAAGACCTTCTGGAGAAAGCCATATCGGTAGCCTACGAAGAAGGCAGGAAGGTTGAGATGATGAGACAAGTCAAGGAAGCCATATCGGAGGCAAGATCAAGGCTTTCGAAACTGGAAGCCGAAGCAGAAGAACTCAAAGCCCAAGTGGCTGGATACCAAAAACCCGCACAGCTCAGAGAGGAAAGCGATGTGATAAAGGAGCAGCAAGAACTAAGGGCTGTGATCGCCACCCTTAACGATGTGAACGATGCCACCGAGGAAACTTACAACAAAATGAGCAAAGAGCTTTCCGATCTCATAGAGAAGGCCAAACTGGTAGAGGAAAACAGGAAATCGGTTATGGAGGAGGTCGCTTATAGGGAGAAGCTCTGGATGGAGAACCTGAGGAAACTGGTCGACACCGTAGGCGAGGGATACAAGCGGGTGCTGTCAAGCGTGGGCGGGGCCGGCTACCTGAAGTTGGTAGGCTACAAAGAAGGAGGTGATCCTAACGAGGCAGGGCTTGAGCTCTACGCGGGTTTTAGGGGCACAAACCCCGTGAGGCTTGACCCTTTAACCCACAGCGGGGGCGAGAGGAGTGTCACAATAATGGCTTTTTTGATATCATTACAACAGCACGTGCTATCGCCCATAAGGGCAGTCGACGAGTTCGATGTCCATATGGATCCTGCCAACAAGGAGGCCATATCAAAAGTGCTCATGGAAGAACTGTCAAAGAAAGGGGATGTCGAATACATATACATAACTCCCGGTCCGCTGCCGCCATTGCCAGGAAACGTTCACGTTCTGTTAGTTCAAAAAGTTGAGGGTAAGTCTAGCGTGATGGAGGCAGCCTGACTTGCCCACAGCGACCATAAGAGAAAGGGTTATGGACGCTTTCAGGAAGGTAGAGGCCGGGGAGGCAAGCCCCTTCTCCTGGGATGTCAAGACATCAGCTCAGGCCCTGAGAGCAGAACTTGGACCAACGCCAGATGATGAGGACCTCATAGATGATGCCAGGGCAGTAGACGCACTATCGGGAATAGTCGGCGCCCAGGGAAGAGAAGTGGAGTTCTTGGCTTCCTCATCTGTTTTAAACCCCTTCATGCTCGAGAAGTCCGTTGATCGCTCAGACGTCGAGGTACTAGCGAGGGCGCTGTGGCAATCGATTTCACCGTCCGTCGACATACTTCAGGTTACGGTTGAGGCACTTGTCGCGTCAAGCAGCTGGAGCCCAGGCAGAAAGAAGATCACGTGGTCCAAGCGCTCCAGCACGCCCCTATCTAAGGCTGAGGTAAAAAAAGCGGATGAGTTTAGCCCGAAAATCGACGCTATAGTCGACGAACTCAGAGCAACGGCCGAAGATGGGGAAGCAGACTACGTCAGCTTCATAAAGAGGGGTGATCCCGTTGAAAGGGCTTACCTGCTTTCATTTGCCATAACGGATGGGAGAGTGCTTCTCAACGTGGATCCCATATCTGGAAAAATAACGATCAAGCCATCGGAACGCCGCACTAAGACAAACGCATCGGTGGTGATCGCCTTGGAGGAGTTACCAATTGAGCGAAGACAAGGCAAAGCTTGAGGAAAAAGTCAAGAGGGCATCTCAGCTGCTGTTCCTAAGAAGGCATAGGAACCCTGGCGTGGGAGAGTGGGAGCTAAAGAGAGTTATTGGATCAGACTACAGGGCTGTGTTAAAGGCTCTTGACGAAAGGCTAGACTCACTGGGCCTCACAGTAAGGGAGGTAGAGCACGAGGGAAAGCCTCGCTTCCTCATAACTATCAAAGGAAGACCTCCTCTTGAGCTTGAGCCGGGCCTCGGTTGGATGAGGATTGACTCGCTCGCGGGCTTAGCAATGGCTCTGGCTTTCCTAACGGCCCACGGCGGCAGAGCACCTCCAGCTGAAGTTGAATCCTTTCTCGAGAGCAAGTTTCCTAAACGGAGAGCCAGATCGTTGTTAACAGGATTCCTAGAGGAAGGGTACCTGGAGCTGGGGAAGGGCGGGGCTTACGAGATTGGGTGGAGAACCAAAGCAGAAGTAGATCTAGCAGAGCTTGCCAGAAGGATCATCTCTTCTGCGCCAAGAAGCGCCTCCTCAGAGAATCCCTCTCAGACTCCATGACGCCTCTCACGATCTCTTCCTCGGTTTGTCCTGAAGATAGGATCTTCTGTGCCTCGGTTACACTAATACCTCTTCCAGCTAAAACCATCACGGCCTTCTTGCCGTATTTTTCCACCAGGTCTGCGCTTGCTCTCAACTCCACGTAAACCCTGTGCTCGCCCGCTCCCGTTATGGCCTTCCAAACGGCATCCTCCCCGGCCTTGCTCATTCCAATCCTTTTCGAGCCGCAGTAAGGGCAGGAGGGGA
>JAGDXH010000059.1:2875-3229 GCA_023256295.1 Thermoproteati archaeon
ATCTCGTCCAGGCCAACTGAACTCAGGTCGGCATCCTTCGCTATGGCCGCCATCTTTCTTCCCGCGTTGACCAGTCTCCTCTTGTATAGACCCGTGGACGCAAGCGCATCCCTTGCTAACTCCATGAAAGGAGCTTTGTCAAGTCCAGCCAAGTCACGTATTACGTCCCTGCACATGCTCAGCATTTCCTCAGGCTCCAATGCCCCTTCGGGTACTCTTATGGCCCATCTGTACGCGTCTTGTGCCACCTGAACGGTTAACCCAGTCCTCTTTGAGAACAGGTGTGCGAACTCCCTCGCAAGACAGCGATTCTCCAGAAGACCCGCGTGGGTATGAATCACCGCGTAGTCCTTC
>JAGDXH010000059.1:3239-3759 GCA_023256295.1 Thermoproteati archaeon
CCCAAGGGGATCGCTTGCCTTCTTAACGTATACCTTGTCGTTGTAAACCTGCGTTATCTCCCAAACCGACCCTACCTCAACGAACTTCACGCCAGGTGCGCCGTTCTCTCCTACAAACGCCTCATCAAGTACGCCCACGGGCTCCTCCTTTCCCTCGCTTTCATCAACCACCAGATACTGCTTCTCCTCTGGTATCATCGAAAGGTTATCGAAATAATAAGAATAGAAAGCGCTCCTGTTAGCCGGCTTAACCACACTGTCGTCCGAGCTCGAGTAATACGCGAGGCGTGGGCGCCTCGTACTCATGTAGTTTATGACCGCCCTCAGGTCCTCCTCCCTTAGATTCTTAAAAGGATAACTTGCCCTCAGAAAGTCCAAGACGCCCTTAACCTCCCACTTCCTCCTCCATATGAGTAGGCCGGCAAGCTGATGCATCAAAACGTCCAAAGGAGCGTCAAGCACCCTGACTGGCTCAAGCTCCCCATGCATGAGCCTTCTGGTTATGACCAGCGCTTCAAGC
>JAGDXH010000006.1:0-970 GCA_023256295.1 Thermoproteati archaeon
GATCCCTTGGGTCATTTGAAGGCGTTAGGGCCAACATAGAGACCGCCTATGGGAAGTGGTCTCCATACTTTCTTGCCTACGTCGAGCTCAACCTTTCACAGGGCGTCGTCATGGTTGGGTACGTCGTCTTGCCCCCTGGGCTTTGGCTGATCAACGATACGCCTGTGAGGTTGACAACGACTTCGGCTTACGTTTTCTCTGGAGCGTCTTCTCAAAACGGTTCCCTAATGATCAGCATGTACGGCCCACCTCTTCCTTCTGGCTCCCTTCACACATATGAGCTTGTGGATAGAGGATCCGGGTGGTCTGCTTACGTGGACGGCCGGCTCATCCGGGTGTACGACGATCTCCCTTCAAGCGCGCGCTGCGCCCGTTTTGGGATCAGTCCTACCGGAAGGTTGGTTCAAAACGTCACTTTCGACGAGCTGGCCGAGCTTCAAAGCACGGGTTGGTCGGCGTTGCCAGCGGGATGGTAGGCCCAAATCTTCCGGCGTCGACCGGTTCCCAGCTTTGGCCACTCTACCACTTGACTCTGATCTCC
This sequence comes from Thermoproteati archaeon, assembly GCA_023256295.1. Lineage (GTDB taxonomy): Archaea > Thermoproteota > Thermoprotei_A > Marsarchaeales > UBA168 > UBA168. Next base: position 542 of record JAGDXH010000006.1, read on the forward strand.
TTCGAGAACTCTACTGGCATCGTCGCAGCGAACGGTACATATGTCACCGCGTACGCCAGGTCAGGAACGCTCGACTCTACGCTTTATCAGTTTTGGGGATGGGCCGGTCCTGACTACGTCGGGAACGGGAATCCCGTCACCTTTCCGGTCTTCTCTTCAGGGACAGAGAGGGCCCTTTACAACGAATCTTACCTGCTTCGGCTGAGAGTACGGGGACCGCCCTCCTCGTTGTGCCGGCTGGAAGGAGGGCCGGTCAACTTGACGGTCATCCCTGGTCTTCCCGAAGCTGCCTACGTCCCAGCTGGGAGCTACACCATAGTTGGCTCCGCAGATGGCCTGAGGTTGCTTTCCTCGCCTGCAAGAATCTCCGTGAGCTCACCATCGGAGGTCGCTGTGAGCATGTGGTTCAACAACGGCTCGGTCAGCGTG
>JAGDXH010000006.1:980-1416 GCA_023256295.1 Thermoproteati archaeon
TTAGGGCGGACTCTCTTGGGGTCTGGGTGATGCGCGCCCCACTTTGGCTGCAGCTTGCTGTCGTCGTGCTGAGTGAGCTCTTTCGCCGAGCTCAAGCACATGGATCCCCTTCTCGTCGTAAACGACGGCCTTTTTGAAGCCGGGGGCAGAGATGGTCGTACCGTCGTAGTGAGCTACTGACCCGTCCCCCAGCTCTATTCTGGATGGACCGAAGAACCTCACCTCTTGGGAGGTCGGGACGGCCCCACTCTCTCTGAGGAAAAGGGGAAACTCTTGAGCGCTCTTGATGTCCTTCGGCCCTGCGATGATGTCTCCGGTCCACCAGTTGGCCCATCTTCCCTCTGGGACGTAGACACTTCTTCCAGATTCCCCGTATATCTGAGGGGCGTAGAGCAAGCTCTTTCCCACCATGTACTCGTCGTGTATCAGATAGGTG
>JAGDXH010000006.1:1426-3719 GCA_023256295.1 Thermoproteati archaeon
ACAGAGGGAAGAAGAGAGCTGCCCTGTAGTACTTCAACACGACATCAGGCGAGCTCCTGCCTATGAACCCCCCGAGGTCGCAGCCGGCAAAGGGAAGGCCCGAAAGACCCAGCGACTCTATGAGTTGGAGCTGGAGTTGGATGTCCTCTTCTCCCGACACGTTGTCTCCGGTCCAGACGAAGGCATAGCTTTGGATGCCCGAGTATCCTGCCCGGCTCAACACGAAGGGCTTTTCCTGCAACTCCCTTAATGCCTGATACGTGGCCATGGCCTGGAAGAGGGGATAGGCGTTCCTGACCTGATAGTGAGACATGCGCCTCCCGTCGTCCAAGACGTGGTAAGCGTTCTCTGGAAACCTGAGGAGCGTGTTCCTGTCCAACACGGTGGGCTCATTCATGTCAAGCCAAATGCCGTCAACCCCCCACCTAGTCCAACTTTTTGCAAGAGATGACCACCATTCCCTGGCCTCTTTCCTGAAGAAGTCAGGATAGGCGCAGTTTCCCGGCCAGAGCCTGTCCACGAATATTTCCCCCTCCGAGGTTTCCACGAATTTTCCGAGGCCTGAGGCAAAGAGGGGATAATTTTGGTCAAGCTTGATGCCGTGATCCACGATGGTCACCAGGTGGGTTCCCATGGAGTGCAGCTTTTCAATCATCTTGCGGGGATCGGGGAAGTCCTTGCCCCAGGTGAAGATCTTGCGCTCATCCATGTAGTCAAGGTCGAGGTATATGGCATCCAGAGGCACTCCGGATTCAAGGTGCTTCTTGGCGACGTCTACCACGGCGTCTTGAGGAAAGTAGCTGTACCTGGAGGCCTGATAGCCGAGGGCCCAGGCAGGGGGATCAAGGGGCTTGCCGGTGAGGATCGCGTAGCGTTCCACCACCTGCTCCATGCTCGGTCCCTCCAAGAGAAAGATCTCTGCGGATTCGCCAGGGATCTCCACCCTCACCTCGTCGTACCTGGCTATCCCGAAGTCGAAGCTCAGCGCTGAGGGTGAGTTGACGAAGAAGCCAGTCGCGTCTCCGTCCCTTAAGGCGATGAAGAACGGTATTGACACGTAGAGGGGATCGCTTCCCCACGTGTATCTTCTCAACCCCGACGCGTCTTGATTTATCATGGTGCTTTTGGTCCTTTTCCTGTCCAACGGGAAGGCCTTTTCTCCCAAGCCGAAAAAGTGGTCGTTTAGTCTCATCTTCAAGGACATGCTCAGCTTCGCTGGAGTTGAGGAAAAAGAGATCTCGTAGCCCAGGACATTCAAGTGCTGAACTTGGGAAATCTCCTCATCAGATTCTGGGATGAAGGGGAACTGAACGACGGGTTTGGGATCGTTTACGAGCAGCCTGATCACCTGTCCCGCCTTCTGAAGCCTGACTTGCATGGGGACTCAACTGCCCCTGCCATTAAGCGTTTTTCCCTCAGCCTTTTATCTTGCCTGCTTCGTGAATGAAATGTCTTCTGGTCAACGGCAGGAGAGATACGTGGTCGACGTGGAGCAAGCGCCAGAGGGGCTGAAGCCCTCGAAGGAATCCCTTTCCGCGCTGAAGGGCGTGGTGAGCAAGAGATTCCTGTCCTCCATGGAAAAGGAGGCGGTCAACTGCCCGGTCCTCCAGAGATACGTTCCTTTTCCACAGTGCATGACCTGTCCGAATTTCATCCGCCGGTTTCGCGGCAAGGTCTATTGCAGGGGGCTTCCTATTCAAAGGTCCGATCCCAAAGCTTAATTCCTACAATAAAAGGTTCTCAAGTTGGCTTACGAGAAGGGCATAGATTCTTTGCTGCGGCCAACCTCCATCGCCGTTATCGGGGCGTCCGAGGTGAAGGGTAAGATAGGGAACGTGATCGTTTCAAACCTGAAGGAGTACGGCTTCAAGGGGAAGATATACCCAGTCAACAAGAAGGCAGACCAGATAGGTCAGATCGAAGGTCTCAAGGTCTATGGCTCGGTGAAGGATATCCCCGACCAAGTCGACTTGGCCATAATAAGCGTCCCTGCTGAGTTCGTCGCTGACACCATGAGGGAATGCGGCGAAAAAGGGGTGAAGGCAGTGGACGTCATAGCATCTGGTTTTGGGGAGGCGGGCAACGAGACAGGGGAGCAGGAGCTCGTAGCCGTGGCCAAGCAGTACGGCATGAGACTCCTTGGGCCAAATACCTTCGGGGTATACTACGGAGCATCCAACATGAACGCCACGTTTGGACCAAAGGACGTCATACCCGGGAAGGTCGCTTTCATCAGTCAGAGCGGGGCTCTTGGGATAGCCCTGATGGGATGGACCATTCTTCAGCAGATAGG
>JAGDXH010000017.1 GCA_023256295.1 Thermoproteati archaeon
GGCCCTCTTAACGATGCCAACATCATACTCCTTCTCCCAGTTTTTGAGCGACATGAGGCCATCCGCAAGGAGGCCTTGATAAACCTTTTTCCGAAAACAAATTGCCACGGGTAAGAGCGGACGGCAAAAGCCATGACCAAAAAATCACCAATCACGCTGAAAATATTGTGCCAGATCCAGACATGCCTCTTGCATCAACAGCTCTTGAGCTCTTCTAGAAGTCCCAAAACCAACCTCCGATCCGTCCTAGAGGCATCGCCTTTTTGAAGGAATGAAAACAGTGCCTCCAGCCTCCTCTGCCTTTCCGCGCTTGCTACTTCTGCACGAGGGCAAGTTGCATAGGCGATGACAGCCTGAACCAGACCATATATATCTGACTCCAGTGGGAGTCCAAGCGAAGGCACCTTGAAGGTCTTCGGGGAGGCATACCTTCCCAGAGATAGAGAGCAAGCAGCCAGAAGCCCTGGTTCCAACTCCCTGTATATCGACGATGATCCAGCCGCCCACTGACCCAAGATCCTCTCCGAGGATGCCTTGATGTCCTCGAGCGCCTCTCTAGACAGAGGCTTCAGCACTATGACGCTTTGAGACCCGCCAGAGCTGACTCTCTTCCAAGAGATGTAGAGGGGAACGTAATCGTTTTTTAACCAAAAACTAAGCGTTGGCCGATCGAGGCTAAAAGATGCCCCGACCCAACCGTATCCCTCTCTGGCAGCCATCGTCTCCACGTCAGCCAGCATGCGGGAACCCAACCCTCTCCCCTGAAGGTCCGGATGCACCGCTATTCTAACCACCCTGATGCCGCGAAGGTCTGCCAGCCGAGCCATCCCTACTCTGCTCACCAACTTATCTGGAATCATATTGCCGCTGAGCTCTCCTCCAGCCAACACGATGGCGACCTCGGCTTTCGACAAAGGACCCTCTGGAGAGAGCTGCACAAAGCCAGCTGGCTGACCGCTCAGTTTAAGACCGTAAAGTCTGTGATCCAAAAGGTCAATCAGGGCAGCGAGATCATTTGGTTCATTCCTGTAGTGAGCCTCCGCCAGCAACGGATAAAACTCCGAAATTGCAACCACGTCGTGAGGTATTTGCTCAAAGGAGCATCCTTGGCACAGCTCCCCAGAGCTAGTTGCAACTGCAGATAAAGGTGAAAGCTTTGCATCCATGAGTAAGGTCTCAGATGCCCATCTCTCCAACGGGTCTCCTGCGATGTACCTGATGGGAGTTTCAAGGCTGAGATGATGAACCTCATGACGACCCTCTCTTGAGAGAGTCGAGAAGAACCGCTTCTGAAAACCCTTACCAGATCCTTCATATCCATGAACGGTCGTTGAGAAGACGACCTTCTTAAATCTCCTGGCCAAAGCCAACAATTGCTCTACTGGGAACTCCGCTGCCTCATCAACCATTACCAAGTCCGGAAGCTCGGCCGGTATGCGTAGTACAGCTTCCATGGGCAACCAACGAAGCTCTCCGATTGGTCCGCCGTTCCGATCACACGCTATTGCCATGCGGTCTGCCCAAGAAGCACCACTTGCCTCACAGAAAAACTCAAAGCCTGACCGAACCGAACCGAAGTCCCTGCTGACAAGGTATACCTTCGAAAGACAGCCGTGAGAAGCCAAAAACCGAGCAGCTCCCATGCCTAACGCAGATGACTTTCCAGTTCCCCTCCCTCCCGTGATCACAAGCGCAAACTTTCCCTTCGAAATCGCCGTTTCCTCGAAGCGAGAAATGACCGCCCGCTGCTCTTCCGTTGGCTCCCTTCCCTCCCTTGGTTTCCCGTAAACCATCTCTTGATTCTGCCACAAAATCCTGCAATCGTTGCCATCTCCGCCGAAATCAACTCCCATGCTGGCCCCGCAGCGCGCCGCAGAATGCAAAACGTACTTGACAAATGGGGAAGGTGGCCCGACACGAAGAGATTCAGAAGAAGGTACTTCTCCGCGCCTTCTGCCCGCATAGAGAACCATCAATCCACCGCTCATCACCATCCCAGAGGCTGCGCCAACCGAGTTTGCATCCAAGGCTGTCCTGCAGGAAACTGCCACGAGTAGACCTCCCTTTCCCAGGCCCTTGTCTAAAGAGACCCAGCTGAGCGAAGATTTATCTTGCCCAGCCTCGGTGGGCGACACAATTCTTATGAGACCTCCATAGTAATCGGCAAGCCTAAGGATGACCTTCTCTTCCATGGATTCTTCACCCATGGTTAAAAGCAAACCCCTAGAACCAGACGAACGAAGCTTTTCTGCAAAACGCAACACGGCTTCCATTAGCTCAGCACAACCGCTCTGATTTCCGAGTTTTAAATCGTCTGTCAAACCCATAGTTCCGTGCGGCTGACGTGCTTAAACACGACGGCATCTCGCTTCATAAAATATCGTCATCCTCAAACAGTGCGTTTATATCCACGGAGGTGAATTAGACAAATGACCATCAAGGTAGGTATAAATGGCTTCGGCAGAATTGGCAGGAACTTCTACAGAGCTGCCATGTCAAACGAGGAGTTCAAGAAAAAGTTTGAGATCGTGGCAGTCAACGACATCACTGACGCCAAGACGCTTGCATACCTTTTCAAGTATGATACCGTGTTCGGTACGTACAAAGGCACGGTGGAAGCCCAGGGCGACCAGCTGGTCATAGACGGCCATGCCGTAAAGGTGCTGGCCATAAGAGAGGGACCTACAGCCCTTCCGTGGAAGGAACTCGGGGTAAGACTGGTCTTGGAATCAACTGGTCTGTTCACGAAGCGGGAAAAAGCGGCAGGACACCTTCAGGCAGGAGCTGAGCGGGTGATAATATCAGCACCCTCGGAGGACGCAGACGCCACCATAGTCATGGGTGTGAACCACGACCTTTACGATCCCCAGAAGCACAAGGTGATATCCATGGGCTCCTGCACCACCAACTGCCTTGACACCATGGTTAAGGTCCTTGATGATGCGTTCGGCATTGAGTTCGGCCTCATGTCAACAACTCACTCATACACGAACGACCAAAGGATACTGGACCTCCCTCACTCCGACCTAAGAAGGGCAAGAGCTGCTGCCCAAAACATAATACCCACAACAACTGGAGCTGCCAAGACGATTGGTCAAGTCATCCCGAAGCTAAACGGTAAAATGAACGGCTTCTCCCTCAGGGTACCGACGCCTGATGGTTCCATAACCGTGCTGGTGGCATACCTAAAGAGGGATGTCACTGTTCAAGAGGTAAACGACGCCTTCAAGAAAGCCTCGGAGGGATACCTGAAAGGAATCGTTGGCTATGCCAATGAGCCAATAGTATCTCACGACATAGTAGGCGATCCTCATTCGTCGATATTCGATCCGTTCGGCACCATGGTCGTTGGAGGGAGACTTGTAAACGTTCTAGGCTGGTACGACAACGAATGGGGCTTCTCAAATAGGCTGGTCGATCTCATGAACTATCTCTACAAAGATCAACGAAACCATTTTTGACGATAGAGCTGGCGTCATCCAGCTCCAAAAGGGTGAACTTTCCCCACCCTAAGGGGGCGGGGCTTGCTGCTTCGAGAACCCACGCGCAAGC
>JAGDXH010000062.1 GCA_023256295.1 Thermoproteati archaeon
CAGGCTGCCTCAGCTTTTTGGACTCGCTGGCTGCCAGGTCTGCTAGAGGGTAGGCTTCCCAGGCTGGCCGCGGCCCTCGAAAGGAGGGGAAAACCGTGGATCCAAGAAAACGATACCAGCACTGGCGAGTTCCTGAAGGGATACACGAGCTCTGAGGGAAAACTGAGGTGGCTGATCGAGCTGTCAGCAGACGTGCTGAACAGCAGCTCAAACAAGGCCGTCATAACCTGGTCAAGATGGGCCGCCAAGGGTTTTGTGGCAGATGGAGTAGATGAAAAAAAGGTCAAGGTAGTCCCTCTTCCTTACAAGGTATCAGAGAGAGCAAAGATGAGGCTCGAGCTCCAAGGCACCAGGGAAAACGGAGGCGGGGAAGGAACTTCGGTCGTTGGTCACGTAGAGAGAAAGCACCCACTGGTGCTGTTCGTTGGGGCCGATTACTGGAGAAAAGGAGGAGATCTTGTCCCGAAGGTGATGAGGGAGGTCAGGAAGGAGGTAACAGATGCCAAGTTGGTCTACGTGGGCAACGTGCCCGAAGAGCAGGCAAGAAGTTTTAAAGAAGATTGGATTGAGGTCTATCCATTCATGAGCAGGCAGAAACTGCTTTCCCTTTACCCCGAGGCCGACGTCCTTTTCATGCCTACCAGGTCAGACGCGTACGGCTTGTCTCTCATAGAGGCCATGGCAGAAGGAGTACCCGTGGTGAGTACAAGGGTAAACGCCATCCCAGAGATCGTCTGCCAAGACTGCGGCTACCTTGCAAACGTCGACGACTCAGACGCCATGGCAGAGCACATCGTTCGGGTGCTCTCTGACAGGGATCTGAGAGCAAAGATGAGGCTTGGGGCCATCAAGAAGGTTGAGGCTGAACACAACCCCCAAGACGTTTCAAAGAAGCTGCTTGGCATATACGAGGAAGCTATCGGCTCTTGATGAGCGACTCAAGAGCTTTGGCCACACCAGAGGCAGAGTAGTTCATACCTATCACCGTCGTCCTGCCCTTTCCTTCCACTCTGACCTCTGCACTTATGAAGCCAAGGTCCCTGAGTTCCTGAAGGCCTTCCCAGAAGGCCGTGTGCGCCCTTGGCGTCACGCCGTACTCCTCGCACACGGCGGCATAGCTGCGCTCGGCATCCCCAGTGGTAAGGCGATCCCTATCTGAAGCCGCCAAGGCCCTGGCTATGGCGAGCAAGGAGAGGGCCATGTGGGGCTGAAGTGATGCAAGTTCCTCTTCGTTGGGCACCCCCTCTATGTCCCCGTAAACAACCCTCACGTCCTCAGGAGTTACCCTGTCTCTTCCATCCTCTTCGGCACGCTTTGCGGCCCGCCAGAGCAGCTCAAGGGCAAGTCTCGCGTCTCCACCCGCAGAGGCAGCAAGCTCTGCCGCCTGCCCAACGACCTCATCGCTCACGGATCCGCTCACGAAGGCCTGAGGCAACCTCTGGGTCAATATGTCCCGCAGCTCCAACGACGAGTATGCAGGAAAACTCAGGCGATTGTGAAGCAAGGTGCTCCTTGTGCTCTCATCCAGAGAGTTCATGAAAGCCGAAGACCTGGATATGAACATGAAGCTGACTCTCGATGCCCCCTTTTCATCCCGCGTCAGCTCGTATATGGCGTCTGAGCCAGACGAGAGGAGCAGGTAGTCAACCTCATCAAGCACAAGAAGCAAGCTCGTGCCGGTCGCCTCCAATCCCTCCAAGATCATCTTATGAATGTCACGGGTGGAGAACCCCTTTATCTGGGCGTACGGGTCAAGCGAAGAGCTCACCGCTTGAAGCACTGAAAAGAGAGTCCTTTCCTTCCGACAGTCCACAACGACTGACTTGAGCTTGACTCCGAAGCGCAAATTGGCTTCTCTTTCAAGAAGAGATGAGAAGAGCTTGGCCACGGCCGTCTTGCCGACACCAACCCTGCCCTCGCAAAGCACCTTTTGACTGACCTTGCCGGGAGACTCCAGCACGACCCTGAAGTAATCTATGAGCTGCCTCATCTGGGCATCGCGATGAGGAAGGTAGGGTGGTATGAAGTCAGGAAAGAGGACGGTCTCGTCCCTGAATATCTTTCTGGAAAGCCCTATTGAGTCAAAAAGGTGCTCGTAACCTCCTTCTCCCATGCGATTAGGTGGCAGGAAGTATTTCAGCATAACCCAGAGGGGTATGCGAAAGTGAATTCAAGGTCCGAAAAACGCCCGGCAAGCGCCCCTGTCCGGCATCGAGGCTTCTGTCACCCAGCCTTGCGCCGCCGAACACCACTGCCCTTGAAGCTAGGCTGGAAGCTCGCTTCCCATTCAGGGGCATCGCCGAATGCCCAGGCCATACGCTTATTGGCGTCTCTGAAGGCAGTCTTGAGGGTTCAATAATGAACAGCAAGGCACTTTCTGAGGCTTTCATGAGAGGCGGGGCAGAAGCCCTTCTCGCCAGCCTGAAGGAAGCCAGAGGCTATGATTGGATCGGCATATACGTGAAAAAAGGCGACTACTTGGAGCTGGCCTTGGAACTTGGGGGCACGGCAAGTCACAGAAAGATAAGGGTAGGGGAGGGAATCTGCGGGATGGCGGCGAAGGAGCGCCAGACCGTGGTCGTGCAGGACGTCGAGCAGGAACCCAACTACTTGGCATGCTTTCCTGACACGCGCTCAGAACTTGTGATCCCCATACTTGGACCAGGGAAAGAGGTTCTCGGCGAGATAGACGTTGACGATGACCAGATGGGGAGGTTCGGGCTGGAAGAAAGGGAAGAACTTGAGGAGGCAGCAAGACTCCTATCTCAAGGTTGGGAGAAAATCAAGCCCGATCTCTTCTCAAAAGGCTACGGGGCCGCCTCTCCCGCCGAGGGCCCGAAGTAAGCAGCACCTATCACCCTTTCAAGGCGGGCCTTCAGTTTCTTGTTGCCAGTTATGACTTGGCCGTTCCTATAGACCAAGGCCGCGCTGTTTATGTTGAGCGCCCCCTCTTCGTTCTTCAGCTTCACCTCAAGACCAGCTTTCTTCAGCTTGCTGGCCAGCTCGTTCAAGTCCAGCACGGGAAGCACGGTCCTGAGCGAGACCAGCGTCTCACCGCTTATCATCATGGTTTTGGCAACGTAGGAACCCGCCTTGTCGTAAACGTCCGCCAACCAAACGTCCATGGTATCCGGGTTGAACGAGACAAACCTTCCCCTGAAGACGTCCAGGCTGTCGCTATCGAAACCGGCACTTCTCTCGACGACGACCTCTGCTCCAACGCTCTTGACCATGGTATCGAAGAACCTCTTCTTCATGACAGAGCCCTTGAAACCATCGGCCATTTATGCAAAAAGTCAAGCCCAGCGGTAATAAACTTTTCGCAACTATCGGGACTTGGAGAGCCTCTGCTTGTACTCATTCCATCTGTAGACGGCAGAGAGCGCCTCCACGGCAACCTCAGGGGTCGGATAAGACGGTATCCCCTGCCGAGTGAGCCACTTCATGGCGTCGTCGC
>JAGDXH010000005.1:0-2586 GCA_023256295.1 Thermoproteati archaeon
CGCCTGGTCACCGAGGCAAGCCGGGAGCAGAGGTTGACCGGAGTCACATATCGCTGGGCGCTAGTGCCACTAAGCATCAGGGGAGCGGAAGTCCACCGGAGTTACAGAAAATTTGCAAGAAAGCTCCGACCTTCATGCATGAGAGGATGTCAGGCGCGAAGTTGGAGGCGAAGTCTGGTTTTTCAGTGGATCTGCCTCGATGGCTCCGCCAGCAGAATTCTAGCACAATCGTTAAATCTGCATGTCCAAGCTCAGCATGCTCTCTTTCATGGCAGTGGTGCCGCACGGAGACGAGATCTTGCATCCCGTCGATGAGGATTCCAGGAGGCTTCAAGCTGCGATGATGGAGCTGAAGCGCAGAAAGGAAGCTCAGCACCTCACCTCTTTGATCGTGGTTACTCCTCACAGCATACGGATGGAAGGCTGCATGGCGGTCGTGACGGCGGAGAGGCTCAGGTGGGGTAGGAGGCAGCTTAGGACAGACCTTCCTCTCGCGAGGGAGGTGCTTCGGGAGGCCCAAGGACTGCCCGTGCAGGGAGTGAACTTCGGTGCCCTAGAGGGCCCCCAATCCGTCCTGCCCCTTGACTGGGGGAGCTGGATACCCCTCAGCTTCCTTCACGCAGGCGAGAAACTGGTTGTCGTTGCCCCTGCGAGAGGAGTAACGGTTGAAGAGCTTGAGCGGTTTGGGATGGCGTTGGGTCGGGCTTCGGAGGCCCACCAGGGAATGGTCGGGCTGCTGGTCAGCGCTGATCATGCTCACGCGCACCTCCCCTCAGGTCCCTACGGTTACAGCCCCATGGCAGAGGTCTACGACAGGGCCGTTACCAGTGCCCTTCGGGATGACAGGCTCGAGGAGCTCGAGGGGATGGACCCCCAGTTGATCGAGCAGGCCAAGCCAGACAGCTACTGGCAGCTGCTGATAGCCCTTGGGGTGCTGCGGAGGCTGAGGGAGGAGGGGAAGGTCGTCAGGCCAAGGCTGCTCGCCTATGGTCGTCCATCTTATTACGGCATGGCCGTGGCCGCTTTTGAGTGGAGCCCCCTCAGGGCGGCATGAGCTCCATCGCCTTCTCCAAGAGCTCCGGGCTCACGCCGTACGCCTTTGACGCTATCCTCAGGGCGTCCTTTTCGTGCAGCTGTTCCGCCAGGTTGAGGTACTCGGAGTAAGCTGTCAGGGCTTCCCCGAAGTTGGGAAATTCGTCGACGTTCTGGGGCGTCATGTAAAGCTGGGGGATTGGCAGAAACTGCCTGTACTTCTTTCTCCTCACGGCCAGCAACCTCTCCTCGTCCTCCCGCCCGAACCTCTCGAGCAGATAGGCCTTGTACTTGGACTCCCAGACGTCGTTAAGGTAGACTGGCACGTCCGCGTTGAGGAACTTCAACACGCTGGTCCCGACCATCTCCAGCATGTCCGTTGAGACCTTGTCAGCGAAGTCCTCGGAGGAGTGATAGTACTTGTCTGGCCAGTTCGTAAAGCTTGAGGCCGGCACCCCGTTTTGGGTCAGGACCGCGTGGTCGCTGCCGATGCTGTAGTCGGCGAAGTCCAACTTCAAGTCGTAGCCTTGGGATACCTCTCTCACCACGGCTTTCAGGAGCTCCTCGTAGGGAGATTTTTGGGAGAGCGGCGTATAGGATATCTGCAGAGTCGAGCCAGTCACCTTCTGGTTTTCCCCGACCATGTCCAGGTTTATGCCGTACTCGTAGGGTGCATCGTGGTCCGAGAAGAACGCCATGGTCCCGAAGTGCTCTGGGGCCCAGAGAAAGCTCGCAGGTGCTCCCGAGTTTGCCAGCTCAAGCATCAGCCCGGCCCCGGAAGCGTTGTCGTTGGCCCCGGGGTAGGGATGACAGATGTGAGCGGTCATCAGGAAGTCCTTTGCCTTTGAAGAACGAGCGAATATGACCGGCATCTCCGCCTCCCCTCTTTTGGCCCTCACCTCCACGGCCGCCCTTTTTCCCCTCAGGAGCGGCACGAGCCTCCTAGGTACGGAGAGCGCCGGTAGGGAGTAGTTCATCTCATCCTTTTTCAGGAAGAGGCTCCTGTAGGGCGTTGCAGTCGAAGGCAAGGCTTGGTCGTAGTACATGACGGCCAGGGCTCCCGCGTTCATGGCCTTCAGGTATGCCCGCTTGGCATCCGTCTCGGAGGTCAGGAGTATCTTTTCCTTGCAGTCATCTAGGTTTTCCGTGACCTCTCCTTCGGCGACGCCCGGAGGTGAGTGAGCAACCACAGTCAGAGGTACTTGGGCGAAGTCCTGCAAGACCTGTCCTTCGACCGAGACCCTTCCCCCCAGGGCTTCCCAGCCCATGGGCACGACCATGTTCCCGTATCTAGTCTCTCCGTCATACCTGTACCTCAGCAGGACCTTGTCTTCCAAGTCAAGCTGTTCATAGACGTAGAGCGCGGCTCTCATCAGGCCGCCTGAACCCTGGATCCTGTGGAACTTTGAGAGCTCGTAAACGTGATCGAAGGCCCTGTACTTGTCGAACATAAGCGAGGGCTGCCCTAAAGTATAAACCTTTGCGGGCGGCTGAGAGCGCAAACGCGTAAATACGCAGCCCGCGGCGAGGATATGAAGAAGATACTCATAGCTG
>JAGDXH010000005.1:2596-3454 GCA_023256295.1 Thermoproteati archaeon
CATAGCTGGCGGAGGAGTTGGCGGCGTGGTGGCCGCAAAGAGGCTGCTGGAGAGACTCGGAGACAAGGCTGAGATAACGATGGTCTCGGATCAGGATTACTACTCCTTTCCTCCTTTCTTCACCAACGTTGCCTTGGGGGACATGGAACCTCAGGAGACCTCCCTGCCCCTTTCCAGGTTGGTTGAGAGGGGTGCAAGGGTCGTGAAGGCGAGGATAACCGGCTTCCAGCCAGAGAACAGGAAGGTCCTGACGGACTCAGGGGAGCTGACGTACGACTACCTTCTGGCCAGCCTTGGCATAGAGTACGACATGAAGGCCTACGGCCTAGAGGCTGGGGTCCACAACTTCACCCTTGATGGTGCTATGAAGATGAGGGATGCACTGGCCTCCTTTAAGGGAGGCAAGGTGGTGGTGTTCACGCCCAGTCCCATGTACAGGTGCGGGATCTACCCATTCGAGATAGCCAACATACTGGTGGAGGCCTTTGCCAAGAAAGGCCTGAGGGAGAAGTCCTCGGTGACGCTCGTGCATCCCTTCAAGCGTCCCTTGGAGCCGCTGGGCGAGGAGGCGATCAAGATCACGGAGGAATCGTTCCAGGAGCACGGCGTTCAATACGTGGGAGGGGCGAAGCCCGTCGGGGTGGACAGTTCAAGGAAGGTCGTCGAAGTCGAGGGGGAGTCGTTCCCCTATGATCTGCTCGTGACCGTCCCGCCGATCACCGTCCCTTCTCCCTTCAAGGGAAGCGGGCTGACTGCCAACACTCCAGTCGGGGAGTGGACGGCCGTAGATCCTGCGACTGGTAGGAACCCCAGGTACGACGACGTCTTCCTGCCTGGCGAGCACTCGATGCCCTTCTT
>JAGDXH010000043.1:0-777 GCA_023256295.1 Thermoproteati archaeon
CTGCCATGTCAAGGCAGCGTCCTACCAGACTAGACGATCGGCCCAAGAATTCTTGCAAGGGCTCTTTAACCTTATCGCTTCAGCTAAACGACCTATCTCCCGCGTCCCCCAGTCCAGGTATTATGAATCCATTTTGATCGAGGGATGGATCCACGGCTGCGGTGAAGAGTTGAACATCAGGAAATTCCTTCCTTATGGCCGACAGGCCATATTCGGATGCTATGAGTGTCATGATGACAACCTTTGAGGGCCTACCCTTTTCCAGCACCCTGGGCAGCACGCGTTTGATCGTGGAGCCGGTGGCCAGCATCGGGTCCGCCAAGATCACAAGCCTGTTATCCGTACTGGGGACGTTGACGTAATAAATCTCAGTATCTATTGTTGAGGGCCCCGCGTCGGCTTCGCGCCTCTTAGCGACCACGAAGCCAACCTTTGCAGATGAAAATACCTCGAGCAGGCCATCAGTCATTGGTAACGATGCCCTTAGTACCGAGATCAAAACGGTATTTCCGAGGTCTGGTATGTCGACCCCTTTAGCCTTGACATTCATTGGGGTTTCGACCTCTACGTTGCGTGTCTCAAGAAACCGGCAAAGCTCGTAGCCCATAAACACGCCTATCCTCCTTAACTGTTGTCTGAATCTTTCCTGATTGGTGTTCTTGTCGCGAAGTTCCGTTAAGAGCTTCTGCAGGAATGGGTTGTCCAGAACCGTGACGCCATCTACGTATTTCGTCACTATGTACCGGTAAGAACTTGGGGTAGCTAAAAAAAATTTCG
>JAGDXH010000043.1:957-3448 GCA_023256295.1 Thermoproteati archaeon
TGAGAGGAAGTCAGGCGCCATGTCGAGGAGTGCAAGCTGTGTCCCCTTTGGCAGACTAGGACAAGAGCCGTTCCAGGGGAGGGCGCAATTGAGGGATTGATGTTAGTCGGCGAGGCTCCTGGAAGAGATGAAGACCAGCAAGGTAGGCCTTTTGTGGGCAGGGCTGGCAAGCTGCTTGAAAGTTGTCTATCATCAATTGGTCTTTCGAGGGAGAGCGTTTACATAACGAATGTGATCAAGTGTCGTCCTCCCGGCAACAGAAGGCCGAAATCCAAAGAAATCACGGCTTGCAGGCCATACTTGCTGGAGGAGATCAAGCTGGCTCGGCCCTTGGCCATTTTATTGATGGGGAGTAGCGCTGCTTACGCTCTTCTTGGGAAGCGCTCTGTGGTTTCTCTTAGGAAGAAGGAGTTCGCGGTCCAAGGCGTACCTGCTATGGTTACGTTTCATCCAGCTGCCATACTGAGGAACCCCGCTCTAAGGTCTTCCTTCATGGAAGACCTGCTTGCGATTTCGAAACTGATGAGTACCAAGGACACACGGAATTGAGGGGGCATTCACGGCATCTCGGTCTTCTTGCCTTGCAAACCTCGCGCCCAAACCTTATCATCGAGAGATGCGTTGCCTTTCTCTTATCTCCAGGAACCAGCTTATGTAGGTCTGCCTGTATCTCCTCGTAATTCCTTGACTTCGTTAGTCCAAGTCTTTGGCTCACTCTTCTCACGTGAACGTCGATTGGCAGTACTGGCGCATTTAGATAAGTCATGCAGAAAACGTCAGCTGTTTTTGCACCCACCCCTCTTATGGCCCTCAAGTTATCCCTGGCTTTTTCCCAAGGCATACCCAGAGATCTGGAGACCAGTCCATCACGCAGTTCCCGGGACGCAAGCTCGCGTATTATGGCCGCCTTTTCACGTTGCATGCCAGCTTGCCTTATCGCGCTGGCAATGTCGATAACGCTGGCCTTTGCAAGATCAGCGGCACTACCGTAAAGCTGCTCGAGATTCATTTCCGCGGCCCAAGCGTTTTTGTCGTTGGTGTGTTGGCTTAAGACGATCCCTATTAGGCCGAAAAGAGGATCCCTTGCAACTGGTGGGCCTTGCCACGGGTACATCCTTCTGATCACCTCAAGCGGATCCATCCTGATCACCACAAACGGGGCAGCTTGGGTTTCTCTTGAGGTTTACCACATCGAAAACGTATGACGAGGCGTCGAACACCAGGAGCTTGCCTGCAAGCGGCGAGGTCCCGTTAACTATAATGGATACGGTCTCCGAGCTCTCAATGGTAGAGGCCATGAAGACGGCTGGAGGATATACCCCATGGGCGCAGGCTTTCTCGTCACCCCTTCCTGACGACATGAAACACCTTAGGCAAGCGGTCTTCCCAGGCAGGATTGTTGAAACGTTGCCGTAGTATCCCTCGACAGACGCAAAAACGTAGGGTATTTTGAACTTCACCGCAAAGGCGTTAAGCAGCAAACGAGCGCTTAACGAGTCAAGTCCATCGACTATCACATCGACGTCTTCAATGCAGTGAGCGTTCTGCTCAAAACGTCCAACGACCGGGACGACCTTGATCTTAGAGTTGATGTTGATCAGCTTTTGAGCAGCTGCTACGGCCTTGGGTTTTTTCACATCGCCTTCATCGTAAAGGGGCTGCCTGTTTATGTTCGTGAGCTCAACTTCATCGAAGTCTATGAGCGTGAGGTGACCAACGCCCATGGCGGCGAGCTGCATAGCCGCGTTGGATCCTAGCCCACCCACGCCCACTATTGCGACCCTAGAATCTCTAAGCTTTAGCTGCGCTTCTCTTCCGATGAGGACGAGTTGTCTGTCAAAGCGCAGTAGGTCGGGTCCGTAATACATGAGTAACGTGCGCGTTAGCGCTTATGTCTTTATCGGCTTTCCCGTTCGCAAGGTCGTTACCGCGAGTTTTTGAGGGTTGTCTGCTAAGCGATAACATATGAAAAAGCTTAACTAATAAATGATCATCATCATATGCCGAGTTGGGCTGATTCCGTTCTGGGGGTCGGTATCATCCTGGTGATAGGTCTCGTAGCCCCCGTCCTCGTCCTCTTGATAGGAAAGGCCCTGGCAGGACCAGAGCATCCCATGAAGAGGAAGAGGTTCGAAAGCGGAAATGCTCCTGTTGGTAAGTCCAGGGGATTTTTCTCAATGCAATACTACCCCTATTTGCTCATGTTTATAATCGCTGAGCCCTTTGCCATTTTCTTGTTCATTATTTCTATGTCCGCGAGCTCAATTACCTTGGGTTGGATTCTAACTCTTTTGGCTGGAGTCGTTATAATAGCGCTTGCCGTGCGCGGCGCTCGCTCGCTTGCCGAGAGTGATTAAATTGGAAGAAGAAGGAAGCTTTTACTTGGGAAATCTGGATCAGGTTGCCAAGAAGGCTGCTCAGTTCATAAAGAGCAACAAGATCGCCAACAAGATGATCACGTGGGGTTACTCGTATTCTCTTTGGCCCGCGT
>JAGDXH010000028.1:0-25245 GCA_023256295.1 Thermoproteati archaeon
TCGAAGCAGGAAGCCCCTCAGGGCAGGGGTAGTTCACGACTGCTCCTGCGGCATGCTTGCACTTTCGCTGACGGCCCTCACAGAAACCACAAACAGCGTCTCAAAGAAAAGCCTCTTTCTCTTCAGGATTTTCCACGACGTTGTCTTTGGCATCATGTTCATCCAGCCTTTTCCACATGCAGACGAGAGGAGAAGTAGTATGCTTCCTTCCTTTTTGAGGTGGGGCAAAGCAGAGTGCACGAAACGGATGCCTAACTCCCATCCGTGTCTTCCACCGGTCCACTCAGAAGAGTTTGGTGCATCGGCTGGAAGATAGGGTGGGTTGAATAAGATCAGGTCAAACTTGGCTTTTTTGTTGAGTTCGCAAAGTAGATCTGCAACGATCACGTCGCACGATCCAGCCCGTAGTTTTTCGCAACGCTCTCTTGTGGCTTTGGTAGCAGCCACCGAGATGTCGGTTGCAAGCACATGTGCTCCCCGATTGGCGGCTGCCTCGCTCAGCAAACCATTTCCGCAACCTACATCCAACACGCTCTTACCGGCAAGATTCTCTGGCAGGCTGCTCAGAAGCAAGTATGTGTCATCCGAAGGCTCGTAGACAGTCAACTTCCAGTTTCCTCGTGGGCCTGAGGCAGCCTGTGCCTGTTCTTAACGTAAGTAAGCAGAGTCAAAACCTCTTCTGGAGAAAGCTGCCTGATCCTTCTTGTATCGAGCCTCATCTTGGAGAGGGGTTCTTCCTGATCCTCTCTGGGCATCAGGAGGCCAGAACGGAGTAGCACTCCTCTTGCCATCTTGTTTTTTTGCGAAAATATGATTGCCGTAAAGGTCTTTAGATCTGGGGCTAAGGCTCTGGCGTCTCCGTTCAGAGGGTAGACCATGACCGCTGAGGACCAGACCTTTGGCTTTGGCGAGAAGGCCCAAGGTGGTACGTCAAATAGTAATTGCGCCTTGGATAGGAGCTGGAACGTGACGGAAAGGCTGCCGTAGTTTGGCGAGCCAGGGAGCGCAACGAGCCTCTCGGCGAATTCCTTTTGAAGGACCAGCAGAGCACGTCCGAAACCTCCCCAAAGCAGGAGCTTGAATACAAGGGGCGAAGATATGTGGTATGGGACGTTTGAAATCACGGCCGAAACCGTCTTCAACTCAAATTTCAGGGCGTCTGCTTGGATCCAGCTCACGTTGTTTGGGCTTGTCCTTGGTCCCTGTTGCACTAGGTCGCGGTCAAGCTCCAGGGCGATCACGTGGTTGGCCCTCCTGGCCAGTTCCAGCGTCAGTTCCCCATGCCCGCTGCCGATTTCGAGTACGTCCTCCTGCGGTAAAGGGGCCAGCGTTTCTACCTCCTTCAAGATGAGTTCCTTAGAGATCATAAAGTTCTGGCTTCTCTTCACACCTCATCAGAACCGGCCAAATAAAAGGAAGATGGATTGAGCAAGGCCAAAGGTTAAAGGTTTGGTTGCTAATGGCTGTGGGTATGGAGAGGGAAAGCGAGGAAGGGAACAAGGAGTTCAAGCTAAAGCTGGCTCCTCAGACTCCGGAGAGGGTTCAAGAGCTTGCAACTCAGCTTCTATACAGGCTGGAGGAGGGAGGAGGGGAGGCTTTCTACGAGATAGGCATCAGCGACTCTGGGGAGCCCGTTGGGCTTAGTCCAGAACAGTTGAAAGACAGTCTTTCGATCCTAGGGCAGCTTTCAGAACTCGTAGGCGCCTCCTACCAGCTGGTAAGGGTTGAAAGGGGAGAAAGAGGGGACGTCGCGGAAGTGCATTTGATAAGGCAGAGAAGGCTGAACGATCCAGTCTGCTTGAACGTGGCCTTTTTGGGAAACGTCGATGCAGGAAAGTCCACTCTAAAAGGTGTCCTGATATCTGGGGAGCTTGACGATGGAAACGGAAAGGCAATGGAAAGAGTGGCTCGTTACCTTCACGAAATAAAGAGCAAGAGGACCTCATCGGTTGCCGTGCATGCGCTTGGATTTGCAGAAGACAGCACTCCTCTTAACTCGACCCTTTTGCACTACAACGAAGCAGAGATATTCCTGAAGTCAGCCAAGATCGCTTTCCTGATAGACCTGGCTGGTCATGAACGCTACATAAGGACCACTTTGGCTGGTCTAATGGGTCACTCGCCGGACTATGCCTGTTTGGTGGTCTCTGCTAACGCGGGGACGGTCGGAACGTTCAAGGAGCACCTGGGTATAGCGTTGGCCTTGGGTCTTCCGCTGTTTGTGGTGCTCACCAAGATAGACCTGTCCCCCGAGGAAGTTACCAAAAGGACTCTCTCTGAAATCGAAAAATATCTCAAGTTGCCTGGTGTGAACAAGATCCCGTTTCTGATCAGATCCAAGTCGGACGTGGTCACAGCTGCGAGAAACATGCCTCATCAGCGCGTCGTGCCCATATTCATGATCTCTAACGTCACGGGGACCGGTCTGGATGCCCTTAGGGAGTTCTTCTGGATGCTTCCGCCCAGGATCAAGTGGGGGACCAAACATGAAGCTCCCTTCCTCGCTTACGTGGATGAGAAGTTCAACGTGCCGGGTGTGGGTCTGGTGGTCAGTGGTCTTGTCGAGCAGGGAAGAGCGAAGAGCGAAGAGACCTTGCTTCTTGGGCCGTTTTACGACGGAAGCTTCAGAAAGGTAAGGGTCAAGTCCATACAGACCAACAGGGTATTCGCTGAAGAGGTTGGGGCAGGTAGGGATGCCGCATTTGCGATAGCTGGAGCTGGTTACGAAGAGGTGCGCAAGGGTATGGCCTTGGCTGACGACGCGCTCGATCCCAAACCGACTTGGTCCTTCAGGGCAAAGGTCAGAATACTGCACCATCCCACAACCATAAGGGTTGGATATACTCCTGTGGTTCACTCTCACACGATCAGACAAGCCGCGAGGATAGCGTCCATGGGTATGCAGGCGCTGAGGACAGGAGATGTGGACGTCATAACAATGCGTTTCATGCAGCATCCAGAACTTCTCAGGCCAGGTGACACCTTCATATTCAGGGAGGGCAGGGCCAGAGGCCTAGGGATTGTCCTTGACGTTGATTCTAGGTAGCTCGGGTGGTCTGCGCGTCGGGATCTTCTGACAGCAGTGCTTGCCTGATCCTGGGAGAAGCTATGGGCAGGGCCAGCACCACCGAAAAGAGATTGAGCACAACGGAGCCCAGGAACACTGAGGCGAAGCCTGCGGCAGTCGCCAACCATCCTGAGAGATATGAACCGGCGAGCGAAGCCAAGCCGGTCAAGGAGTTCAACGTTCCGATTGCCGTGCCTCTCTCTCTGTGTGATGCCGTTTGAGCCACCATGCCAGTGACTGCGATTGAAAATACTGACCAGATCATTCCAGAGAGCGAGATTGACGCGACGACGGCTGCTATAGAAAGCGGACCTGACATCAAGACAGCTGCCAAATACCCGATGTAAATGAAGGTTCTGAGTCCTAAACTTTTCAAATAAACAGACACCTCGTTGCTGGGGGACACCTTCTTGCCCTCTACCTCAAAGAAGAGCGCGGTAAAGAATGAGTTTGCGAACAGCAGGCCAAAGACCATCCTTTCGTTTTTGAGCGTGTCTTGAAGGAAGGCTGGGATTGGCGTCCACGTGAGGCTTGAGGCAGCGGTGAACAGGGAAGCGCTAAGGATTGCAAGTACCGCCAGTCTTTCCCTGGGGCTCTGCACAAGGCGCTTTAAGCCAGAAAAGTTCGGCAGATGGAACATCACGGTGTGATGCCCTCCGTGCCTCTCAAGTATGCCAAGCCGAGCGGTTGTCACCCCGTGAGGGCCTGCTCTTTCGGCCTTGGCCTTTGGGGGCCCACCAGAAGTCATGAGGATGCCTACTCCGGCAAGCCAGGAGAGTCCTGCCGAGAGCTCGAAGGCCGCGCGGGCTCCGCTGTAACCAGTGAAAATCACGTCAAGTAGGAGCCCTAGGCCGTAGCCGTAGTTTATGTAGGCGTTGAGCCTCCCAATCCTGTCGTTCCACGAGTCCTTTGGTGTGTCTTCTAAAGCCATCATGCTTGCTACCGGAGCCATTGCAGATGAAAAGAATGCAAGCAGACCTCCCATGGCTATGGCGACGGTCACGGTCCTTGAAGATGCAAGTGCCCACAGAGCTGCACCTGAGAGCCCAAACGAGAGGGCAAGAAGCCGGCTCCGGCTCTGAACCTTGTCGGACAGTTTTCCCCAGAAGAGCAGTGAGGGAACGGAAATTCCAGAGTAAACCGTGAAAAAAGTGCCAACGTCCACTAGGTTGCCTCCCAAGAAAAGTATCAGAAAGACTGTGAGTGCAGACGTGGCACCTAGGGCGACGTTAAAGGTCGCCACAGGTGCTTCCCAGAAAATTCTCCGCTTTTTTGGCTCTGGTATCAAGCTCTAGCGGGAAGACATTCTGGCTCTTAAGCCTCGATGTAGTCGCTAGGCTTGGGCATTACCTGAGGAAGGCCCTTGCGCGCCCTGATCTTCATGATCAGGTCGGTGAGCAGGGACGGAGGTACTGGAGCCCAGTGGCTGAACTCGGCTCCCCAAAGCGCCTTACCCGCCGTGGCACTCCTGATCTCGTTGCTTAGGTCGAAGGACTCTGCAACAGGGATTTCGGCGATCATCTGCATGTTGTTTCCCGACGCAGACGGTATGACTTCCAGTACTCTGCCTCTCTTTTGGTTGATTATCCTGTTCAGAGGCGGCATATACTCAGTGCCCACCCTGATATCGACTTTTTGCCAAGGTTCTAGAAGAGTCGGATTTGCGCTGAGGAAAGATGCCATCATGGAGTTCTTTATGGCAGGCATCACTTGTGCTGGTCCTCTGTGCGCAGGGTCCTCGTGAATGAGCGCGTCCACGAGAACAGCTTTCACGCCCCTCATTGGTTCCTGCGCAAGAGGGCCTGCTTCAGTCGTCCATTGGAAGGCCTGTATTATGGTCTCTTTGATTTCCCTGAGGTGCTGAAGACCCTTTGTCCTGTCGACAAATATGTTTAGGCGATCATCTATACCCCATATGTTTCTTGCCTCATCGGTATCCCACCCAGCTTCTTCACGAAGGATCTTCGCTCTTTCTCTGAAGTCTTGGTTGTCGTAAACCTTTCCCTCTTGAAGTAGCTGTAGGGTTTTCTCGTTGAGGGGTTCGACCATCACGTAGAACCTGTTGTGTTTGTTCGGGGACTTCCCCTCCGAGGGACCTCCCGAAGACTGAATCGACTCCCTGTACACCACCAAAGGCGGACTTGTCACCACGTCGAAGCCCTTTTGTTGGAGATCCCAGAGGGCGATTTCTAGGTGAAGCTGGCCCATTCCGCTGAGCAAGTACTCGCCCGTGTCCTCCTTCACTTTTACCTGAAGGTTTGGATCCTCTATGCTCATCTTGTGAAGGACGTCTATGAACTTGGGGAGGTCACCTGTGCTTTTGGGCTCTATTGCAACGGTCACGACAGGTTCGCTTATGTACGTAAGCTTTTCAAAGGCTCCTTCTCCTTGGTAGTTTGGATCTATGGCGGTCTCTCCGGCTCTTGCTTGTTCTAGGCCGAGCAAAGCGACCATGTTGCCTGCCGGTATTTTGTCGGCGACCTCTCTAGCTTGGCCCATGAAGAGGCCAACCTGGAGGACAGTGCCAACGGTTCCGGCGTTTACAAGGTAAAGTTGATCTCCAGTTTTTACGGTCCCAGAAAATACCCTTCCAGTTGCAACCAAGCCGGCGTGTGGATCAACCACCACGTTGTTGACTGCTATGACGATGGGACCATTTTCGTCGCACTCTAAAAGCGACTTCGTGAGAGCGGAGCCTTCCTTTCCTTGCCATATCTTGGGTATCCTGTACTTCTGCGCGTCCCTGGGCGAGGGAAGGTGGTCTACCGCCATGTTCAGTATGGCTTCGTAAAGTGGGACCTTTTTCACCAGATCGTCCGGGCTTCCCGTGGTGTATGCAGTTACCACATCAGAGAACTTCACCCCCCGCTCAACGGCCATTGGAAGAGTGAATCCCCACTTGTCCTTGGCAGCGCCAAAGGCCACCTCGCCCTCGTTGGCGTTGACCTTCCACGCCTCCTTGTACTCAGGCGGTGCATACTCGTCTATGAGCTTGTTGAAATCTTGTATTATGGAAAGTAGCCTGTTCTGGACTTCTTGCGGCGACAGTCTCAGCTCTTTGACCAGCCTGTCTAGCTTGTTTATGTAAAGTACGGGTTTGACCTTCTCTTCGAGCGCCTGTCTGACAACTGTTTCGGTCTGGGTCATCACGCCCTCCACGCAGTCAACGACGACCACTGCTCCATCCATTACCCTGAGCGACCTCGTTACCTTGCCGGTGAAGTCGACGTGACCAGGGGTATCTATCAGGTTTATCACATAGCTTTTCCCGTTTCTCTCGTGCAACAGGCTGACGTTAGCTGCCTTCACGGTCATTTGTCTCTTTTGCTCTATCTCCAGATAGTCCATGGCAAGAGCGGTTCCGGCGACCTTGGGAGAGATGATCCCAGCAGCCATGAGTAAGCTATCACTCATGGTTGTCTTTCCGTGGTCAACATGAGCAATCACGCCTATGTTCCTTATCTGATCCTTATTTTCCATCAGTTTTAAAATTTCCTCTGTTTGTCTATACTTGGGCAACTTACGCGAGGCTTTCCTCATTGCGTCTTTAAGCTTTTTGAAAATCGGCGAGTCGTTAGTCGTTTTAAGGAAAGTCTTCATACCTTGGTGCCTCTTACCCGCTGGAGACCCCCTGGGATACCATCACTGATTGGCTGAAGCCTTTGAAGGGAGTTGAGTTTCTTAGTTTGAACACCAGACGTTCACGCTGAGGGTAACCCAACGAGTTGGGCTGCCATGAGATTTTGTGATTAGCCAGCGAGAAGGCCTTCGCAGAGGGATCAGAAAACCTCTCAGCTGCGTCGTGCGAAGGACTTGGGCTTGCGATTAGACGCATCGCGGGATGACCTGAAGAGAAGTTGAGGAAAATGAGCGGAGTTGCTGATCCCTGCTCATTCAAAAGCGGCCTACCGAAAAATGAGCAAGAAAGCTCCGGCCCTCAGGGAGAAGATGAATTGTGAAAGACTTTTGCGCTAGCTTCGGGTTCGCTCGTCGGGATAACCAACCGATGGTAGGGCGCGACATGCCCGAACTCACGCCCGTGGAGATCAACGCCTCCGTAACCCGCTCTCCAGACGTGACTGAACGAAAGTTTCCGGCGTCGGGAAACTGCGCTTCGGGTAGTGTGGGGATCAAGCACGGTCGTTGAACCAGGAACCTCACACCCCTCAGATGGGAGGATGTCAGTTTAGAAAGTGCCAGGTTCAAGGTCGTGCGGTCAACTCACTCGACGTGCAGACTTTTGTCTATTGACTCAGTCCCTGTGAACCCCATGGGGCGGGCAAAGCTTTAATTCAGACTCAGGCTTAGCTGCATGGAGCTACACGCCAGTTTGGGATTTTTCTTTTTGATACTGATCTTCTTTGTGGGTTTGGGGGCTGGTTTTGGCATAAACTTCATCGCTTATTACAGCCCGCTTCAGGCACGTTATCACAACCTGAATCAGGCAAACTTGGCACTTTCGAACTACACGTCGCAGCTTTCGAAAGAGATCTCTACCCTTCAGACTCAGTCCTCCAGCCTCAACTCCTCTTATCAGCAGCTTCAGGCGAGGTATGCATCGCTTCAATCCCAACTTGAGAGTCTGAGGTCTTTAGCATCCAAGGGAGCTGCGCAGGAGGGCGCTTTGGGGAGATTTTACGAGTGGAGCGCGCTCGGGATCCCGCCTGTACTGCAAGCTTGGTATTCTCAAGCTCTCTCCCTTACGCCTGGGGGCGGCAAGACAGGGTTTACGCAGTCAGCGCTGTCAGACGCCGTGATACTTGCCGCTATCGATACGGGCCAGGATAGCTGGGCAGCAAGCAGATCAGCTTTCACGGGCCTGGGTACCTACAGCTCTGATTACAAGTTGTTCTCTAACATCTCAAGTTGGACCGAGCCAATAATCGTGGCCTTCTCTGAGAACGTCCTTCAGGTACCGGTCAACATGCGCTTTGGAAATAGCTCGGTCCCTCTTGGCGCTGTGCTCAACTACACGTCGACCCTAAGTTCAAGTTCGGCTGTCAACGGGAGCCTGCTTTCTCCTGTGGAGACCATGGTGCGCGGAAGCGGGAATCAGCTAGACGTATGCGAAGTAGCAGCTTCGCTGCTTAGCTACAACGGATTTAACGTCTCGCTGGCACTGGTTAAAGTGAATTCAAGCTCCACCAAAGCAGTTGCCATGGGTCAATCTCCACCAGTTGTGTACAGTTTTATGGTGCTTGTTCAACTTCCGAACCTTAAGGGCACCCGCTATTACAGCAATCTCACCGCTTTTGGCATCCAAGGTGGAAACTGGGCTCTTATAGATCCTGGGTTGCCCCTTTCTCAGCAGAACACGGCTTCTTCGGCAACGCAGTACACTCTCTTGGGCGTCCAAGAGCTACCAAGGGTTGGCTAGCACCTTGAGAGGGCCGTGAATGCGCCCAGCAGTGCGTCAAAATAGAAAAGCATATTATGCGCGGCTGGTAAAACCTGAGAGAGTTTGTACTCGGCTGCATCATCCATGGGTTATGACAGGGTTCCAACCACGTTTTCGCCTGATGGAAAACTATATCAGGTAGATTATGCTCTTGAAGCGGTAAAGAGGGGTTGGATAACCGTTGGAGTCAGAGCGGTTGACGGGGTCGTGCTTGCAGTGGAAAAGAAGCGGTATACGCGTCTGATAGACCCGGTTTATACGGAGAAGATCTTCAAGATAGATGATCACATAGGAGCCGTATTCGCTGGGCTATCCCCCGACGCGAGATTCTTGATAGATCAAGCCAGAGTGTATGGCCAGATGTACAAGTTGGTCTACGACGAACCCATCGACGTTGAAGCTCTTACTCGCTACGTTTGCGACCTTATGCACGAGTACACGCTTCATGGAGGGGCGCGTCCTTTTGGGGTATCTCTTATGATAGGCGGTGTGTTTAAGGGCGCTCCTAGGTTGTACGGTACTGATCCTGGAGGGGCTTATGCCGGGTATTTTGCCAACGCCATTGGATCTGGGTATAGCACAGTGCTCGAGTACTTCGAGAAGAATTATGACGAAAAGATTGCCCTCGATGATGCTATAGTCCTTGCCCTGAAGGCCATGGGTCCTGTCGTTGAGGGCGGCTTATCTTCTGGAAACTTCGAGGTAGCAGTTATCCCAACGAGCACTGGCGTGCTGGAGAAGCTTCTTCCGGAAAAGGTCATGGAATACGTTTCAAAGGCAAAGTCTTGAACGGTGAGAGATTTGGACATAGGCAAAAACACGGTAGTTCGGCTTGAGACAAAGGGACAGAAGTTTGAAGTGGTGGTCGTTCCAGAAAAAGCCTTCAAATTGAAGGGAGGTGAAAAACTGCCAGTTAAAGACGTCCTTGTTACCGAGGAGATATTCAGAGATGTGAGCAGGGGCGAAAAGGCATCTGAGAGCAGCCTGAGTCAGACGTTTGGCACGAGCGATCCGCTCAAGGTCGCAGAAGAGATCTTGGCCAAGGGAGAACTTCTGCTAACGGTGGACCAGAGGAGGGAAATGGTGGAAGCCAAGAGGAAGCAAATAGTGAGCATGATAAGCAAGAGCGCAGTTGATCCGAAGACCAAGCTTCCGCATCCTCCGACGAGGATAGAATTGGCCCTGAACCAGGCCAGGTTCGCTGTGGACCCGTTCAAGCCCGTAGAGGAACAGGTAAACGAGGCGCTAAAGGTGTTAAAACCCATATTGCCCATCAAGATAGTTCAGTTTGAGTTCAACGTTCACGTGCCGGCAGAGTACGCGTCTAGGGCATACAAGCCCATCTCTTCGATGGGGCAGGTGAAGAGCTCGCAGTGGCTTGATGACGGATCTTTGAGGATTTCCATGGTTGTTCCAGGAGGCTCAAGGATGGAGGTCTTGGGTAAGATAAACGACCTCACAAAGGGGTCAGCCGAGGTAACCGTGGAGGAGATCTGATGAAGTTGTCAGAGGGACAGACCACGCAGGCGAGGGAAGTTGTGGTTCCAGGGGAAAAAGTAGCTGATCAGGGGTTTAAGCCGGGGGAAGGGGTATATCGGGACGCAGATGGTCTTTACTCCAGCTTGTTGGGGGTAGTGGAGAGAGACGAGGCTCGTTCAGTCGTCAGGGTGAGAGCTCTTAGAGGGCAGTACATACCTCACCCTGAAGATATCATCATTGGAAAGGTGATCGAGGTGGGTCTCACGGACTGGGAAGTCGACATAAACTCTCCTTACATGGCCAAGTTAGATGCTCGGGATGCGGGAGTAGAGGTAGACCCAATAACGGTCGACCTCAGACGGTACTTCGATGTTGGAGATTACTTGGCCGCCAAAGTGGTTGCTTTTGACCGCGTGACTCCTCCCAGTCTGACAGTCATGGGAAAGGGCTTGGGAAAGATAAGGGGTGGGATAATCGTGTCTGTTATCCCATCTAGGGTACCTAGGATAATAGGAAAGAAGGGATCCATGATATCTATGCTTGACAAGATGTTGAAGGTCCACCTTGTGGTGGGCCAAAACGGATACGTTGTGGTCCAAGGTTCTGATCCTGATGAAGTCGCGTTTGCGGTTTCCATAATCAGGAAGATCGAGGCTGAGGCCTACACGTATGGTTTGACGGACAGGATCAAGGAGATTTTGACAAAGAGGTATGAAAACCAAAATGGGAAAGATAGCACAGGAGTCGCTTCTCAGCGACGACGGTGTAAGGAGTGATGGCCGGAGGATAGACGAGGCCAGACCGTTTGAGGTTCAGGTCGGCGTTCTAACGCAGGCGAATGGGTCAGCCTTGGTAAAACAAGGCAAAAACCTAATACTTGCGGGGGTTATAGGTCCGTACGAGGCAGAGAGGCACTCTCAGTATCTTGACAGAGGAGTGCTAAGGACCAGATACCACATGCAGCCTTACTCTACCAACGAGAGGAAGTCGCCTACGTTCACGCGGAGAGAGATCGAGCTCAGCAGGGCAGTCAGAGAGGCGCTGGAGCCAGCAGTCATACTGACTGATCTGCCTAGGGCTCAGATTGACGTCTTCATAGAGGTGCTTCAGGCGGACGGTGGGACGCGTTGTGCCTCCGTCAACGCTGCGAGCGTGGCGTTGGCTGACGCAGGTGTCCCGATGAGGGACTTGGTTACCGCTGTGGCGATTGGTAAGGTGCGTGATACGTTAGTGGTAGACATAAACGATCTGGAGGACGAGAACGGTCAGGCGGATTTCCCGATAGCCATGATGCCAAGCAAAGGCAAGATAACCCTTCTTCAGATGAACGGCCTTTTGACTCAAGAGGAAATCCAAAAGTCCATCGAGATGGCGCGCGGTGTGATAAGGTCCCTTTATGAGGTCCAAGTGGAAGCTTTGAAGAGGCGGTATGCGCCGCTTGCTGCCTCTGGCAATAGAGAGGGTGGTTCGGATGCGTAAGCCGTCCTTTCAAGGTGCTTTGAGACAGGACTTCTTGGAGGTCATGCTGTCAAAGCTTGAATCTGGGCAAAGGATGGACGGCAGAAACCTTGAAGCCTATCGGGAGCTTAAGGTAGAGCTAGGGGTAGTGCCAAAGGCAGAGGGGAGCGCCGAGGTTTGGCTGGGGCAGACCAACGTCATGGCTGGAGTAAAGGTGGGGACGGGTACGCCTTTTCCAGACACGCCTGACGAAGGAGTATTGACGGTGAGCCTTGATCTTGCTCCTTTTGCTCACCCTGATTACCAGCCCGGTCCTCCAGATGAGAAGGCGATAGGATGGGGCCGCGTGGTTGATAGGGGCATAAGGGAAGGAAAAGCGCTTGATCTTTCGTCTTTGGTGATAGAGCCGGGAAAGAAGGTAGTCACGCTATGGCTTGACCTTACCCTTCTCAATCAAGATGGCAACGCTCAAGACGCAGCCGCTTTGGCTGCCTTGGGTGCCTTGCTCACTACTCGCTTCCCAGACGAGGTTTCAACCGTGCTTGGAAAGAGCTGGTTGGAGCTATCTCACTATCCCCTATCTGTCACGCTGGCCAAGTTGAACGATTATCTCATGGTTGATCCGACGCTTGACGAAGAGGAGTTCGCTCAGACGGAGCTAACCATTTCCGCTATAGAGGATGGAAGGATCTCATCCATGCAGAAGGTATTGTCTGGTCCTCTTACCCAGGAGGATGTGGTTAGGGCAGTCAGCATTGCGAGGCACAAGACCGAAGAGCTGAGGAACTTGATATTTGAGGCAGTCAAAAGGCATAAAAGCCGGGATTCTGAGCCCTTGGGTCAAGCTTGAGTGCGATAAAGGAGAGGGCAGGGGGCGAGGCAGGAGTAAAGTACGGCATGAAGCTCAGAAGAGATTACGTCAGGCTCAAGAGCCAGAGGAAGCAGCCCATGCGCTGCCCAAAGTGCGGCAAGAGGACTGAGATGTACAGGGTGGCCGTTGGCATATGGCGGTGCCCTAGGTGCGGTTATGAGTTTGCAGGGTCAGCGTTTAGTCCAAAGCCCTACGGTCAGGTCATAAGTGCATGACGCCCTATCTAAGAAAAGTAGAGGTCAGCCTCAGGCAGGAGACGTCTCTTGCAGATGTAATCTGTAGGGCCCTCTCCCCAGACATTGAGGGTGAAGTCAAAGTCTTGAGTGGGAGCTTGGAGCTTCTCTACGTTGCCCCCTCGGAGTCCAAGGCCAGAGCTTACATCGAGACCCAAGTCAGACTGATTTCGGCAATCCTTAAAACCCTAGAAGTGTTGAAGGCAAATGGCCGAACAGGGCAGTTCTCAGGATTACGCGGAAAAGATCGAGACGTTGAACGAACAGCTCAGGTTGGTCTTAGAGGAGAAGCAGAGCTTGGAGCTTGAGGTCAAGGACATAGATCGGGTCTTGTCGGAGATAGCTGGGCTTCCTGATGGAGAGTCCGTCTACCAGTTAGTTGGAAGTGTTCTCGTCAAAAAGGGTAGGGATGAGCTTTCGAAGGAGCTTCAAGAAAAGAAGGAAAAAGATGCCCTGATGCTTCAAACTTTGGCCCAGCGCGAGCAGAGCATAAACGAAGAGGTCAAGAGGCTCAGGAAGGAGATGCTGTTTAGGGCGCAGCCCTTCAGGGCTCCGACCGGTGCATGAAGTATTTGGGCTCTGAAGGTTTCCTCAAAGAACTCCTGCGGGCATCGAGGGGGCACAAGGTCGGCATATTCACTCACGCGCGGGCAGATCCTGATGGCTATGGATCTGCCTATGCCCTGTACAGTTTGCTATTGGGATCCGGCGTCTCTCTTGTGAGAGCTTACCTAGATGACATGAATTCCCTCTCGAAAGGAATGTGCTCCTACTTTCCCATGTCTCTTCCGGAAGAGGATTTTATTCCAGATGTCGCGGTGGTTGTAGATACTTGCGGCCTGAAGCAAGCCCATAGGGGCGACGAGTTCTCTGGCAGGGACATCTTCGTGATCGATCATCACAGGTGCCGGGGTTCCAGCACGACTGGTTTCGGCATGATAGTGCCAGAAGCATCTTCTACCTCAGAGCTCGTCTTGGCCTTGCTGGCCTCCTCATCTTTTCCAGCTCCGCCACAAGTTTATACCGCGCTTCTGACGGGCCTGTTCTTTGATACGGGCAACCTCAAGTACGGGGGAAAGGACAGCTTGATTTCTGCTTGTCGCATGCTGGAAGCTGGGGCAGATCATGGATTGGCCACTTCCCTGGCCACAAGGGAACAGAGTCTGTCGCTGAGGACAGCAAAGCTGAAGGCTGCTCAGAGGGCGGAGATTGTAAGGATTGGGGACTTGCTGGTTGCCTTCTCTGTCGTTGGTTCGTTCGAGGCGGAATCAGCGCAGGGGCTTGTCGAGCTTGGAGCTGATGTCTCATTCGTAGCTGCGAATCGCAAGGGGGGGTCTAGGGTGTCAGGTAGGGCTGGAGAAAGGGCAATCAAGGAAGGGATAGATCTCACGGACCTCCTAGGCAACTTGGGTGGAGGGCACAAAGGGGCAGCAGGGGCCTTTTTTGAATTGGACGCAGAAGGGGCCATTGCAGAGGTCCGGAGACTGGCTCTTTCTTACTTGGGATCTCCAAGGGCTGGTCGTTCAGGAATGCCTTTTTAGATGGGACCCGTTTCGACGTGACTAGCGCTTGCTTGCCATAGAGGTTCGCGGTCTCCGGTTTTCTTACTCGGGCTCTTCATCAGAGGCTCTGAAAGGAGTCGACTTATCTGTGGCAGAAGGAGAGTTTGCGGTCATTGCTGGCCCGAGTGGCTGCGGCAAGTCCACGCTGATAAGGGCCATAAACGGCTTGATTCCCAGATTCTATCAGGGCAAATACTCTGGAACCGTGATCGTCGGGGGGCAACGGGTTTCTGAAAGGGAACCCCACGAGCTCTTTGGGATAGTGGGAACGGTTTTTCAGGAGCCAGAGAGTCAACTGCTGACATTTTCCGTGGAGAGAGAGTTGGCATTTCCGCTTGAAAACGCTGGAATTCCCAGGGAAGAAATGAGGGATCGCGTTGATCACATGCTTAGGAGGTTTGGTCTCTTCGACTACAGGAAGAGATCCCCCTGGCAACTCAGTGGAGGAGAGCAGCAGAAGGTCGCTCTGGCGGCAGCCTTGATACCAGAGCCAAAGATACTGCTGTTGGACGAACCGACTTCGAACCTGGATCCGGTTTCGGCGCTTTCGCTCCTGCAGCTGGTAAAGCGCGAGAACGAACGTGGGACAACCGTTGTGCTCAGTGAGCACAGGATGTCCTTGGTTGCTGGGTTGGCGGATCGCTTGGTGGTGATGGAGGACGGAAAGGTCACCGATGACGGCCCGCCTGGGGAAATCCTTGACAGGTCGCAGGGATTGGTGGAGGTGCCGTTCACGATTGCGCTGGCCAAGCTTTTGAGGCAGAGGTCGATCCCAATTGAGGGTTATCCCTTGACCCCTAAGGAGTTCGTGGAAGCCCTGAGCGCGGTGAAGGCGCTTGGAGGGAAAGGTCATGAACGCGATTGAGTTTGAGCACGTGAGCTTCCAGTATGCTGGCTCGGCGTCTCTTGCCGTTGAAGATGTGAGTTTGGTCGTGCATGAGGGAGACAGGTTGGTTGTCCTTGGTCCCAACGGTTCTGGCAAGACTACCCTACTCAAGCTTATGAACGGCGTTCTAAAACCAAGTACGGGAAGGGTCACTGTGGAAGGCTTGGACACTGCCAACTCAAACGCGTCCGCCATAGCGAAGCGCGTTGGGCTTGTGTTTCAGAACCCAAACCACCAGTTTTTTTCGCAGAGTTGTCTAGAGGAAACAAGATTCGCGCTCGATAACTTCGGTTACGAAGCTCGTCAGGCTGAGTTTCTGGCCGAAGAGGCACTTCGTAGGTTTGACCTCTTTAAGTACAGGGATGTCTCACCGTTTGCGCTCAGCGTGGGGGAAAAGAAGAGGTTGAGCATAGCATCGGTCGCCGTATACAACCCCGACGTGCTGGCGCTCGATGAACCAACTGCTGGCCAGGATGCCAAGCATAAGCAGCTCATAGGCAGGTTGATTTTAGATTTCCCAGGGAAAGCGGTGGTAGCCACTACGCATGATGTGGAGTTTGCCTTGACGTACTTCAACCGGGCGATGATAATGTACAAGGGCAGGATCCTGGAGGAGGGGACTCCGAGAGATGTCTTTTACGGAACTTCTCTTTTTGACCTGGGTTTGCTGCCTCCCAGCGTTGTTGAAGTTGCGAGGCTGTTGAAACTAGATCGCAGGAAGCCAACGAACGCAAGCGAGTTACTCACGTCTATAGAGGAGGAGATCCTGACTTGAGCTGGGCGAAGGGGCTGACGTTCTCATATGGAGACAGCTTCATGCATAGGCTGAATCCCTTCTCAAAGGCAGGTCTGGCGTTCTTTTTCCTGGTTTCGGCCATATGTGTTTACAGGGCATGGGAGATCTTGCTGGCCCTTTTGGTGCTCACGTTTATACCTGCGTTCTCCTCAGGGCAGGTGAAGAGCTGGTGCGCTACTCTGAAGGCGGCCGCTTTCTTCTCAATTCTGATAGCGATCCTCGACTTTGTCTTCGTTGGTGGTTTGCTTTTTTCGGTCACCATGGGCCTGCGTTTTCTTGTGGTTGTGTCTGCCTTTTCCGTTTACTCCTTGACAACTTCTCCAGAGGACACCGCTGACGCCATGCTGAAGGCAGGCTTTCCCTATTGGCTGGTCACGGCTTTCGCGATGTCTGTCAGGTTCATACCACTCATATCTGATGAAGCGCAAACCATAATGGAAGCTCAGGTTTCAAGGGGATATGAGTTTAAGAGCAGGAACCCGATCTCGCTGATCAAGAAGTACGTCCCTCTGTTGGTCCCTCTGTTGGTCATATCTGTCATGAGAGCCGATGAAGCGGCGCAAGCGCTAGAGACGAGGGGATTTGGCTATACGAGAAACGTGACCACCTTCTCCGATCTCAGGTTTCGGGAGGTCGATTTGCTGGTTTTGCTGCTCGCCTTGGCTGGCACTGCTGCCATGGTCTACGTTCGTCTCTGGCTTTCGCCGAGTTGGCTTTGAGCCAACTTCACCGTAAGCTTCAGCCCGTCGTGACCGACAACTACCACGATGTCGCCTGGCTCAACTTTTTCTCCGCCCTCTAGGGCAGCGGACCACAGCTCACTGTCCACTAGTATCACGCCATCTTTTTCGGGCGTTATGGAGGTTTTGGCTATTCCTTGGCGGCCAAGCATGGCCTCTGGGACACGGCTTACCACAGCCCGCCTGGTAACGCTCGTGCCCGCAAATCCCACTCCCAGTACCGCTGCCAGCACGATCAGAAAGGTTCCGACGATCAGCACGCCAGCATCGCCTTTTTGCATGCCGATCAAGACGAAGAATGCTCCTGCCAAGCAAAGCAGGAGCAGAAGGAACAGGGGTCTTATTCCAAACATCAGGATCCTATCGATCACCCCGCTTGGCTTTGTGCGGGGCTGAGACAAGCAGCCTGCCTCGGCTTTGTTCAGACGTGCTGCACCTGACAATGGTGTTTTCAGCCTCTTCTTTGCCCATCCAACCCAACACTTTAACGAACTTCTCCGGTTCCAGTTCCTTGTAGTGGTTGAAGAAGTGCTCTATCTCGTTTCTCACGGACCTCGATAGGTCTCCGACATTGTTCACATCGGAGTAAAAAGGATCTACGGATGGGATGGGAACCGAGATGACCTTAACATCATCGCCGTTTTCATCAACGGTGTGAAGTGCTCCTACTGGGCGCGCCCTCATGATGGTCCCAGGTATGACGGCCTCGCGACTGATCACCAGGCAATCCAATGGGTCTCCGTCTGGTGCCAGTGTGCCTTCGACATACCCATAGTTGAAGGGGTAATGCGCTGCGGCATAGAGAAAACGATCCACGTAGATCTTGCCCGTTTTGTGGTCAATCTCGTACTTTATGTCGCTACCTTGAGGTATTTCGATCACTACGTTGATCTCCACAAGTTAGGAGCCTTTCTTTTTTTAAGCATATGTCGACCCGAGGAACGCCTGGTTCAAATTGAGCGCTAGGTTTATACATGGGCTCCTCTACGTTACCTGCGGTCTAAAATGGCCAAGTGCCCTTATGACGGTACGGAGGTTCCAAATCCAACGAAGACTTGGGTCATGATCGGGAAGCCGCTTGGGGGCAAAAGGGTGAAGCTCACAAATGGGATCTTCCATTGCCCGACCTGCGGCAAGAACTTCAGAGCTGTGATCAAAAAGGAGATCCTCCCCGCTTAGGCCCGAGACTCAAAATTTTTTATCCATCGAATTTTGATTAAGCTTAAAAAGCCAGCCTTTCAGCCCGCATGCACTCGCCCTCCTCAAGGGTTGTTACCAGGCTGGGCGCATTCACGGCTCTCTCAGTGGTCGCCGACCTCATGCCATTGCCCAGGGCCTTCTGGGGAATGAAGTTGGATCTTGTGGGCAGCGTCTGGGTGTTTTCTTATTTGGTCTACGGTCTTGAGACGGCTGGGCTTACGTCCTTGCTTTCTTTCTTCATCATGAGCTTTTACGGACCAGCAGGGCCCATTGGGGCCTTTATGAAGTTGGCGGCAACTGCGCCCATGTTCTTGATGCCCTGGGTGATACAAAAAAAGCTCGGCATGAGTACTCGTAGCTACGCGGTTGGCGGGGCTTTTGCTTTGGTGGTCCGGGTGCTGTTGGCCTTTTTGCTAAACTACTATATCGCCTTACCCATATTCTTCGGCATGAGTACTCCCGAAGTAATTCGCAGGTTCTTCGGAGGTTCGTTTCTGATTCTATTTGGAGTAATCGCTTCGATGAACGTCGCGCAGGGTATCATTGACCTTGCGCTTCCTTGGGCTTTGGCCTTCAGGCTTCGCCTGAGGAAGCTGTTGCTTTATGGGATGCCGTAGGATCTCCTCTTGCCTCCTTTCTCGCCCTTATCTTGTATTCTAGATACGGGTCATCAGGGGAGAACTTGGGAGGACTTGCAGGGGCCGTGAGGGTCCCGCAGCGTGGGCACCTGTCTTTTAGAGTGTAAGTCCCGCAGCGTGGGCACCTCATTATGACTTTTCTCAAGGGGTTTGACCTAGGACTTTTGTCTCTCCAACGAGAATGATCCTCCCGTTTTCTTGACGTAATCGTTCATGAATTGAGTTGCATCCGAGAGGGCAAACTCAAGTTCTTTGTAGCTTTTCCCTTGGCATCTGAGGAGATAATAGGGGGCGCTTAGATAAGTTATCTTGCCCTCTGAGCCATGTTTTGCCAACACTTCCAGTAAGCGGTGCAATGCCTCTTTTGTCTTTTCTATCCCTCCCTCTCCTGAGTAGAAGATCTGCACCTTAGCGCTAGTGGAGACCTTTTCTGCCTTGACGTGCTTGGATACGAGAGGGTATATGGCTGATATCCATGCGTCGCTTACACCTGCTTTTTTGAGGGCATCTGGCCCCTCTTCAAGTGTCCTCTGGAGGGCCGAGTAAGCGTCTCCGTATTTCTCTTCCAGTGGCCACAGTAACTCTTTGTAGGTTTCTTCCTTGGTTTTGCCTAGGGTTTTTGCTGCAACAAGGGCAACCGCTTCTGCCTTCTTCGCTTTTGTCCACTCTGCGTATACTCTTTGTTGTTCTCCCGCACTTATTTTCTTGAGGGATAGGACGACCTGCCCTTTTGATGGATCGACCATTACGACCTTTAATGGTAACTTCCTGCCCTCCTTGGCGTAATCATGGATGTTCTTGATCCAGCCGCTTGCGATCTCGTTTATTGGAAGATACCCGTGGAGGCCGTTGAATGAGTCTATGGTGACGTATGCGCCGTGCTCTTCCAGTTTGTCTACGGTAGCCACGACGCCTGCGCCTACGGCGGGGTATCTCTCTTTTTTCAAAATTGCCATTATGGGTGCGTCTTGGCAAGGCATAAATCCTTTTCCCTTATATCAAACCGGCCTGAACGGATGATCAGATCGCGTATTTTTGGGCAACAACTTTAATATACCCAGAGTCACTGTAGATTGACTTGGTAAAGCTAGTTGTAAAAGATCCAAGAGAGTTTCGCGATCTGATCCAAGCAGCGCTTGGCGTAGTATCAAGCGGCACGTTCAAGGTCTCAAAGCAAGGCCTTTTCCTGAAAGAGCTTGATCCCAGCAGGGTCGCGCTTGTTGATTTAGGTTTCCCTCCCGAGGCTTTTCAGTCAATAGATTCCGAGACCGAAGACAGGTTTGAGGTGAATCTGGAGAGTCTAATGGACATCCTCAAGAGGATGAGGCCAGATGACCAGCTTGAACTTCAAATGGATGAAGGAAAGCTCACCGTATCTTTCAGTCTGAAGAAAAGTTATAGGTCGTTTAAGATACCACTCATGAGCGCCTCTAACCAAGAAACGCCGAACATAAACATACAGTTCACTTGTAAGTACAACGTGCTGGCCGACGCCTTGTACTCGGCCATAAAGGATGCCGCTACTGTGGCCGAAGAGGTGATGTTCACATCATCAACAGACGGTAGCTTGCTGATCTCTGCCAGCAGCGACAGGGGCTCGGTGGAGCAGAGGTTGACGGTGGAGAGCGACGCCATACTTGGTCAACCAGAGGTAAAGGAGGTTGCGACTGCCAAATACAGCCTTCAGTACTTGGAGTCGATAACGTCGTTTCGTGATTCGCCCAGCGCGCTTCTTCAGTTTGCTCAGGACAAGCCGCTGAGCCTGGAGTATCATCTTCCAGATGGTGCTTACTTCAGATTCATATTGGCTCCCAGGTTGTGAAGAGGCATCATGTCAACGGCGGAAGCTCTCAAAAAATATCCATTTTTGTTTACCCAAGGCGCTCTTCCTGCCGGCTCGCTGACCAACTTGGGTGAGCTGAGGCCGCTCCTTCCCAAGGCCTTGGCCAGGTCAAGACAGTTGCTTGGCCTTTCACTTCGCCGGGGCTTAGATCCGTCCCAGCGGAAATACTCAGATGAGAGGGAGATGGCTGCGTTGCACGCCCTAGCCTTCGCTCTTGTAACGGCAACCGGCAATCGCCGGATGATAAGGGCAGCATCTTGGGGTTTCAGCAAGGAAGTTGAGCTAAGTCTAATGAGCGATGCCCTGCATAATCCAAGGGGTTTTCCAGAGATTTACATTCGCGTCGGAAAGGCAGCAGGCATAGAAGCGGCGTTCAACTGGATAACCCAGAGGTTTGAGATGTCTCTTCTCTCTTATCTTGTGCTTAGGGGGATCGAGGGGGATCCCAAACTCATGTTGCCTCAGCTGTCCTTGGCCGGTGGGAAGGTCGCGGTGCCTCCCAACGTCTTCGCTGCCATGGTCTCGAGGGTGCTCAGGTATAGTCTGACGATGAAGCTGGAACTTCAAGCGAACGAGCTGAGGAGGGCTGAGCTTGATCCCGACGTGAAGGCAGGAGCTGAAACCTTGGCCTCCGAGTTCTCAAGAAGGAAGGGAGAAGAGGTAGATATACAGACGCTTTCGCCCGTTGAGTCTCTTTTTCCACCGTGCGTGAAGTTTTGGGTCTCTGAGATGAGGAGGGGCGTGAACGTCCCCCACCAGGCTAGGTTCCTGGTCGCGACTTTTCTTCTGCATCTCGATTATTCCGTGGACGAAGTTCTTCGCTTCTTTTCGACGACCCCCGATTACGACGAGGGCATAGCACGCTATCAGGTGGAGGATCTGGCGGGCGAGAAAGGTTCTGGAAAGAAGTACGCGGTACCGAGGTGCGATACTCTCAGGACTTTGGGAGCATGCACGTGCAGAGAGGGCCTATGCGTTCACATGACGCACCCGCTTCTCTACTACAGGTTATCCATAGAGAGGAAGCTAAATGGTGACAAGCTTGCAGGATCAGAGTGTGCTGGATCACTTTCGCGATTACTACACCTCGCTCGACCCCGACGCCCTGTTTGTCCCTGATCTTCAGAAAAGGGAGTTTGGGTTCATGCCACGGGAAAGGCGCGAGATGATCAGGCATATGGCCTTCAGGGATCTCGGAGCTCTCAAATCATACCTTATCTCTCTGCCTCCTTCTCATGTATATTCCTCAACCGCGCTCTACGAAAGGCCTTCAGCTCCTGACATGAACTCCAAGGGTTGGTTGGGAAGCGAGATCGTCTTTGAGTTTGATGCAGATCACATGAGGGAATTCAAGGGAGACGCGCTGGCCAAGTCAGGCATTCTAACCGAGGAGGCCTGGAACGCGATCAAGAAAAGGACCGTGGAGCTGATCGACGATTTCCTGATCCAGGACTTTGGAATATCTTCCTCAGAGATCAAGATCACCTTCTCTGGGAACCGCGGCTTTCATGTCCGCGTCCGGCGGCAAGAGTTCCTAGGCCTTGACCAGGAGGCAAGAAGGAGGTTGGTCTCCTATCTCAATGCGTCCGACCTCGACGTCAATGGTCTGCAAAACTTGCTTGGAAAAGCCAAGAAGAGGAGTCTGGAGGTAGTCTTATCTCAGCCCGGGTGGATGTCGAAGATAAGGCGGCAGATGAGGGAGAAGAATTGCTCCTTGCAAGAGGCAGTGGACGCCCTAGCTCTTGACGTGGACGAAAACGTGGCACTCGACCTCCATCGCCTCATAAGACATCCTAGCTCTTTGCATGCCGGGACTGGGCTGGTGGTGAAACCTGTTGCCTTGGAGAGTTTGTCCTCGTTCATGCCTTATCAAGATGCACTCGTGCAGTCTTCGACCGAGTTGAGGGTGAATATGATCGATCTCCTTCCTTCGGGGCAGTTCCGGGTTGGGGACCTTGAAGTTTCAAAGACCTTGGCAGGGAGGGTCATCAGGGTTCAGCGTTCCGTTGGGATCTTCTTGATCCTCAAAGGGCTTGCTAGGCCTGCAGTACGAGTTCCTTAAAGGCGGGCAGGTGCATCTGTTATGCAAGAACC
This sequence comes from Thermoproteati archaeon, assembly GCA_023256295.1. Lineage (GTDB taxonomy): Archaea > Thermoproteota > Thermoprotei_A > Marsarchaeales > UBA168 > UBA168. The sequence goes on from JAGDXH010000028.1 coordinate 22,266, forward strand.
CTCAGAAGCGCTGGCTGAAATGCTGGATGCGGAGTTGAGCTCGAGCAAGGTACTACCTTTGTCTCCAGGCCAAAGGGCCTTGCTTGTGCGGTTGCAGAGTTCTTTCGCTGATGCCCGGACAAGGTTTCTTGCGCGGGCAGCTAGGCAGCTGGAGGTCATAAGGCTTGAGAAGATCTTGCATGGCCAGGGCGGCATGCCTACTGAGTTGGAAAAGAGGGTCGAGGAAGTGATCCACGACGCGTTGTTTGGTCCTAGGCGCAGCATCGTTTTGGTGCGCCGCGATGTTCATGAGGAAGCCAGCTTGGTCTCCTTGTCTCTTGAGGAGGCAGAAGACTTAATAGGCAAAGGGATGGGGAGGCTGATAGCTGAGATTGGAAATTCCCTCGACCGTGATGAAGTACTGCCCAAAGTGCAAGGCTTATACTCCCCACAAGGTGACAATATACAAGGCAGGCAAGAGGAATCCGCTCAGGGAAGGCGAGAGGAGGCATGCCAGAAGGCTCAAGGGTTATGGTGGATCTAGGAAACCTGTACAGAAGAGATTTGCAAAGACCACTAAAAAGGTAGCACTCAAGCTTGAGTGCACTAAGTGCGGCTCCATACTGATGACCAAGGGCACGCGTCTGAGAAAGGCGGAGGTAGCAAGGTGAAGTTGGCTCTGGAAGAGCTGCCGCATCCAGCTTCGACGTACTTGCGCGTCAAGTGCCCAGACTGCGGGAACGTCGCCATGATCTATTCTCATTCAAAGACCGTGGTCAAATGCAAGGTCTGTGGGGCGGTGCTGGCCAAGCCAACGGGCGGAAAGGCTAGGGTCTTGGGTCAAGTTTTAGAGGCTCAAGAAGGTCGAGGAGGTATACCTACCCTTTGTCCAAGGTCGAGCGTCGGTCCGGAGCCTTGACATATCCTGGGCTGAGGCTGGCCGTACTTGAAGAGTTTCTTCCCGGCTTGGGGACGTACGATGAAGACAACGAGGTCTATGCCTCGAGAGTAGGAAGGACCGGCTATGATCTGAAAGACCACGTGGTCGAGGTGCACGCGTTCAAGCACGTGCTGACGGAGTTGATCAAGAAGGGAAGATCTTACATGGGCGTGGTTGATGATGTCAAGAGAAACTTTGCCCATGCGGTCCTCTTCACAGGGAAAGAGGATGGCTTCTTCCCATTTGAGGCCTTGATTCACATCTCTAACAGCGGCATGAGGGAAGCTGACACGATGACAGAGGTCGTCAAGCCCGGCGACGTAATCCGGGCTGCGGTTCAGACCGAGTGGCAGCCGGTGCAGGCCACGCTGGATGGCGACGATCTAGGAGTCATTAGGGCAAACTGTTCTATTTGCGGCGGAAGGATGGAGCCCGCAGGATCGGGCGTCCTTAAGTGCACCAGCTGTGGGCACCTCGAGCTCAGGAAGCTCTCAAAGGATTATGGGGTCAGGCTTCTGCGATCAATCCTCATGCCCCAGGGTTGGTGGAAAGGCAGTGCTGTTCCCGCTCGGGCCTTTCAATAAGCTTTTTAAGTCCTCAAAATCTATGGCCAACTTGCCTTCCTTCAAGGAGCGCACCCTTTCCTTTATGAGGCTCTTTCTGAGCCCGGAGTTCGGAACCTTCGTGTTTCTGGCGCTGGTGTTCTTTGTGGCTTTGGCGGAGAGGCTCGAGCCTCTCAACTATCTGTCATATACGACTCCATCTGGAAAGACCACATCCTTTCCAATTTCCTTCCCCTATGCCATAGCTACCCTGGACCCGTTTCAGCACTACAGGGTAGCCGAAAGGCTGATTGACTACGGCTTTCAGGCCTTCTATTCGTCCCTTTATCCTGGTTTGAGCAGTTCTTACTGGAACGATACCATGGCTTGGTTTCCGGGCAGGGACGTAACTGCAAACTACATGGTTGGCATCGCTTACGTCTCGGTTGTCGCTTACTGGATAGCTCATTTCTTCGACCTCTACGTGACCGTTGGGCAAGTGATAGTGTACCTGCCCGCGCTTCTGGGGGCTCTGACCGTTGTCATGCTGTACTTCTTTGGCAAGGAGCTGTATGGTAGAAGGGTAGGCTTGATTGCGGCGGCCATCGGGCTCGTAACACCGGCTTTCATGACGAGAAGCATGGCTGGTCACATAGACGGTGAACCCATAGACCTGTTTCTTTGGGTAATTGCCCTGACGCTTTTCGTGAAGGCTTACAAGGAGAAGAAGCCAGGCCTATCCCTTATCGCTGGTCTCATAATAGGGTTCTCTGGTTCCGTCTGGGGCGGCTACCTTTACGTGAGCAACTCCCTTGCTCTTTTTGCCATAGCGCTCGTGCTTCTCGAAAGGGTCGACTCGCAGAAGGCGCGGGTACTTGTTGCCGTCTTGGTCCCTTCAACGGCAGTTCCCGCGCTTCTGCTTCCCGAGGGTGCCCTGTGGCTCAGGACGCTTTCTGCTTGGATGCTCCCAGGTTTGGCCGCGTTTCTGTTGGTGGTCTACTCTACCTGGGCAGGTAAGAACGCACACAGGTTGCACCTGATCTCCGTTACGACGCTCGCGGTGCTGGCGGTTTCTGTAAGTTTCCTCTTTGTCGCGCCTCTTGTCCCCTCTCTATCTCACCTGTTTCCGTCTGGAAGGCTTGCCACGGTGGTGAATCCCTTTGCGACCTCCGGGATCGAAAGTACAGTCGGCGAGCAAGAGATGAGCACTTGGACGGCGTTCTACGGAGACTACCTCTTCTTGCTTCCCTTCGTTGTGGCATCTCTTTACTTCCTAATCGAACGTCGCTACGACGTCGACATACTTCTGGCCCTGATGATATTCGTCGGCATTTACGGGGAAGCAGCCATGGTCAGACTGGATCAGCTACTTGCCATACCCGCCTCCATAGGGGCAGCCTTCGTGCTGGAAAAACTGTTCTCTGGAATAGGCAAGTCCTTTGCGGAAAAGAAGGGCATCGGGGCCGGCCTCCTCCTCATACTGGTGGTGCTGGCTGGGGCGTATTACTCCGCCCCTTCC
>JAGDXH010000028.1:25255-30114 GCA_023256295.1 Thermoproteati archaeon
TATAGGACGGCCGCGGGCGTTCCCATGATAGACAGCGGTCTAGGGGGCCCGACGGATACCAGCTGGCTTCAGGCACTTGAGTGGATAAAGACCAACACTCCTCGCAACGCAGTTGTCGCCTCTTGGTGGGACTACGGGTATTGGTTGACTACGGTTGGAGATCGCGCGACCCTGTCGGATGGAGCGACCATAAGCACTGCCAGAATCAGGCTGATAGCACAGGCGTTCATGTCGAACCAGACGAAGGCCTATGACATACTCTACGGGCTTGGCGCGCAGTACGTGGTCGCCACGGATGTCTTTGGTTACTTCTATGCCTCTGGCAGCAGCGGCGCGGTACTTGGTCCAGGCACATCGCTGCCTGAGCCGCCGATCGGAATAGCAGGCGACATCGGCAAGAGCACGGCGATGATGACCATACTGGGATACAACCAAACCCGCATGAGCCATTATCTGGATCTTGCAGGTACTCCTGTGGACATTGGGATCCCCTATGGTCAGAACATAACTTGGCCTTTCATGATACCGCTCTCAAGGGGGGCCTATGCCCAGTCTGCCAGTCAGGAGACCGTGACGGCATTGGTGAACGGCTCATTTGTGCTTTTCATCAGAAATGATACCACTTACAATGCGACCATAACCAACGCCAAGGGGATCGCGGAGGCAGCCTCGAAACTCAACGAGACTTCGGAGCTAGCGTCCCAGTTCCTTAGCGCCAACCCTGATTACGACGGCCTTTATTGGACGGTCCCGAGGCCTGTCACGAGCTACAACACTTTTCTCTATCAAATGCTCATGGACCCATTCATCTATGGGAACAAATACATACCATACATGCTGAGTTACAGCTACTTGGCCTATGAGATGCAACAGCAGGGTTATCCTTCAAGCATAAGTGGGCTTTATCAGAACCTGCAGTACTATGCCCCGCTCACGAAGTTCCAGCTGGTCTACGCCTCCTTCCAAGTGACTCAGTACTTCTTCGTGCTTGTAGTTGTCTATAAGTTGAATCCAGCCCCTCCGCTCAGCAATCTTCCCCTAATGCAGCCAGTGCTTTTGAACGAGTAAGGAGAGGATGGCTCGGGTGGGATACCTGCTCTTGCTTGCAAGCTCTGCCTTAGAGCTTGTGCCAAAAGAGCTTTGGAATGGAAAGCAGGTGCTGGCGAGCGCAAAGAAGAGGGGAAAACCCCCGAGGGAAATGCTGCTGGATGTATCAATGCATGGCTGGGATATGAAAGTCTTACCTGAGAGGTGGGCGAGGGGGAGGCCGGACATAGTGCACGTTGCCCTGTTGACTGCCATGGACTCTCCCCTTTACCTTGAGGGGAAGCTAGAGATATACGTGCACACGCGGGACGGCAAGCTGATGGAGTTCAAGAGAGGCGTCCGCCTGCCAAGGAACTACGAGCAGTTCAAAGGACTCATGGAGCAGTTGCTTGTCAGGTCAAGGGTTCCCGTCGAAGGAGAGCCCCTCATATGGATTTCAGATCAATCGTTGGAACAGCTGCTTCGGGGGCGCAGGGTGTACGTGCTCGAGTCCTCGTCTCCACCGCTAAGCGGCGAGCTCCCAGATGGCGCAGCCTTCGTGGTGGGCGGTTTCCAAGGAGGGCCACTTCCATCCAGCATCAAGTCGTTGGGCGAAGTTCGGTCAGTTTATTCCAGGCAGCTGACGACCAACGCGGTCGTTTCCCTTCTGCTGTGTTCCTTGGAAGGTCAAGGAGGAATTGGTCGGATAGCTTTTTCAAGCGGTGAGGGCGGAACCAGGAGTTGAGCCGCTCTGGCTCTTCCGGGACAGGAGAGATCAGGCTCCGCTATTCTGGGATATTCATCTTTGCCGCGAAGCTCTCAACCACCATCACTGGCCTGATCTTCATGTGGATTTTGGCGCGCTTCCTGCCCCAGTCCGGCTTCGGGGGCGTGTACTTCATAAGCGGGATCTTGTTGTACTTCACTTTTCCCGCAAGCGTTGTCCCGTACTGGGCTGCTAGGGAGATAGCGGTCGGCAAGGGAGGGGCGAGGACGTCGCTTTTCTTCAACTTGCTCTTGTCTATACCGTTTTTCTTGGGCTTCTTGTTGTTGTCTCCGTTGCTTGCTGCCAAGGGGGACGTTCCGACTGTAGCCCTGCTGGCCGCAAGCCCAATGGTCCCCTTGACATTTGCCATAAGCTCCTTCAACAACACAGTAGGCGTGGTCAGGCCGGCGCAGCTGGCTGGCCGCGACTTAGCTGGTGATCTGGTCAAAATAGGTTTCGCCGTAGCCCTTGTTGTTGTCATGAAGTTCGGCCTGCCTGGTGCGGAGCTTTCCCTGTCGTCGGCCTATGTCGCCAGTGCCGCTTATCTCTATATGCGCTACAGGGAAATCGAAGGCCAAGAAAGCCGGGCAGAATGGAGAAGGGCTCTCAAATGGGTTGCGCTTTCTTGGGTGACTCTGCTGACAGGCGCTCTCTCTTCTTTTTACGCGGGAGCTGACAAATTGTTGCTTGGTTTGATCTCAGAGCAGCAGCTTGGGGCATACGGTGCCGCGCTGCTGCTTTCCTCTCAGCTAAGCGCGGTGAGCGGCCTATCCTCAGCCCTCTATCCCTATGTGCTGAGGTCCGGAGAGTTGGAGAAGGGTACAAGACAAGTCGGAGATCTGACCTTGATGTTTTCCATTCCCATGCTCTTCGGACTGCTGGTATTCGGGAGGCAGCTTCTATCTGTTCTATCAAGGCACTATGGGGTAGCCTCTTTGAGCTTGCTTCCCATGTTGGCTGCGGCTTACTTCATAACCTCATCTTTCTATCCATTGATGGATTCGGTGGTGCTGGGGTCGGAGAAAGTTGACATAGCACCAAGGGAGCTGAGATCATCCAAGTTTTTTGGATATCTCTTGCTCCAAGCTTTGTCCTTGCTCGTGATGCTGCCAACCATGTGGATCCTAGCCTTGTTTTACGGTGCGCTTGGGATGTCAATAGCAGTACTCGCCGGTGCCATGCTCAAGTTGGCCGGACGGTTCCTCATAGGAAAGGGAAAGCTGAGGGCTCTGTTCTCTCCGGCCTTGGTGGCGAAGTTCATTATTTCCTCTCTCCTCATGTCGGCGCTGCTGTTGTTTCTTCCGTCAAGAGGGACAATGCAGGTGCTGCTGGATGTGTTCATCGGCGCTGCTGCGTACTTCACTGTACTGATTGCCCTTGACAGCGGGCTTAGACATACGTTTGTGAGCGGCTTCCGCGCGTTCCTGCGGGGAGAAATCGCTTCGCGGCACCCAGTCCAATCAGACCTATGAGGGATATGGCCACTAGGGCGGCTCCTATGAAGAGGTAATATGCATGCATGTAGTTTTCCTTTATCGCGTTTACCCCCTTGACGAACTCGAAGGTCCCGACCGTCCCAAGCAGAACGAGCAGCCCGACTATCACGACCTCTGCTCCTACCTGCGACGTGCTTGAAGGGAAGTAGTAGTAGACTCCCGAAGACGTGTAGTACACGAACGGTGCCTTCTGGTACGTCGAGTATATGCCTCCTCCAACCAAGAATGCTACGAAGAGAAGAGCGAAGAGTTCCAGTATCTTCCAAAACCTCTCCGAATTCTCTGGCGAGTACAAGAAGTCCTCGACTGCCTTCAGCTTTTCTTTGAAGCCCATGAATTTGTCTAGGCCTTAGAAAAAAGCCTTTTGGGGTCGCTCTATGGGCATGCGCCAGTCCACGTTGATGGTCGAGTTGCCGAGCTTGCCAATCGGGGGTGCCTTTCTCTTGTGGTCGGAACGAAGGATCATGTCGGAGTACTTGGCAATGACGCTGGGTTCGAGCCCCAGAAGCTGGGCTATCCTTTCGTCTGGGTAGCGCATGTCTACCCTGTAGTAAAGTATCCTGTCTAGCACATCATAAGGTAGCCCCAACTCTGCCTGCGCCGTAACTCCCTTTATGAGCTGGGGAGAGGGAGCCTTTAGCCAAACCCTTTTTGGCAGGCCGAGTTTGGAGGCCATGAACCTGACCTGCGTTTTGTAGAGGTCACCTATTGGCAGAAGGTCAGCAGCCCCATCCCCGTACTTTGTGGTATAGCCCAGGAGGAGTTCGGACTTGTCGCTGGTGCCAATGACCTGTGCATCTCTCATGTTGTTTGCTGTCGCGTAAAGCAACACCATCCTGATGCGGGCTTTCGTGTTGGCCAGAGCAAGCGATGAGAGTTCCTCTATGTTGCGAGCGAATTCCTCCAGTATGGGTGATATCTCAATCTCCTTGAGTTTTACCCCCAAGAGCTGAGAGACGGCCTTGGCATCCTCTTCGTCGTATTCGGGGGTCACTCCTTTTTCTGGCATAAAGAGTACCTCAACGTTCTCTCTGCCGACGGCCTGTACGGCAAGTGCCAAGCAAACCGAGCTGTCAACTCCCCCGGAGAGTCCAAGGACAACTCTCTTGGCGCCGGTGTTCTCAAGATGGTGAACTATCTCGCTGATTATGTCAGCCCGAGCCTCTTCCCAGTCATAGCGAAGTTCGTCGGGTAGGACTATCTGATCATATTGGCTCAAGTAGGATACGCCTCTCTCATTTCTTTAAACGCTTCGCCGTAATCTCTTATGACCTCTTCTCTCTCCTCCCTGACGATTGGGTTGATTTCTCTGTACTTCCGCTGCTTGTAAAGGTCGACCTCTGCAATGAGCAAGTTTTCCTCTCTCAGGGGAGCGGACGCCACAACAACCCCTTTGTAGTCTATGACCTCGCTGCCTCCCCAGAAATTTACCATGTCTTGGCTGCCGGCTTGGTTTGAGAAAGCCACGTAGGTGGAGTTCTCGATCGCGCGCGCGGTGAGAAGGGCATGCGTCATGGCTGGTTTGCCGAAGCTTTTTGGCGATCCCGCAATGGCCAGTATGATGTCTGCCC
>JAGDXH010000060.1:0-2271 GCA_023256295.1 Thermoproteati archaeon
TATGGGAGATGGATGCGCTCCCATTGGCCCCTTCTTTCTCCCTCCCTTTGCTAGTTGTACACGCCAAGGACGACGAGGGGCTCTTTCAGTACTCAGAGAAGTTCGTGCAGGGCGCCTCATCTCGCGACAAGGCACTGATAGTTCTTGAAAAAGGCGGTCATCTGCTCAACGACTACGAGATCCGGAGGGGAGTTGCCCACGAGCTCCTCCTTTGGTTCAGAAAGAGACTTCAACCAAACCAGGAAGAGCAGTCAACTGGGATGGAATCGAAGGCTCACGGACAAGTTCCCCCTCAGGGATAGGGCGCCAAGGATCGAGACGATCACCCCAGGCAACAAGGCGGCAAGGTACGGCGCATACCCCCCGGTGAAGAGAGAGGACAACAAGCCCATGGATACAGGGCCAAGTAGTGACCCAAGACCTATGGCAGACTCAAAGGCCCCGGCTCTCCTGCCGTGGAGAGTTGCACCATCGAAGAGCTTGGATATGGCGGCAGAGTATGCCAGCCCCGACCATGCTCCCAAGATCGAGACGACCAAAGGCCAAAGGGCAGGGCCAGCAGCCACCAGGGTGATCGCGAGAAAACCAGAGGGGATGAGGGCCAAGAAAGCCCCGCGACCCAGCTTGCTCCCAAAGAACGTCCCAAGAAGTGCGAAAGCAAGAAACCTCCAAAGGGAAAGGTCGCTCTCGAGCAGACCAAGCGTACCTGGAGAAAAGCCGGCCCGCGAGGCCGTAACTGGGAAGTAGGAGAGGAATCCGGTCAGAGCAAAGCCAAACGAGAAGGCGACGAGCAGACTCAAGATCCCGATCCTTTCATGCCGATCTGCGTGGCTGCCTTTCATTCTGGGCAGCCGTTCCACGAAAAGTAGCACGAACGGTATGAAGCACAGAGGAACTGCGGAAAGCAGGAGGAACGTATCTCTCAAGCCCAGAACTAGGATGAGAAAACCACCAAGGACTGGACCCAAAAGTGCCCCGGCTCCCCACACCACGTTGTAGCTCTTCAGCGCGCCGCTACCTCCTTCTATCACAACGATGGCTTCGAGGGATGGCCAAAGCAGCGCCCAGCACGCTCCCTCCATCACCCTGACGCCGGTGACCTCTGTCAGTGAAGGAAGAAAGGCGTAGGCCAGAAGGACCAAAGGATATGAGAGAAGGAAAAGCAATAACGGAAAGCGCCTGCCCAGCGCGTCGCCTATCCTTCCAGAGAAAAGCGGCAGGAATGAGTAGAGCAAGTAGCTACCTCCTCCCACCACGCCCAACTGCAACTTGTCGGCTCCAAGCTGATGCGCCCTGAGGGGAAGCGCAACGAACTCAGCTCCCAGCATGGCGTCCCCAGCAAAGGCAAGGGCCAGCGCCAGAGCCACGACTCTCCTCATGAGATTGGGAAGGCACTTCCATATAAGCTAGCCTAACGGACAGGTGCGAAATGCCCCTGGCTACCTTCGCCCTCTTGCCCCCGTTAGAGTTAAATCCGTTGGTCGAAAAACACCCATGATCTCCTTCCAACTGAGATATGGCGGGACTCAGCTTTACTTCGGACCAGAATCGGGAAAATTCCTGGGTAAACATCTCTCCGGTGTCACCTCGGTCCTTTTGGTGACCAGCCGCACCGCAGCCATGAAATCGGGCGCTCTATCTGACATCTCATCGCTGATGGAACAAAAGGGGATAAGGTATCAGCTCTTCTCCGAGGTCACACCCAACCCCACGGTTGACCTCGTCCGCAGGATATCGGAGCGCGCAAGAGAAACGGAGGCGCAGGTCCTCATCGCCATAGGAGGCGGGAGCGTCATAGACGCAGCGAAGGCGGCAGCCGTCGTCAACAAGGAAGGGGGAGACGTAGAGGATTACCTTTACCATCGCAGGAAACCCGCGGCCTCTCTGCCCTTGCTTGCGGTAAACTTGACCCATGGGACGGGAACCGAAATTGACAGATACGCCGTCATAACGGATGAGGTGGCCAGAAGGAAGATCGGCACGAGCTTCGCGTATCCGGTGGCAAGCGCAGACGATCCTCGGTACCTCCTGACGCTTCCTCCTGATCAGACTCTGTACACGGGTCTTGACGCCTTCTACCACTCCTACGAGTCGGCCACCAGGCTTGGGGCGAATCCCCTCACGATCACGCTTGCGCTGAGCGCGGTTCAGACGCTGGTCAAATGGCTTCCCGTCGTCCTCAAGGACGGAAACTCCATGGAGGGAAGATACTGGGTGCTCTACGCCTCCATGCTGGCCGGCATTGCCATTGACCTGGAGGGCACGCACGTG
>JAGDXH010000060.1:2281-2816 GCA_023256295.1 Thermoproteati archaeon
AGTTCGGAAGATGCATCAAAAGCTCAGGAGGCGGTGGAATCCTTCCAAAGGGAGCTCGGGTTCAGGCTCAGGCTGTCTGACTTTGGCTTTGACGAGGAGAGCTCTCAGGCGGTCGCAGAGGACGTGATAAACAGGAAGGCATATCCCTCCAGGGAGCTCATGCCGATAGGGCCTTCGGAAATAAGGGATATAGTGAGCAGCTCCATACGAGGATGTGAGCGAAGGCCTCTATGGTTATCATTGCACAGGACCTCATGGGCGCCAAGCGGGAGCTTGGTTGAAGGGCCAGAGGAAGGCCTCAAAAACGGGAGAGCTCGAAATCAGAAGAACTACCAATTCAGAGTCGAAGACGATCTTTCCTCTGGCGGAAAATGTGAATCCACCCTGGACTTGTTTCGCCCGTTGGTCTCGGGGTTTCCTAAGTTTCAGCCTAATTCCAGCGCCTTCAATTCCCTTCTTGAACGCCAAGTTCAGGCACTTCGCCGGGAGTTGCCGGCATGTTTCTCCAACACTTCTAGTCCCTTGCAGGCTCCCT
>JAGDXH010000060.1:2826-3164 GCA_023256295.1 Thermoproteati archaeon
CCGGGCCTCCCCCAGCCGCTGAGGAGGCAAGCAGTTGACTGCCAGACAGGCGAGGCCTCCGTTGCCCTCTACCCGCAAGATCGTCACTGAGGCGTTCATTATGGTTATTCTCCGCACCTCAGGTCCAGAGATGCCCAGCGCGCGTGCCACCACCGACCTGATCGGCTCGAGGTGACTGATCACGATCAAGGAGGCATGCGAGCTCCGTTCCTGCAGCGCTTGGGCGATCCTACCCTGTATGGAGGCGTACTTTTCTACACCGTACTTGGACCAGGGCTGAAAGTACTCCTCGTACCAGAGCGAGTCCTCAGACAGGACTTCCCGAAGAGCCCGACCAC
>JAGDXH010000044.1:0-792 GCA_023256295.1 Thermoproteati archaeon
AAGCCCTTCTCTCCGGCCTACGAGATGCTGCTTGACGTTGCCGTGGACGGTCTTTGGCTGGACTGCGTGTCAGACCCGGGTTGGCTGACAGCCATAAAGGAGAAGGGAGGGAAGAAGATCACGGTTCTAGGGCTCATGGATTCAAGGAACACGCTTCTCGAGAAGCCGTCCTCTCTTGCGGGTTCCTTGGTCTCGGCGAGCCAGGCGGTGGCTGGAGACGTCTTCTTGGCCCCGAACTGGGGCTTCGACATACTGCCCTATCCTGTGGCCAAGCAAAAGACCCGCCTGCTGGGTCAGGCCTTGAAGGAGGCGAGCTAGGTGTTCACGACGAGCGTCATAGGTAGCTACCCAAAGCCGAAGTGGTTGCTCAGGACGCTTTCCAATAGGAAGGCAAGTGAGGAGGAGAAAAGGAGTGCCTTGGACGACGCCGTAAGGTTGGTGCTCAAGGAGCAGGAGCTGGCTGGGGTGGACATACCCAGCGACGGAGAGATGAGGAGGACTGAGATGACGGAGTACTTCACATCGAGGATAGGCGGCTTTGTCTTCAAGGGACCCGTGAGGGTTTGGGGCAACAACTACTTCAACAAGGCAGCGGTGGTCGACAGGGTGGCCTACCTTGGCCCCATGCTCGTGGACGAGTTCAGGTTCGCCAGGGCGAGCACCGAGAAGAGGCTCAAGGTGCCCATAACGGGTCCCTACACCATAGCGGACTGGTCTTTCAACGAGTACTACCGGGACAAGCTGGAACTGGCGGACGACCTGGCGGGCATAATCAACAGGGAGATGAGAGAG
>JAGDXH010000044.1:802-3132 GCA_023256295.1 Thermoproteati archaeon
AGCAGACTTCTTGCAGGTCGATGAGCCAGCGATGTCAACGCATCCAGAGGAGGTGAGCTGGGCCGTTGACGTGCTCAACAAGGCGGTTGCGGGCGTCCCGGCCAAGCTGGCCGTCCACATCTGTTATGGGGACTACAGGTCTTTGTTCCCTCGGGTGCTTGACGCCAAGGTGGATCAGTTTGCCCTCGAGTTCACGAACAGGAGGTTCAGGGACTTGGATCTACTGAAGGAGTACGGCTATCAGAAGGAGCTCGGGCTCGGAGTCATCGACGTGCACAACCCCAGGGTGGAGACCGTGGAGGAGGTGAAGGAGGGCATAAGAAAGGCCCTGGAAGTCCTGCCCCCGGAGAAGATCTACGTCAACCCGGACTGCGGGTTGAAGCTGCTGAGCAAGGAGACGGCCCTGGAGAAACTGAAGGTCATGGTCAGGGGAGCAAGGGAGATGGAAAGGGAGCTGGAGACCGGCTCGCGAAACCGTCGACTCTCTTCGGGTACCTGGAATACTGGGAGGATCCATGGCATCTGAACCTCCATAAACCGTCGGCTCTCTTCGGGTACCTCCTGAAAGCACGGTTGTGAGGTCTTGGCCTGCGGCCTGGAGACGTTCAAGGTGCGGGGACAGGCTTTTAGGGTCGGGGATCGCGCTCTCGGGGGATGGCCCAGCCTGTCAATAATTGGCTTAAAAGGCCGTCCCCCTGGTCGAGTCAAGTTGAGTGAACCAATCCGCACGCCCCTGTTCCAAGTCGAGAAGGAGCTTGGGGCGTCGTTTCAGGATTTTCACGGTTGGATGACTCCGCTTCGCTTCTCAGGGATAACGCGCGAGGCCCTTGCCGTGAGGAGCGGGGCAGGAGTTTTTGACGTGTCTCACATGGGCAGGTTGATCGTGTCTAGGTCTGAAGCCGAGAAGTACGCGCCGCTTTTCACCAACAACGTCGAGGGTACGAGGCCTGGAAGGATGAAGTACTCCTACGTGCTCGACGCGAATGGCTTCGTGATAGACGACGTGGTGTCTTACGGGCTTGAGAGCAGGCTTCTGCTGGTCGTGAACACGTGGGCCAAGGAGCAGGACCTTCGGCTGTTGGCTGGCGTCGCTGAGGTCTCGGACATCACGGAGCACACATCCATGATAGCCGTACAAGGGCCGGCCTCCGAGGCCATCGCCAGGTCGCTTGGTTTTGATCTTGGGAGGTGGTTCAGCTTTTCAGAGAGGGGAGAGCTGCTGGTCTCTAGGTCGGGTTACACCGGCGAGGACGGCTTCGAGGTGATCGGTCCCCCTGAGCAGGTGGAGCGGGTTTACAGGAGGGCAGTTGACATGGGGGCGATCCCATGCGGCCTGGGGGCTCGCGACGTCCTGAGGTTGGAGGCCGGATACACGCTCTCCGGCGTGGACACCGATCGGACCACCACTCCTCTTGACGTGGGAGGAGGGGCATTCATAAAGTGGGACAGGGACTTTGTGGGGAAGGAGGCCCTGCTTGGAAGGCCCGAAAAGAAGCTATTCGGCTTCATTGTCGAAGAGGGCATCCCGCGCTCCGGCTGCACGTCAGACTTCGGGGTCATCAGCTCGGGCACGTTCAGCCCGACCCTCAGGAAGGGGATTGGTCTGGTGAGGCCTAGGGGGGAGGTACCGGCTCCTGGTACGAACTTGAGTTTCTCGTGCGGGGAAAGGCATCTCAGCGGGAAGGCCTCAGCGCTTCCCTTCGTACCGTGGAGGTATCCCCGCTGATCCTACCCTGATCTTCGCTTGAGGGGTTCAAGAGGTGGTTGGCCACTGGGCAAGCAGGACGACGCAAGCAGAGGGAAGGAGAAGTCCATTTCGTCCTAACGTCTGGGGGCTGGCTCTAGTTCCAACTGCGGGTATCGATCGCGTTCATTCGGTGACCAGGAGTCAGGGCTGGCTCTCGCTCCAACGGTCCGACCCAGAATTTCGTTGAGATCGGGCCGTCTGCCGGTCGCTTCTGCGTCGGTGCCCTGACGTGCAGATGAACTCCTTGATCCTGACCCCAGGAGAGCCTAAGCCTCTTTCAAGACCTTGGCGTAGAATTCAGCCGTTTCGTGGGCGGTCCTGTCCCAACTAAATCCCCTTGCGTATGATATTGCCCAATCGGGCGCCGGGCGAGGCGAGTCGATCAGGCGAACTGCTTGGTCCACGATCTGCTGCGCATCTTCGACCGTTGCCACCTTGGACACTTCCTGGGGCAAGTCGGCCCCCTTGGGGACAAGGGCGGGTGTACCCGCAGCGACGGCTTCAAGTATGGGAAGTCCGAAACCCTCACCCCTCACGACGTGAAGGAGGGCGACTGACCTGGAAAGCCGAAGGGCCACCTCTT
>JAGDXH010000041.1:0-2529 GCA_023256295.1 Thermoproteati archaeon
GTCATGCTCTTGTGGAAGAGGCCGAGGCGGCTGGCGTGGTGTTTCTGGACAACTTCAGGGTAGAAGGTCCGCTGCTAAGAGATGGCCGGGTTATAGGCGTGAGGGGAAGGGATGAAGTGCAGGCAAGGGTCGTGCTTGATGCCTCTGGCAACAAGACAAGGTTGAGAGGGGCAATGCCTGACGCTTGGCTAATCGAAAAAGCGGTGGCTAGGTCAGATGCTGTGGCAGCGTTTAGGGTTGAGCTAAAAAACCCTCAACCTCCCGTCGAGAGCGGTTACCTGAAGATATACTTTGACCAGAAGACCTCGCCTGGCGGCTACATATGGGCATTTCCTGAGGGCGACATGGCGAACATAGGCGTTGGTGTGACCATGATCGGAAGCTATCCGAATCCAAAGACAAAGACTTACGAGTGGATCGCAAAGAAGGGGATCAGAGGAGAAGAGGTGGTTGCATCCGGCGACACGGTGCCTACCAGAAGGCCAATGGCAAACATGGTGGGAAACGGCATAGTCTTTGCTGGAGATGCGGCCATGACCGTGAATCCGGTGACAGGAGGCGGCATAGGCAGCGGCATGATCAGCGCGTCCATGGCGGCCTCGAGCATAGCTTCAGCCCTTGAGTCCAAAGATCTCCCTGGTTTTGCAGAGCTTTGGGATTACAACATGACTTACATGAAGGAGTACGGCGTGAAGCAAGCAGCACTTGACGTCTTCAGGCGGTTCTTGATACACCTTTCCAACGACGACATAAACTTCGGTATGTCGTCTGGAATGATGGACGAGGAATCGGTCACAAAGGCCGCCCTGACAGGTACAGTGGACATAAGTTGGAAGAAGGAGTTTGAGATCGTCCTGGCGGGCCTCAGGCGCCCCTCCATGCTCTTGCGGCTAAGGCAAATGTCGCAAGATGTTGCCCGGGCCATGGACCTATATTCCCGCTATCCGTCTGACTTTGGCGGGTTGGCCCTGTGGAAGCAACAGGCTGACTCTTTCTTTTCATCTCTTGGGTATCGAGGTTCCCCACAAGTCAGTATTTCCTCAGCCAGGTGAATCTTTCACGAGCCAAGACCGCACCGCAAGGCGTTTATCTCGATCAACTCACCGTCCTGTGAGCGAGGCCTTTGCGCTTAGGTCTGTTGCCTTTTCAGGCCGGGGAGGTCAAGGCGTGAGGACCGCTGGCAGGATACTTGGGCGGGCCGCGTTTGTGTCTGGTTTCTGGGTTCAGGACTTCCCCGTTTACGGGACTGAGAGAAGGGGAGCTCCCGTTACATCTTACGTGCGCTTCTCCTCGGAGCCCATCCAAGAGAGAGGGACGCCCGCTTGGGTGAACCTGCTCGTCAAGCTGGATGCTACGGTGCCTTACGGAGGAAGAGCCGGGCTCGTGGTGGTGAATTCCTCATCCCACATTTCCGGCAGCAAGACCTGCGACATGAGATCTCTTGGATCTGGCTTCATGTACCCGACGGGGAGTTCTAGGTTCAGGATGACCGGGTCTTGGAGAACCCTGCGTCCCGTCGTTGACGAGAGCAGGTGCAAATCCTGCTTCCTGTGCTACGTAGCGTGCCCAGAAGCCGTGATATCTCTGGACGGGGATGAGCGCCCCATCATTGATTATGACAACTGCAAGGGTTGCTTGATCTGCAAGCAGGTTTGCCCATTTTCCGCCATAGGGGTGGAGGTGGAAAGCAGTTGAAGGACATCATGACCGGGAACGAGGCTGCTGCCTGGGGTGCCAGGTTGGCGGAGGTTGATTACGTCCCGATCTATCCGATCACTCCTCAGACGGAAATCGTTGAGAAAATAGCTTCTTGGGCTGCCTCTGGTCAGATGAAGGCAAGGGTGACGCCCATGGAGTCGGAGCACTCCATGCTCACGGCAGCTGGTCTGGCCAGCCTTTCCGGGGCAAGGGTCTTCACCGCAACCTCTTCGCAGGGGCTCGTGTATGCCTTTGAGATGCTTTACAAGGTCGCTGGATGGAGGTCGCCCATGGTCATGGTGAACGTCTCCAGGGCGCTCTCTTCTCCTGGCACTCTTCTTCCAGATCACAACGACGTACTTTCGGCCAGAGACACGGGCTTCATGCAGTTTCATGCAGAGACCGTCCAAGATGCCCTGGATTCCATCTTGATGGCATATAGGGTATCGGAGGACAGAAGGGTGATGCTTCCCTCGATCGTCAATCTCGACGGCTTCTACTTATCCTACACAAGGGAGCCCTTGGAGCTGCCCGCACAGGAGGATGTTCGCGCCTTCTTGCCCCCCTACCCGATTACCCCTCTTTCTGCCCCCAAGCTTCCCTCGTTTGGGATACTGACGTCAGGTTCTTCTCCTTACCTGTACTTCAAATATCAGGTTCATCTAGCTCAAAGGGAAGCGCTCAGGGTCTTGGATGAAGCAGCCTCGGATTTTCACAGACTATTTGGCAGGAAGCACGAGTTGGCAGAAGGGTTCATGCTTGAAGATGCTGAGTACGCGATCGTGTGCACAGATTCCTTCACGACGATCATGAGAAGGCTCGTCAGGGAGG
>JAGDXH010000041.1:2539-3121 GCA_023256295.1 Thermoproteati archaeon
TGGCTGTGTTCGACCAAGACGTATCGCCAGGCTTGGGAGGCGCGATCTATCAGGAGGTGGCTGGAGCGTTGTATGGCATTGACAGTCCTCCTAAGCTGTTGGGCTTCATTGGTGGCCTTGGAGGAAAAGTACCATCGGAGGGGGAGATGGACGTCATCTTGAAGGCGTTGATCAATGGATGGACCGGCCAGCATCTGCTCATGTCTGCGTCAGACCTTCATGAGGTGAACAAAGAGCGGATGATCCTCCAGCGCGGCCAGACAGGAGGTGACCGAACTGGAGCACAGGATAAGGACCATCAGGGATATCCCTTTAGACGAGCCCCTCTTTCCCGGTTCTTCTCTTTGCGCTGGCTGCGGGGCTCAGCTCATGCTGAGACTCATGCTCAAGGTCATGGGTCGGAACGTCTTCATCGTCAATTCGTCTGGATGCATGACATCTCTCCAGACCTTTCCGTATTCCAACTTGGCTGGGGGGTGGGCATACGCCTCCCTGGCGTCGGCTCCGGCCGGAGCTCAGGGAATCGTTGACGCGCTGGATTCGCTTGCGTCGCAGGGGAAGGCCAAGCCAAGGGCCGTGCAG
>JAGDXH010000031.1:0-732 GCA_023256295.1 Thermoproteati archaeon
AGCCCCTGACCTTTCCATGAGCTCGGTGTAGGCAATGGGATCCCTTTCCACGCTCAACCCAGATGGAGACCTCCTCTTGAACTCCGCTATCACGGGGTTAAGCCCCTGTTGCTTTTTCCGAGTTATTGCCTCCTTCAAGCTGTACAGGGGCCTGCTCCTTTCTTTTTCCACCGGTTCTCTTTTCATGGCTGCCTTCACGATTTCTGAGAGAAAGCCTTCCAAATGCTTCGGCAACCCTCACACCTCGTTCACGAAGTTATGTACGATCTTCTTTCCTACTGGTGTCCCAATGCTTTCCGGATGGAATTGGGTGCCGTAGGTCCTGCGCTCCACGTGATGAATTCCCATGACCTCATGGTCATCGATGCTCCTGGCGTCTACCTCCAATGGGCTTATCACTTCATCTACTACGAGGCTGTGATACCTCATGGCTGGAAACTCCTTGGGAACCCCGAAATAGATCGGAGAGCTTGAGAGGTGCCTCACGATGCTTTGCTTGCCGTGCATTACCTTCTTTGCGCGCCTTATCTTCGCACCGTAAACGTAGCCTATGATCTGATGGCCGAAGCACACCCCAAGTATCGGTATCTTACCTCCCATGACCCTTACGATCTCTGCAGATATTCCCACGTCCTGTGCGACCTCCGGCGTCCCTGGCCCTGGGGATATGATGATTCTGTCAGGGTTTATGCCCTCGACGGCCCGCACTGAGATCTGGTCGTTCCTGACGAC
>JAGDXH010000031.1:742-2812 GCA_023256295.1 Thermoproteati archaeon
GCGCCTAAAGGGCTCGAGCTCCTCTATTATGTTCATGGCGGATGGCTTTGGAGCCCCGCTAACTGTGCCTGCTGGGAAGGTTGCCTTTAAGAGATCAGGGGCGTTGGCGTTCCTCTTAAGCGTTCCGATTACCCTGCTTACCATGTGCTGTACGTGACTGTACTTCTCCACGTGCATTGGGTCAATTACTTTCAACGAGCCGCCTAGGACAACCTTTCCCGCGTCATTTCTAGCTAAGTCCACGAGCATCATGTGTTCAGCTCTCTCCTTCTCGGAACTAACTAGCTCCCGTTCCAGCCGCATGTCTTCCTCTGGATCTTTGCCCCGCGGCCTCGATCCGGCTATGGAATCTATTTCCAGCGATCCATCTTGCATGGTGAACAGCATCTCAGGGCTTGAGCCCACAAGCTTCCTTTCTCCAAACTTCAGGTAGAACATGTACGGTGAGGGATTAATGGCCATAAGATTCTTGTAGAGTACGAGCGGATCTCCGCGAAACTGGTAAGAGTAGAACCTTGAAAGCACCACCTGAAAGGCATACCCCGCTGCTATGTACTTCTTGGCCCGTGTGACGACGTCTTCGAACTCGTTCTCTTTCATGGACTCTGATATCATTTTCGCGGTGTAGCTCCTCGCTTGACCGGTGCGAACCTCGCTGTAATCTCCGTATATGTAAGCCCTTTCCTGATAGTTGTCATAGACGACCACGTTTTCTGGAACGAAGAACTCAAAATCTGGCCAGCGCTCAGCCTCGGGTTTTTCGCTTCTGATGTTTTCCCAATACCTTATGGAATCGTAGGCCACGTAGCCTATGGGCCCGCCTCTGTACATGCTTGACACCGGAATTTCTTTGGATCTTTTGACCAGGTCCCTCAGCACGTCAATGGGATCGCGAAATTCTCTGAGAATGCTGCCCTCCGTCTTTCCCCTCTTTCCCGTGACCTTTTCCGTAGCTCCCCAAACCACTATGCTGTACCTGGCGGGATGCTGCAGGCCCTTGCAGCTTTCAAGGAGTGCCGCATGATCGTTTTCTGCCTCAACCTTGGAAAAAAGCGCGGAGGGCTCGGGCATGTCTGACAGCCTTTTCTCGATCACTTCCATTTTTTACGGCCTCCACTATTTTCCTCATTTTCTCTGGGTCCTTTTTACCAGGACGAAGCTCAATCCCGCTGGAAACGTCTATCCAGGCTGGGTTTAGGTCCGAGTAATGCTGCACGTTTTCGGGCGTTATTCCGCCTCCCAGTCCAGAGTCCGGTCTTGCGTCCAGCATCCGCTTGGCTGTCTGCAGGTCCGTGGGTATGCCCTTCACCGCTGAATCGATCAGAGGGACAGCGTTGGGAACAACTGATAGGTACTTCACATACTCCAGGCCTTCTCTTGAAGCCGGGGCGTAGAGTATGAACTTGGCCGAGAACGACGCAAGCGACTCCAGCTCGTCCAAAGCAAGAACCCTGTGCACCTGAAACAGATCAGCGATCCCAAGAGTTTCCTCAAAGTTCATGTCAAGCCTCACGGCCACTGTGACAGCCCTTACCACCCTTCTCGCCTGCGCGATCAGATCAGGAGGGGCGTGCCTTAATTGTCCCGGTTGAACCACGAAACCAAGCATATCTGCCCCCGCGCGATCTGCTGCCATGGCATCTTCGATGTTAGTGATCCCGCAGAACTTCACCTTCAACGGTCAACCATCCCCGCGAGCTTGATAAACCTCCGAGGGTCTCCATGGGAGGATATCACCTGCCCGAGCCTCTCGTATCCGTCCTCTACGAGCACCTCGGCGAGCTCCACCCCATCAGAGACGTCGGAGACCCTTCCTGCCGCCATGAGTGCTACCGCGACATTTGCCCTTATGAAATTTCTGATGTCCTGGTCTTTCCCCTTAATTGCTCTGATCAGTCGCAATACTGATTCTTCGGGTCCTCCGACAGTAAGCCTTTGGACGGGAATCGGCTCCTTTAACTTGAACTCCTCGGGCGTTACTGAGAATTTCTCGATGTTACCCCTCTTCACGACTACTACTTCTGTCCTCCCGCTCACGGACACCTCGTCCATGTTAGGCTCTCCGTATAC
>JAGDXH010000003.1:0-1875 GCA_023256295.1 Thermoproteati archaeon
CACGAGCACGAAGGTGACCTCGGCACGCCCGAGCTGAAGGAAATCTCAAAGCATTACCCAGGCTACTACTTCATAGTGAACTGGCCGACGAAGGCCAGGCCTTTCTACGTTCAGCCTCTGAAGGACAACCCGAGCAGAAGCGAGTCGTTTGACCTCATGTACGGCTGGCTTGAGCTTTCCTCCGGGGCCACGAGGGTGAGCGACGGCGACCTCCTGAGGAAAAGGTTGATGGAGCAAGGGCTGAATCCTGAGTCCTTTAAGAAGCACCTGATGTGGTTCAGATATGGCATGCCACCTCATGCCGGCTTCGGGCTGGGATTGGCTCGGTTGGTCATGGCCCTCACGGGTGTCTCAAACGTGAGGGAGGCAGTGCTGTTCCCGCGGGACAAGAGGAGGCTCGAGCCCTGAGAGGAATGGGTTCTTCTCCTCCAAGCAGCTCGTGCAGCAACACGCTGGCGTACTGTGATTTTTTCAACTCGAAGCTCAGGTAAGCTCTGTCTTTGTGCAGCTGGGCCCCATAGGAAAGCGGAGAAAACGAGGCTTCCCTGTACCATCCCTTCACTCCCTTGGGGGGTAGCTCCCCCTCCTCTCTGAGTAGCTCGTCGTAGATCTCGTTTCCCTTCACGCCCTCTCCAGGTACGGGGATCAGCAGCACCTCTCCCCTCTTTACCACCTCTTCGACGCGGTGAATCAAGGAGTAGTTTGGAAGACCGAACACGTTCAGCGGGGCCACGAGATCCCCTGGGTGAGGAGACAGGGGCTCGCGCAATGAGAGGATCCTCCTCTTAAGGAACAGGTTGAACAGGTAAGACTGGTAGGCCTGGACTGCAAGCTCGGTTAGCTTGGCTCTCAGCCGGGGCGCCGCTCTCCTCAGCTCCTCGGGCTCTTCTCCTTGGAGGATCATCCTGCCCATCTGATGAGTGAAGGGAGGCACGAGCCCGAAGCGCTGAGGCCCAAAGAAGTTTGGAAATTTCCTTTGATGTAGACCTACCTCCGGGGAAATCAGCAGCTCCGGGCGCTGGGCGCCAAGCACCTGGACAAAGAACCTGTTCCCGTAGAGAAACGCGTGATCTAGAGGGACGCTTGTCCGGCCAAGCGGCATGAGCGCCCAACCGTTTCTCCTCATGGCCCTTATGGGGGCATCGGCCGAGATGTACTGGCAGGAAACGGCGTTGGCATCCTTGAGTCCGGAATATCTCAGGTTGTACCCCTTGCCCAAGGAGCGTTCTGCTTCATCAAGGGCGTCCAGCGTTGAGAGTCCCACCTTTGCAAGTGCTCCCAAATAGAACTGACCGTTTCCTCCGAACGGTTCAGGACACACGTGGTGGGGTAGAGCGATCTCGCGTACTGCGAACCCGAGAGGTCCCAAGACCCTGCCCCCCGCGGATGTCTCAAGCGTGCGAACTATTCCAAGTTCTTCCCAGCGCAACGATGTCTCCTCACAGGAGTCTCAAACTGCCCGTTACGGGATCCAGCTTGCTTGAGGTCGACGGGCCTATGGAGATGCAAGTGACCGAGCCAGGAGGAACCTCTGTCAGCCCCATGTCCTTGACGACCTGAACTGGCAGGTCGCTCTCTCTGGCCTTTCTCTCCACCTCTTGAAGTTCTGACAGCGTCTTGACCTTCACGATCACTTTCTTCTGCCCTCCTTGAAGCCAGAGGGAAAATTCTTGGCTTCTTTTTCTCTCTGCGTCAAGCGCGGCCATGACGCTGGCATGGGCCACCTGCGCGGCTATCTTCCCGCAGGACATGCCCAGGTCGCGCCTTACGACTATCACGAGCTTGAAATCCGGTTCCAAGTTGGCGCGGTTTGTAGGAGGCGATTTAACCCTAACTGGGTAAGGAACTGGGGTCTGTGAGGAAGGGTTTGACGAT
>JAGDXH010000003.1:2034-2781 GCA_023256295.1 Thermoproteati archaeon
CACCGCTTTCCCGCAAGGGATAAATCCAGCTTCCTCAGGGACTGAGTAAATTGAAGCTTTTCGCTGAGATAGATCCGGGAGGAGGCTTGCGGGGAGTGATGTCTCAAGCGGATGTTCTCTCTGGGTTTGACGGATTCGACATCCCAGACTCCCCGCTTGGGCGGCCAGCGGTTCTTCCGGCGGTGCTTGCTCAGGTGCTCATCGAGAGGCTGGAGGAAGAGAAGACGATCATAGTGAACCAGCGTCTTCTTGACGTGGATGAGTTGCACCTTCGGTCGTTGATCATGACGGCAGTCCAGATGGGAGTTTGGCTGTTGCTGACACAAGGAGATCAGCCAGCGCATGGCAAGGCATGTGGCCTCCTGTCTTCTGAGGCCGCGCTACTCTCAGCTTTGTCTGAGGGCGTGCACGCAGGCCTAATCGTTAGCTTCAGGAAACCTCAAGAGGAACAGAGAAAGAGGTTGTCCCTTCCTGCCAGCTTTTTCTTGGGCATAAATCTGCGGGATATCGCGCACGTTGCGCAGGACGAGAGACTCATTCCTTACGTCCTCGTCAGGACGGAGAGAAACGCCCAGCTCCTTGGGTCTCTCGAACAGCCCTCATGGGATGTGAAGGACGCCAAGGACCTGTTGGGACAGCTCGAGGGATTGGGCTTTCGGTCTGTCCTGCTCTCCTCTCCGGGGGATCCTGCGTCTTTGGCCGATCTGTTGCGTTGGGCCCGAAATCCATATAAGGGCTTCCAGGCCA
>JAGDXH010000067.1:0-279 GCA_023256295.1 Thermoproteati archaeon
GCATCGGTAGGGTCGCTGGCGGCCAGCCTTCCTGCTTACTTCAACCAGTCCCTGCTTTCCTTCAGGGCGCTCTACTTGCTGTACGGCCTGGTGGGGATGTTCTTGTTCATCGCGTACCTCGGCCTCTCTGGGGTCGAGTCGGCCTCCAAGAGACCAGGACTGTCGTACTTGACAAGTGCCGGGAAGAAGGATCTTGTGAGGCTTTCGGCTCTCTTCTCGGTAGATGCCTTCGGCGGGGGCTTCGTGACGCAATCTCTGCTTGCCTATTGGTTCTTTCTC
>JAGDXH010000067.1:303-1497 GCA_023256295.1 Thermoproteati archaeon
GCTGAACTGTTCAACCCGGACGAGCGCGTCACTGCGAACGCCATCACCAACACTGCAAGGACCCTCAGCGCGCTGCCGGGTTCGCCAGTGACGGGAGCGCTCCTATCAGCAGGGTATGTCGCTCTTCCCATATTTGTTGGGGGAGTGAGCAAAATAGGCTACGATTTCACGATGTTTGGAGCATACAGAAGGCGCGTCAGGTAGGGACTCTCGAAGCTGAGGCAGCTTCGCTTGCAGTGGAACAGTCTATTTTGCCGGGCCGCGAGGAACGGCAGTCCTGAGGACTCTCATCTGGCGACTAGCTCCAGATTTCTTCTCTTACCGGGAAGGCATCAGCTGCGCGTCGTTGAATCAGGAACCTCAATTCCTTCAGGGATGAGAGGATGTCAGTGTTCAGAATCCCAAGATCGCGGCCCCGCTCGAGTTTTGGGCGTCTCGAGAGATTCCTTAGAGGTGGCCCTTCGCAAGGCTGAGTACTGGGCTTGATTTGGCCCCAGTTTTGATCTGTTGAGTCCTGCGGGTGGGGACCCTCGCGCCACCCTGACCTTTGGCGAAGCTTGCTTCCTCAGCAATTGCAGAGTCAACGGTTCTTGAAGGGCTGTAGGAATCAGTTTTTCTCCGCAAGGCGTTTAACCGCTTCCAGTGAGTTCGCGTGTCGGACATATCTCTCAACAGGCTAGCTGTTCCTTACTACGACCAGCTAACGGAAAGGGCCTCAAGCATTGGAGTTGCCATCGTGAGGGTCGGTGAGTTCGAGGTCGTGGACGCGGGGGTGAAAGCTCCTGGGTCCAAAGAAGCCGGTGTTCTCGTTTCGAAGATATGCTCTGCTGGGTTGATGAACCTGGAGCTGGGCGAGAGCGCCTTTGGCCGCTTCGAGCTTCCAACGGTTATCGTTTGGAGCGACAATCCGGCTCTATCCTTCTTTGGAGGCGTGTACGGAGATTGGGAGATCTCTCTGCCTGGCCTTTACGCGGTCGGCTCTGGTCCGGCAAGAGGTTTGGCGCTTCCGCGCCCTCTTCCGCGTGGCGTTTCAGATAACCTGGAGGCGTTGAGACAAAGAGGATATACGATACGCACGCCGCAACAGATCTTCGAGTCGATCGGGCATGAGGAGATCTCTGACGAGGCCTACTTGCTCTTGGAGACTTCAGACTTTCCCGAAGAAGAACACCTGAAGGTCATCGCTTCTTCTTG
>JAGDXH010000067.1:1507-2303 GCA_023256295.1 Thermoproteati archaeon
AGCGGGCTTCACGTTGTGGTTGCCAGACAGTCGTCTCCAACCATGGCCGTGCGCCTTGTCAGCTCTGTCGCGGAGACTGGACTGCACAAGATGGCGCTGCTGGGTCTTGAACCGAGGCTGGTCAAGTTCGCGCTGGGCAAGGCTCCAATCCCCCCGGTCCTGCCAGGTCTGGATGACCAAGCAAACGGGAAGGCGAACGACGCCATAAGGTTCGGTGGCATCGTCTACTACGAGCTGCAGCGGCAAGGCCTTGAGCAATTGTTGCCCAAGTTAGATCGCCTGCCTCCAACTCACCCGAGCATACGGTTCCAAGCCTTGCTTGCATCCGGGTTTTACTCGGTTGATCTCGGTGACTTCGCCGCCGCCAAATACGTCCTGACGGATGGTAGCCGGGTTGTATCCTCAGGTGACTTGGCGGAGGAGAAGCTTATCTCCTCCTTCTTTGGTGTTGCAAATGGACGAGCGTGACTTCGTAGGTTTCAGAGAGCTCTTGGAAAGGAAGTTTGATCAGTGGGGGCAAGAGGGTTTGCTTCCATACATCAGTCAGGCGCAGGTTGAGGGTATAGTGCGCGAGCTTTCCAAGGAGCCGGACGTTTTCTCCAGTTGCGAGCTGTTGCGGGAAGTAGATAAGGAGAGACTGTTGGTCGTAATTGAGGCTTGTCTCTACGAGCATGTCCCTTACGCCAGTCAGTCGGTTGCACATGGAGCCTCGGAGATCATCATGAAGGCCTTGGAGGTCCTATGCCGCACGAACTCGGATCGTCGGCCTGCCCCGCCCTGACCTTGGGGGAAATCC
>JAGDXH010000067.1:2313-2660 GCA_023256295.1 Thermoproteati archaeon
GGCACCAGGTTCGAGCACTTTGAGATCGGGGCAGCATCCCTTTACCCTTCGTTGAAGCGGGCAGCAGCTGGAGAGAAGGCTTTCGGCTTGCTCTTGATGGATCACGTGAAGCTTTCCTACTCTCTGCAGAAGGGAGGAAACACGCATCTGGGCACGGCCATGCTGCTTATTCCTCTTGCCTATGCGGCTGGAGGGGAGGAATTAGCTTCGTGTCCTGAGGCTAGAAGACTTGCGAGGGAGGCATCTCAAGCCCTGAAGGAGACCACGTGGGAAGACTCTCTCAACTACTACCAGGCCATCAGGACTTCCATGTCGGCCTCCATGCTTGGGAAGCTGAAGGAGGGCAC
>JAGDXH010000020.1 GCA_023256295.1 Thermoproteati archaeon
GGAAGCGGCTGGTGAGGGAGGAGAAACCGGTCTGTGGATCTACTACAGCTCGCTTTCGGTAGGGACGCTTCTTTCCTCGGCCGTCATGCCCTTTCTGATGCTTGAGGGAGCGAGGATGACGCTCGTGGCACTGTCCTCCATCTCTGCGGTCTCAGCCGCGCTTTCAGCTGCCGCGGGGAAGAAAGACGTCAGCAGAAGCCGCCTGTCCGCAGCTCAACTGCTCGCTTTTTCGAGGAGGTTCTTGCCGCTCTTTGTACTGGGGCTAGCTGTCTACCTTCAGCTCAGCTTTGTGTACTCTTTCGAGGGTCCGCTTTTGCTTGACATGGGCTTTCCGGACTGGCTGGCTCAGGGCGCGGTCAATGGTCTCTTATCCGTCGCGTTCGCCCAGAAGGTACTGGAGTCATCTCCTCGGGACTTCCCGAACCTGAACGTCTTGGTTGGATCATCCAGCGGAATATCCAGCTTCTTGGGTCCCTTGCTCGGTGGATGGATGATTGGCCTGGCCGGATGGCAGGTAGCACTTGTGGCTTACGGGGCAATTTCTGGCACGCTTGTGCTGATCTGGGCCTTTTGGGGAAGACAGGTTGAGCGAGAGCTGGCTTCGGGAAATGCAGTCAATTTACGAGGCCGTGAGCGAGTTGCAGGAAGAGTATTCGAGCAAGGGTCGGTTGAATAGCCACGGACGCTTGCTTGTGCTGAGGTTTGGCGAGATAGCGTGCTCAAGAGGGTTGTTGAGGAGTGCCTCTTACATGTTGAAGGACGATGACATCGAAAGGTGTCTGACAAGGATGAAGAGGGTTCTTGATAGGGCTGAGGAGAGCGTTGAAGCGACTGGCACAACCACATGGGGGCCGTGATTCATTTTGCCCATGAGCGAGGTCAACCTCAGGCCTTACCAGACCGATGCCGTAGAAAGGATATTATCAGCCCTAGAGAGGGGAAGCGTCGCGTTCCAATCCCCAACTGGGTCTGGAAAAACTCTGGTCGCGTTGGAGGTCATGAGGAGGCTTGGCGCATCTTCTGCGTTCACCAGAACTCTTTCTCAGTACGAACCCTGGGAAAGAGAAGCGCGGCGTCTGGGACTGATGATAGGAGGACTGGCTGGCAAGGATAGGTTTTGTCTCAGGCCCGTGATGAAGGGAGACGGGAAAAGCATCAGGATCACCAGGTGTTTTTCTTGCCCACTTGCCTTCAATTCTTATGACAGGTCAAGGGTGCAGGAGCTCGGTGTTGTGGGCTTTTTGTCTTCGCTCAGGGACAAGGACGAGTGCGGATACGGTTGGCTGAGGTTTCTCGATGCCGACGTGTACCTGTACACCTATCCCTATTTCTTCTTCTACAGGAAGATGGTGCGGGGGAACGCTTTGCTCGTCTTCGACGAAGCCCACAACTTGGTGAACGTGGGAGACATGGTGGGCGTTGAGATAACCGCAGATCGGCTGCGTGCCATCCGGAGAGATTACGAGGGGACGGACGCGCATGAGACCGTTTCTAGTGCTCTGGATGCCGTTGAGAGCTGGGCTCTCCACGGGGCAGCGAGCGGCAGAAGACCCCCAGATGCGGAGGAGTTTGGACTTGAAGCCGTGGAGGATCACAGGATTAGTTCTGTCTTTCACGCCCTATCAAAGGTTGGGCATCCCGCCTACAGGGTGTACGCTCGCCCCGATGGCGTGTCAATCCGGCTCATAGACCCTGCCGAAGAGCTCTCCAAGCTGAACGAGGAAAAGTGGCTGATGATGTCTGGTACTCTTCCCTCCGAGGGTTACATGAGGAGGGTCTGGGGCCTTCAGGACTTTCAGGTAGTCGACGTTCGCCCCTACAGGATGAAGTTCTCTTATTTTTGGGACAGAGATCTTTCAACCCGTCTGGCTGAAAGGAAGAGTGCGAGGTCGGGTTACGTCCGCGCGGTGTCCAAGCTGAAGGGAAAAGGGCTGACCCTCGTGCTGACTCCCTCTTACGAGGTCGCTTCTTGGTTCAAGGGAATCGCAGATTACGTTGAAAGCAGGGAAAGCGCGTCCTCAGACGTCCCGAGGGAGGGTTTGGTGGTCGCGGTTGCAAGAGGAAAGCTTTCGGAAGGTGTCGAGTTCGTGGAAGATGGTAGGAGCCTGATCAAGAGAGTCGTCATCGTCGGGATACCTTATCCCAACGTGGGAGACCCTTACGTCAGGGATGAGGTTGAGTTCCTGAGCAAAAAGCTCGGCTCTCGCTCGCGCTGGTTCCTGCTAAGGGAAGACGCTTTGCTCACAATCCGTCAGGCCATGGGCCGGGCCATAAGGAACCAAGAGGACAGCGCAGAGGTGTACTTCTTGGACAGAAGGGCGGGCCCTTTCCTGAGACGCCTGGGTCTCAACCCAAAGCGGGTAAGGCTTGTGGACCTTTAGAGCCTGTCCTCGATGCGGACGTTCATGGGGTAGGGCTCACCTGATCCCCGGCTCCGTCCTATCTCACCTGGCTAGAGAAGGCTCGGGCACGCGTCTTTCGAAAGATCGCGCCGTCCTGATGGCCTGACGTTGACCGGGGCAAGACTTGAACCCTCAAGTTTACGTTTCGTGCTAAAGCTGACGTGCCTTGATCTGCGGGAAAAAGAGTGCCGGAGTCATGGCAGGTCCGACAAAGCATAAAGCTGAGCGCCC
>JAGDXH010000029.1 GCA_023256295.1 Thermoproteati archaeon
TCATGCTCTACGGCAGCTATGCGAGGGGTGACTTCAACCTCTGGAGCGACGTGGACGTCCTCGTGGTTTCTGAGGAATTCCAGAGGAGGAGAGTCCTCGAAAGGGGAGATCTGTTCGAGGCTCCGCCCGACTTCGAGGTCAAGAGCTACACCCCGGAGGAATTCGCGAAGATAGCAAGGGATCCCAGCTGGTTGCAGGCCTTAAAAGAGGGAGTGATCATCCTGGACGACTACGAGCTGTTTGAACAACTCAGCGGCGGAGCAGGTTAGGAAGCCAGGCGCTCCTGGAAAGAAGCTCACGCCGCTGAGTTCAAGCTCGGTGTTGCTTGGCCAGCCTTTGCCGCCGACGTCCTCACCCTAAACATCCCGGGGTTCGCCAGGTCCGGCCCTCCACACCGTAGAGAGCAATCTCGAGGATGGGAACCCTTTGAGCCAGCAGACCTCGCTTCCGCGTGGCTTGGTGTCGCTATGGAGCAGAAAGGTTTTTAAATAACGGCGTTATAACATCGCATGAAGGAAATATCTGCTCAGAAAGCGCTGCTTGGCATGCTCGTCGTTTTCTTGGTTGGCTTCGCGGCTGGGTGGTACGCCTGGTATCTTGTCTACCCGCACGGACTCGACAGTTCCACCGGTAACTCTCAACCAAAGAACGTCACTGCCGGCTGGACCACACTGGTTCTGGGAAGGCTTCTCCCTCCTGTAAGGTCTCCAACCAACGGACTTTTGCAACCACGACGAGCAGCCAAGGTTTTTTCTCGAGCCTAGGGCCGCTTGACCTTCTCCTGGCACCGATCTATGGCCTCGTAGAGCTGTTTCAACAGATCTTTCCTGGCCTGCAGTTCCTTGCTCAACCTGCTCTTCTCCTTCCCTACCTGCCATGGCCAAGGAGCCTCCGTCCCGATGAACGAGTACTGGAGAAGCGGCTTGAGGACCTCGATGAGCTCCGAGTAGGAAGCACCGCACAGAGCAAGGCGATAAGAGACATAGGCGATCAGTCTGTCCTTCTTTCCGCTGAGAAGAAACTCCTTGACCATCTGAGAGTAAGCCTCATCCTCTTCCGACAGGTACTGCTTTACCTCCTTCTCGTGCTGTTGGTAGATCCTCTCCATCAGCCCTTCTGCCTTGCCTGAAAAGAAGAGGTACTCCCTGAAGAAGGATGCAAACGAAAAGAAGACCAGCAGGACCACTAGCGCCAGCAGGACGTAGGACCTGTACGTAGACTGGGCAGAGGACAACCACAGGGCATAAAGCGCGAGCAGGAAGAACATCATTACCACTGCCACCGGGTAATTTCTCTCCTCTTCAACCACGACTTGGCTCACGTCTTTCCCTGACAGTCTCTGGACCAGCAAAAGCGTGAACAGGAAGACCGCAAAGGCCAGCACCACCGCGGAGAGCAGTTCAAATACCATGCCAGCGTAGGGGTTGACAAGGGCCGCCAACAGTCCAAAACCAAAAAGCCCGATGCCACCCCCGAACCTCTTCACGGCCATCCCAAGAGCTCCTTCGCCGATAGAAGACCTGGCCACGAGCCTCCAGAGGATCAGCAAGTACAGCCCCAAGACCAGATCCTTCCAGGGCCACGACACGGGGATCTTCAAGGCAGACGCCGTCAGCGAGGAAGCCGTCCCCAAAAAGAGGTACAAGAAGATCGCTGGAGCAACCACGGACCTCAGCGTCCTCCTCAGCTCTGGGCCGCTTCCTCTATTCCAGAGGAGGCTGGAGGCAAGAAGAAATGGAATTGAGGCACCAGTTGGGATGAGGACAAGAGCAAAGTAGAGCTCGGCCCATCCAACGTAGCCCAAATACCTCAGCACAAGGTATGGAAGCGAGAGGACAACGCAGGCCAGCGCGTACAGCGCTGCCACCTCAGCCCTGCTTCTCATGCTTGCACCCCGTGACCAGGGCATCTTTCAGAAGGAAGAGCCCGCGAAGGAAGCTTTCGTACTCTCCTCTGCTGGGCTCCTTCTCCCCGTAGCGGCTGTCCTCAAACACGCGGAGCGTCTGCCAGGCCCCCTTGGTCGAAAGCAAACCGCTTGCTGACAGGGCAGAACTTGCTTCCCTCACCGTGAGACTGCCCGAAAGGTCGATCCCGTGAGCTGCGAGGTTCAACCTGAAGATGTCCACCGCGTCGGAAGCATAGCTCTTCACGATCCAAATCACGTGCTCCTCTTGTTGCCCATCGAGGACTACCTTCAGGGACCTGCACCCAGTTCCGTGAAAAACAAGGGTTCCTTTCCTGACCTCTGCATCGCAAGTCAACACCGCACCGTCCGGCAGGCCAAAGGTAAGAGGGTCCTCGCTCTTCCACGTCAACGGCAGATCCGGCGGAATCCCCAACTCCAAGATGCGACTTCCTCCCCAAGGTCTGAGGGGCACGGACGCAGCAGTCAAAACGTATTGAGGTGGTGATGGAAGTTGCCTTGTTCCAAAGACCCTTTTGGGACGAGCTTCCTCCCTTTGGAGCTCGGCCCGCCTCTGCTGGGCGACGTCCTCCTTCTTTGCCTTGCCCGCCCTCTTGAGAAGCTCTTGGACGGCAGGCTTTAGCCTCACTGCGCTCATCACCGCGATCACCACGA
>JAGDXH010000066.1 GCA_023256295.1 Thermoproteati archaeon
GCCAACTATTATGACAACAGGTACACTCACCCATCTAACGGTGAAGTTGGGAAGGTTGGGCATGGGCAACGACGCATTGGTGACATTGGGCAGGGTGAAGTTGGGTACCGTTATGCCAAGGCCCCCACCCCCACTGCCAATCCCAGGCTTCCCAGCGCCCAGACCACCCTCCCCAGTTCCCAGACCGTTTGATGCCTGACCTTCAGAGCCAATACCAGATGGAAGCATCAAGAGCGGGCTGATCGATGCTGCGACGAGCCAGATCAAGAAGAGAGAGGAGGAAGCGAACAGGACCGAGAGCCTCTTATCCCTCAAGTCGCACCACCTTCAGCCTTCTGCTGAGAAGGCGGCTACCACCAAACATCAAAAGAAAGCCCAACACTGGAAAGAAGCTGAGCAGCGCCCCGAAGATCAAAGCGAGCGCAGGCAGTCTGGTGCCGCTGCTGCCAAGCGGGCCAAGCAGCAGGCCTGCGGCGATCAGGCAGACGCCAAGAAGAAAGATGGTCATCCCAGCTTCAACCGGGAATGGGATCACGAAGGAGACGAGCCCAAGAGGGCCAAGCGTTTTTTCCGCCGAACTCGCCTGCGGGGGGTAGATGTCAGTCTCAAAGAAGGCCTCAGCATAGCCAATGATTGCGAACAAAGATCCCAAGAGCGCCACGAATGATCCCAGGATCAGGGACGCTTGCCTTCTCTCCCGTACCCTTGCAGATAAGCTGCTCCTTAGCAGACCGTAGGAAGCGACTGCCAGGCCAAGCAACACCATGCCAAGCGGTTCAAAGAGAAAGATGAACTCCAACAGATGCTGTGCGTAAGCATGGGGAACGGCAGTTGCGGCCCCCGCCGTACCCGACCCACCTTGAGAACTCATGGACTGCAAAAACCAGAGGACCAAGTCCATGTAAATCGCGTAAAGGAAGAGCAGCAAGGCAGATGTGGAAAGCCAAGAGAAGCTGCGGGCCAGCTCCCAGGTCCCCGTCGGGTCTTTCACCATCGCGCTTTACCTCCACCGAGCCTGACCAGCACCTCGTAACCCACCAGAAACAAGCCGAGAGCAAGGATTGGGCTCAGCCCCAGGCTGACCCTCTGGACCAAGAGCAGCTCGTAAACTGCCAAAGATAGTGCGATCAACGCCAGACCCACGCCGCCTACGAACGTTCCCAGCGAACTTAACTCCTGCAGGTCCTCCTTTCCGTATCCCTTCATGGAAACCGCCAGCCTGTTGATCAAGTCGTCAGCCTGCCCCACAAGATAACCAAGCAGCGAAGCCGATATCGCCAATCCCAAGGGAAGAAGCCATGCCCTTGGCATGTAGCCTATCTGGAAGCCCGTGACGTAGGGGATGTAACCCGCATCGAGCGCCAGGGCCCCAGAGGAGACAAGTGCAGAGAAAAGCGGGGCCATCCCAGCGCCAGACCGCTTCATCCAAGCGATGACCGATAGGAGAGCGGTGAAGCCCATGAAGATCAACAAGACAGGCAGGGGAAGCCCAGAGGCTGCCAAGTAGACCGCATAAGGGGCCTGAGCAAGCAGCGAGGCCAGAAAGAAGTATCCTGACGTCAGCTCGACCACCTCATGGCAGGCGACAGCTTGGCCAAGATGTAACCCATGCCGTGCTTCTCAGGATCCCATGCCACTACTTCCAAGCCTTTGGGCAAAGCTGCGTAAGACCACCTCCTCTCAAAGGATGGAAGTGACACGGGGCCAAACTCTGCCTCCAGTTCCCTTTTCAAGACCAAGGACGTGTGAACAAGGTCTACAACGACTCCTCTCGAGACGCCTGCTTGGGCCAGCGTTGCCTTCAAGCTCCTTGCCGCCTCTGGGGCTGCCAAGTCAGAGAGGGCTATCACATAGGGTCTTGTTTCCAGCACCACTCTTCTCAGCCTGGCCGCATCACCTGCGTCCATTTCCCCATGCTCAGCCTCCTTCACCCGCAGCGCAGCTTCCAGCATGCCGTAGAACTGAGAGCTTCCTGAGGAGGGTATCACGGAAGTGCCCGTGGGAGGGGAAGTCCACAGGCCCACGTTGTAACCGTACCTCAACAACAGCATGGAGACGGAAAGCACGAGCGGTATGGCCATCTCAAGGGCGTTCTCTTGCGATATCCCGAGCTTCATCCAGGGTCCGACGTCCAATATGAAGATGACATTTCTAAGACCCTCTCTTTCGAACTCGTTCACCATGAGCTTCCCCCTTGTTGACCTCGCGGTAGCCCTCCAGTTGATCACCTTGTAGGGATCTCCCGGCTGGTATTCCCTCACGGACATGAACTCGGTGGACGTCGTTCCCTGCCTGTTAGGATTTACCCTGGGCATCATGGCCTTTGGTGTTATCCTCCACGTCCCCCCGACTATTATCTTGTACTTCGGAAAAACCGTGAGTTCAGCGCCATCCTGCCCTGTCATAGTCTTAATGCTCCGCCCGAAAAGCTGATGATAGGCCCAAGTGTACCTGCCAAACTCGTACTGCCCCCTCTTGAGGGCCCTCACCTGCACGGTGAAGCTCTCCTGCCTGTCCCGCAGTCCCTTGAAGAATGCCCTAGAGGCCCTCCCTGAGAC
>JAGDXH010000001.1:0-883 GCA_023256295.1 Thermoproteati archaeon
GGGCGCATCGGTCCAGCTACCATGATCCTGACGTCGTTCAAACTTCTGAGGGCCCATCCCTCACGAAGGGCGACCCCTGCCACGACCCCCGTTGGAGTCAGGAAGATCGGGGAAGTCACAGGGGGTCTTTGGGCCTGACCGAGAAGGTCATGCATGGTCTCGGGATTCCGCAGAATAGCTGCTGGGAGTCGTCCTGAACGGAGCTGATCGCGGCTGGAAGATGGGATCCATGGAACGCAGCAGTTCTTGGATCTTTTTCTGCACTTCCATCTTCTGAGACTCGTCTAGATACCTCTCGGCCATGGGGAAGACGCCGGCGGCCTTTTATGCCTCTTGGGGTTCGGCCTTTGCCACGCGTTCCCTTGCCTCTTCCTCCTTCCTTTGAACTGCCAAGTGCTCCAGCCTGAGCATCCTGAGGGGCTCCTCTCTGGGCAGATGCCGCGCAAGCACAGGCTCAAACACGGGGAACAGCCCTTGTTCCTCGAGCGTGAAGTGCTTCCCGATGACCTCTTCTGATATGTAGTTGAGCATGCGCTGTGCGGCCACGAAGTTTCCATTCATCAGCTCTTCGGCAGCGGTCCTGAACTCCTTCATCTTCCGCAGCAGCTCGGCGTGCTCGGACAGGAGTTCATCCAGGAACATGAAACCAAAGGGGCGGCGGCATAAATGTCTGACGAAGCTCGTTTGAAGTTTGAAAGATCGCGGTCTGCTCGACTCTCTTTCAGACCAGAATTTGGTCGCTTGCTCCAGCTGGGAATGGGCAGAGGTCCCCGAAGGAAGAGCTCACGTGACGGGAACCAGCGGGGTCAGAAATCCCATGCCTGCCTGTGGAACCATCCAGCGGCATCAGGATGAAAGATAGGCATTTATCTGAGATCCCGAA
>JAGDXH010000001.1:893-2514 GCA_023256295.1 Thermoproteati archaeon
ATGCCCTATGGTTACTACTCGCAGCCCATCGTCGTCCAGGGAAGGGGAGTGCAGCTTTACGTGGGTGTGAACTCCAGCGAGCCGGTGGATGCCTACGTCTTGAGCTCCGGCCAGTATGACTCCTTCTCTTCGACCGGCAAATCTGGAAGTCTCTTCTCATCGTCTGGGACGACGATCTGGGGAAAGGTTGACCTGGGAGTTGCTGGGGAGTACTACCTGGTGCTGCTGGAAAATCAGACGCTCTTCCCTGCCATAGTGACCTTGAGTTATGCCACCGTCCCAGTCAGCGTGCACGTGCTCTACTCCTATGGTCCGGCCCCCGTTGGGGTGGCGGACTACGGGGTGGCCAACTCATCCGGTTACTTGGTACCTTACCGGCTATCAGTCAGAGAAGTGCTGGGGCAGGCCAACATAAGCGAGCTCAAGGCCTACAATCCCCTCTTCGTCTCCCCCTACTCTGCCAGCCTTCAGCTGAACGCGGTCTTGGTCGTCAACGCCACGGCAGGCAGTCAGGACTACCTGCTTCAGAACGTGGTCGAGTTCCTCACCAACGCGAGCACGTTCAAGTTAGCTGACAACGTCTGGAACATAACCTCGCCCTCTTCGTACGTGAGTGACTCCAGGATACGCGGCAAGGGCGCCGTTGCTACGGAACCCTGGGTCCCTCCGTGGGCGAGATCAACTGCGTCTGTCTACTCCTACGTCACGGGCAGTGCGAAGTACACCTTGCCGATCTCCTTGCTGCTTGAGACCTCCGTTTCAGACGAGAGCGGCAACGCGGTCATAGAGTTTGGGGCTGCTGAAGACGGAACAGGGGAGATTTACGACGTGGTCAGGATAGCTGTAGGAGGACTCGAGGGCGCCTCGCTACTTGTGAGCGGTTATTCCATGACGCCGGTCGGGAACTACTACGACGCAGAGCTCGTCTTCGGAGGAGGCTATGGAGGAGAGGCCACGGAGTTCACTTCTATGAGCTCTCAGCTGTCTCTCGCTTACGTGCTGACCAACGGGACGTCTGTGCTTCCCAGGTCTCTTTACGGCTTCGGCAGCGACACGGCCGAGTCCGCCTACAATCTCTTGACGACCTGCGTCCATGGACAGCCCGAGGTCCGGGTCGGGAAGCCGAACCTGTACCTCAGCTTCTCAAAGCTGGACTATCCTATTCCAAGCCCAATCAGGGAGGCCCCGGAAGAAAAACCAGTCTCGCCCGCCTTCGCGTTGGACGCGTTGCTCCTGAGTGCTGCCCTGCTGTTCTCTCTCTACCTTGAAGTCGAGACCCGCAGATGGGCTCGTGAACCTTTCTCGGTGGGCAAGCCGCCCTCCGAAAAGTCTCCTCAGGTCGCGCGTCGCGAGGATCTTGTCTTGTCCGGAGAAGAGGAGGGCAGCGCGTCCCACCGGACATCGCGATGGGATCGTTTGTTAGCTGACGGTTACACTGGAGACCGGTCCTTGGCCAGCAGTCCGCCTTCGCGAAGCAGGTTGGGTCTCGCGGATGCTCCCCGCCATGCCTCCTGGGCTTCTGAGACCCCATGGATTTGCTCGTCGAGAGAGCGAATTTCCATGGGGTTCCTGATCTGCCTCACGGCTTTCCCCATGGCAGGCAGATTCGTTGCGAGAAGCG
>JAGDXH010000007.1 GCA_023256295.1 Thermoproteati archaeon
GCCCCATCCCTTTGGGCGAAAGGTCCTTCCAGATCCAATCGCCTATTGGGGATTATCCTCAGTTTCCCGAGGTTATACCCATCGCGAGGGCAGGTTAACCACGCGTTACTGAGCCGTACGCCACGCGCGCAAGGGCGCGCGTCGACTTCCATGGCTTAGTCTTATCCCGATAGCAGTCAGGTCCGGCAGGATCAACCGGAGTCGACCGTTGAAACTTTAGGGATTTGTGCGGATACCCTCCTCCGATCTGAGCATCAGCTCAGGTCGCCATCACCTAATCATATTCTCCATCGCTGGAGGCGACAACTTCATCCCCGGCCATTCTCGGCCTTTGGTCGTGCCGCACCGCCGCACGGTGGAGGCAATTAATTTCCCGCCGCCCTGCATTTAAGCGCTTCGCTGAACTCAGCGCATCACCACCCGAGCGAACTGCTCGAGGTCTCTTGGACAACCCTTGACTTAAACCCAACCCAGAGTCGCCAACCGAAAAATCGGATTTGTTTCCGCCCACAAAAACCGCAACTGTCTACCACTTGATCGCAAAGGCCTTATAAAAAGGGGCATGCAGAACTTGCCTTGCCCTCAGTCAAGCTCCAGAACATCTGGAAAAGCTTCGGCAAAACGCAGGTACTAAAGGGCATAAACCTCGAAGTAAATGATGGTGAGTTCATGGTTCTTCTTGGGCCATCTGGATCTGGAAAGACCACAGCTCTCAGGACCGTGGCTGGTCTTGAAGAACAAGATGCGGGTCATGTCTGGATCGGCGATAAGCTGGTAGACGATCTTGCCCCCAGGGAAAGAAACATAGCCATGGTTTTCCAGAACTACGCACTCTACCCTCACAAAACAGTTAGAGAAAACATCGAGATGCCCTTGAGAGCCCAGAAGATCAGCAAGGACGTCATGGCTGAAAGCGTGGCAGATGTTGCAAAGAGACTTGAAATAAGCGACCTGCTGGACAGATACCCGCGTCAGCTGAGCGGGGGGCAGCAACAAAGGGTGGCTCTAGCAAGGGCCCTGGTGAGGAGACCGTCTGCTTTCCTTCTAGATGAACCTCTTTCCAACCTAGATGCGAAACTCAGGGTGTCTGCTAGGACGTTTCTCAAGTCCCTTCAAAAGGAAATGAAGATAACTACAATCTACGTCACGCATGATCAAGCGGAAGCCATGGCAATGGCTGACAGAATAGCCCTGATCTCAGAGGGCGCCATACAACAGGTGGGAGAGCCGGAACGTGTCTACTTTTATCCTGATAACGTTTTCGTGGCAGGCTTCCTGGGGAGCCCTTCCATAAACTTCTTCGATGCAAGACTTGAAGGACATCGGCTGACCTTTCTGGGACATGAGTTTTCACTGAAAGACGAACTAGACGTATCAGGGGAAGTAACCGTCGGGATCAGGCCCGAAGATGTCTCTCTCTCATCCTCAAACGACGGCTTGCAGGCCAAAGTCCTAGTGGTAGAACCCTTGGGGCACGAATTCATCCTAACGCTTAAGATAGGAAGCTGGGTATTCAAAAGCCGGATATTCGGAAGAGAATCACCCGCTCCAGGAGAAAACGTAAGGGTGACTTGGGACCAGCAAGCCATCATGGTCTTCCACCAAGGAAAAAGAGTCTGGCCTCGCCTAGAGGTCAAACATCTGCGAGCCGGGTCAACCTTTCACGGCACCAAACCAAAGCCCCTTGATTATGTAGCGCTGCAGCACCGCTGAGGCCACGATCACGGGAATCGAAACCAACAAACCAGCGGCTGAAAGCATGGCGTAGTTTATTGGATGCCCAGCCCCGAAGGTCACGCCTATTGCAACGAATACAGTAGCCGTCTCTGCCCCCGTTGGCGGAAAGTTGAAGAGATAAGGTGTCTGTCCAAGCGTAAGCGCGAACATGAACTCGCTGTAACTTGCAAGGATTGAGAAGAAGGCCACGACCGCAAGTGCTGGTCTGATTATGGGCAATATCACGTCAAAAAATGCGCCTATCCTGCTCTTCCCGTCTATTAGAGCTGCCTCGTCAACCTCTCTCGGGACGTCGTTGTAGAAACCCACCAGTATCCAAACTGCCAAGGGGAGCGTAAAGATCGGATATACCAGCATCAACGCCCACCACGTGTTCATCAAGCCAACGCGACTCACAAGAGAGTAAAGTGGGACAAGAAAAACTATGGATGGTATCGCGTAAACGTATAGGTTCCATGCCAATATCTTGGTTCCTCCCACCTTGTACCTGGCTATGGCATAGGCCGCAGGAGCAGCCACAAGCATGGTGATAACCGCCACGACGGGAGCAACAACAAGGCTACTCGCCAAGTAACCGGCACCTTGTCTTATCGCTGCAACATAGTTCTCCAGCCCAATGCTGCTTGGAAGTAAAGACGTGATGACCCCAGAGGTGTTGAGACTGGTGACGAAGGCCCACGCGAGTGGGAACAAAGACATGAAGGCCGCCGCAAGGAGGACGACGTATGATGACCATAGCGAAACCGAGGGAGGCACGTTAAACGAGGGAATCTTAGCCCAAGAGAGAAGTCCCTTTAGGACTTTCTTGGATCTCTTCTTCAAACCCTGCCACATGTTTTTGCCTTCACTGGAGAGACCCAGCCTGTCTCTGAGCCCTATGGCGCTTACAAAGAACATGGCAAAGACCGTCGCTATAACTGCTATCACCATTATGCCAGCCATGGCCACCCCCTGAAATCCGGGAATGAAGGCAAAGTCGTAAGAAAAGTACATCAACAACGCGTTTGCCGGGTTAAAGCCCCCTTGGTCTACCATGAAGAGCACGTCGAAAACCCTGAAGGAATTTATCAACGCAAGTATGAAGGAGACCGCGAAGGCAGGAAGTATCATTGGAAGTGTGACCTCTTGGAATGCCTCCGATGTGGAAAGACCATCGACTTTCGCGGCTTCTTTGAGCTGGGGCGGTATTGACTGGACTCCAGCCAACATCAGCAAAAAAGTGAAGGGAGCTGTTTGCCAAATAGTTATCACGGCTAGGCTGAAGAGCTCCAACTTGGGGTCAGCCAACCATCCGACGTTGCCAAAGCCCAAAGCTTTAGTCAAAAAGTCAAGTGGGCCGACGTAAGGAGCCATTATGACCTCCCAGATCGCCCCAACTACTACGGCTGGAAGTATCATGGGAGACATCAGAGCAGTCGTGAAAAATGACTTGGCCCGGCTGACCCTATCAAGGGCAAGAGCCAAAACGAGACCCAAAGCCATGTCCGCCAACACTACGGCAGCCACGAAGAGCAAAGTATTGACAAAAGTCTGCCAGAAAAACGGATCCGCGACTAGCAACTCATAGTTCCGAAGTCCTACGAGTCCTCCGAAACCATAAGACAGGGTTACCTTTGAGAAGCTGAGCAAGGCTGAGTCGAAAATCGGATAACCCGTGAAAAACAACAAGTATGCTACTAGAGGTAAGACGAGAAGAAAAGCTGCGTGCCTCTCAGTCCAGCTACCCCTCAACCGATCGTTCCACCAGCTTTAGAGCAGAAGCCCACTGAGAGGCAGCTGTCTGCAACGCCACCTGAGGGCTGATCGTTGCACCGCTTATGTAGTTATTGATGGCATCGTTGAACTCAGGAACGAGGACGGTTGAGGATATGGAAAGGAAAGGTGGGTTCGCATACGCCACCAACGTACCCTTGTATTGCAAAGAGATAAAGGAAGCTATGGTGTTGTTCTTGCCAAGCTGTTGCAGTGCTCCGAGCTCCGTTGGTACAAATCCACCCGCATAGTACTCCTTCACAGCTTCGGCGTTAGAGGTCAGAAACTCCAAGAATTGGAACGCAGCGGTCTTGTTGCTGGCATACTTGGCGATGCCCATGATGCAACCACCAGCCTCGGTATACCCTCCGGGCAGAAGCGCCTCGCCAACTTTTCCAGCAACGGCTGGAAAGACCTTCGAGTTGTTGAACGAAGATGCATACTCAGTCCAACCTATTTCAGCAGCTGCCTTCCCACTCCCGAATATGGACTCAAGCGTATTGTAATTCACCACTTCTATGCTGGGTAAAGGATCTCCGTACTCCACCAGTTGCTTGTATATCTCCAGTGCTGCAACTCCATCTGGACCTGCGAAGTCTGGCTGCCCAGACACGGTGAACATTACGTTGTAACCAGGCAGACCGCCCTTCGTGCCCCCGTTTAATGAAGAGTTGGATCTATACCACCAGTAAAAGACTGCTGGAAAGGCGTCTATCATGCCATGGCTTGGATTATCATCAATCAGCATCCCATATTGCGCCAAGCCCTTGCTCAGCACGAATTGATCAGCCCAGATGGCCTCTGTCCAATTCGACCACTGGGTGGGATTAAAGGGAGCGTGGTATTCGGCCTCGAACTCCTTTGCAAGGGTCTCGTTGTCAAAGATGCTCTTGAGGTAATACAGCGTGTATATGCTCGTGTCGATTGGAAAACCGATTATCTCCGTGCTCTTAGACGTAGCGTTGTAGTACTCAGCACCCGAAGAAAGCATCCCCTGCGCAAAGTTGGACATGTTATATCCAGATGAGGAGATCATGGCGTTAAGCGGAAGCACGTAGGAAGCGATTGGACCCGACGACGTGGGACTCCACGTGAATATGTCGTACGAGGAAGCATTTACCTGAGACTCAGCAACAGTCTCCTTCTCAAGGTAGTTTCCAAACGTCGTTATGATCAAGTTGATGTGAACGTCTGGATGAAGAGCTTCGTAATCATCTGCTGCGACTTGTACGGTTCTCTGGTTCCACCCACCTACAACCACTATGTTAAGTGTTATCCCCGATGTCTTGGAGGGCTTTCTTGACCCCTGATAAGCCATGTAGCCGCCTACACCAGCCAACAAAACGATTAGGATGATCAATATGGAAAAAATTGCCCCGCGCGTAGATACAGCCTTCCGCGCTTTATACATGTTTGTTTCGTCTCCGAGATATATAAGTGTATGGCACCTTCTTCCTTGCCCGACACCAACATCAGCAAAAAGGTAGCTTCTTCACCAAGCAGGTTTCAGGGCGCAGAACCCTTCCCGGACGTCGCATTAGCGCCTCTCCGCCTTCAGAAAGACATTTATCGAAGATCGATAAAACTCTGTCCGAAATGGTGGAAAAAATCCCATGCCGCATGCTGTCGTGGAAAGACGTCCAGGCCATGAGCCTCGACCTCGCGAAGAAAGTACAATCGGCTGGTTTCAAGCCAGACGTCATAGTCGCAGTTGCTCGCGGAGGACTTATAGGAGCGAGGTTGGTCGCTGACGTCCTCGGGGTACCGGATTTCACGTGCCTACGCATAGCCCATTGGGGAGAGACCGCCGTGAGAGGAAAGGAAGCCGTCCTGGAAAGAGGGATAGGAGGAAGCGTCGAAGGCAAGAACGTTCTTCTGGTCGACGATATAACTGATACGGGAAAGAGCCTAAGTGTCGCGAAGTCCTACCTTGAAACGCTGAAGCCCGCTCAGGTCAAGACGGCGGCGCTTCAGCACATAAGTGGATCCAGTTTTCGCCCAGATTTCTTTGGAAAGGAGGAAAAAAAGTGGGCTTGGTTCAGCTATCCGTGGAACAGGTGGGAAGACTTGCGCAGCTTAACCAAAAGATTGATGTTAGAAACAGGAAAAACTTTGACCATTGATGAAATCCAGGCCGGGTTCAAACAGTACTTTGGGATAGAGTTAAGCCGTACTCTAGTGAAAAGAACTCTAAGAGATCTGCAAGAGAAGGGCTTCGGACAGATCAAATCAAATGCATTTGAACTTCAAGAAGTGGGCCCGCGGCGAGTTTCACCCCCTTTTGGGCTTTGAACGCCGGACCTTTCGATCTCTGACCCAGCAGGGCTATCAGTTTCGTCCCGACGGTCGAACGCTCTAACCATGCTGAGCTACGGGCCCATGGCGCATGACGCCATTTCAAAGTTTTATGCGATATTTATCCCTTGCGGCCAGATGAAATTTCTAGAAAAGCATATGAGCTGATGCATAATTCGGGTATGCTTTCGGCAAAGGAAATCATGAGCGCTTTGGGAAAAGAGGTCTCGATAAACCCCTTCAGGGAAGATCAGATCGGGCCTGCAAGTTACGACTTGACCTCCTCGCAAGAACTAACGATCAGCCCTCACCATTGGCAGCTGACCTCGACCTCGGAACGCGTGAGCCTTGGAATCGACTTAGCTGCATCCCTGTTCATAAGGTCTTCTTTTGCGAGGGAGGGCCTGTTTGCCAGCTTGGCACTGGTAGACCCTGGCTTTGATGGAAACCTGACCATCTCGATTTTTAACGGAGGCGACAAGGACGTAGTTATTCACAAAGGGGAAAGGTTTCTGCAGATATCTTTTTTCCGGCTTGGAACCCCCACGAACAAACCGTATGCTGGAAGATACCAGCACAGCTTAGGCACCGTTGAAAGCAGGAGGGAAAAATCATGAGAGATCTTTATGATGAAACCAAGAAGAAACTAGAACTCATAGAATTCTTAAAGATGGTTAAGACCCAAGAGACCTATGAATCTCTCTCGAGCAAGTTGAGCCACGTAAAGCTTTCGCCAGCCATAATGAGCCGCTACGTCAACGGTAGGGTCCTGCCATCAGGTAAAAGGGCTGAAGAGTTGATGAAGATGCTCAGAGAAGCTTATCCAACAGAAACGCTCGTTGAAACAAACATAAGCGTAGACGAAAGAGGGGTCGTTGATGATACGAAGATAATATCGAATCCATCTTTGATCAGACTTCTTGCAGCGGATTGCCACAGCGCTCTTGATGTCACACCAGATGTGACCCTAACGGTTGCCGCAGACGGGATCCCTTTCGCTTACGAGCTCTCGATGGTGTTTGGGACTCGGCTTGCCATAGCTAAGAAAGAAAGAGAGGCAGGCGTGGATCAATTTTACGAGCAAACTGAGCTCTCTCTTTCAAGCGGGGTAAAGGAGGGTTTTTACCTGCCAAAGAGCATGCTCTTTAAGGGAGAAAGGGTTCTGGTGGCGGACGACTTGGCAAGAACAGGTAGGACGATACACGTCTTGATGGGTCTGGCGAAGCAAGCAGGAGCCCTGCCAGTCGGGCTGGCCCTGATAATATCGACCAAAGAG
Organism: Thermoproteati archaeon; assembly: GCA_023256295.1. GTDB lineage: Archaea > Thermoproteota > Thermoprotei_A > Marsarchaeales > UBA168 > UBA168. Next base: position 7,061 of record JAGDXH010000007.1, read on the forward strand.
GCTGTTTCGGGCCTGAGCGGAATTCCCACTTACGTCGGCCACTACGTCCGAGACCCGCGATGATATGAGCATGGCAGAGCATGGCGCGGACGTTTGGAGAGATGGGGTGCGCCTTCCCTTATTGGATTTTTCAAGCAACGTGAACCCCCTCGCTCCGCCAAAGGGTCTCTTAAAGGAGGCCCACCATCTGATTAGGCTAGCTTATGACTACCCTGAACCTGAGTCTTCATCCCTTCAACGCTTTCTGGCGGAGTACCACGACGTGCAGCCAGCTCAGGTCCTTGCTACAAACGGGGCAAACGAGGCAATATATCTCGCGACCGCGAAGGCACCCCCAGGGGTGGCCCTTATAATTGCCCCAACCTATAGCGAGTATCAAAGGGCTGCCGAAGGATTCGGGCACAAGGCGACCTACGTGCGTCTCAGACATCCGTTCGAACTCAAGGCATCCCGCATCATATTGCCAGAGCACACTTCAATGATATATCTGTGCAATCCCAACAACCCGACTGGCACGATCACGCCAAAGGCGGATGTACTTGCTCTCCACGAAAAGGCCAAGGCGATGGGAGCCATCCTCCTCGTAGATGAGGTCCACATGGATCTGGCTGAGAACGAGGAAGACTCTGTGATCAAAGAAGTGGATGACCACATGATTGTCATTCGTTCACCCGCCAAACTGCTCGGAATACCTGGGCTGAGGGTAGGCTACGCGGTCTCTTCAGCAAACAGGATAGCCAGCATTGCCTCAATCAGACCCACTTGGGACGTCAACGTGATTGCCTCGGAGCTAGTCAAGCACTGGATGAAGAGAGATTATCAAGAAGAGAGCCGGCACTACGTCTCGAAGGAGAGAAAGAGAATTGTAAACCGTCTCCTTCGCATGGGCTTTACCGTGTACCCTTCAAAGACCAACTTCCTGCTACTCAGGAAACCAGGCATCAACTCCGCGAAGTTGAAGATGCGGTTGATGGAAAGAGGGTACCTGATAAGGGACGCATCCTCCTTCGAGGGTTTAGACCACACTTACATCAGGATTGGAATCATGAGGGCTAGGCAAAATGACGAGCTGCTGAACGCCCTTAAAGCGTTCTTCGGGGAAGCAAAACCACATGAAACACAGGGTCGTTCTTGACCAACACCCTTACTCCATAAACTGCCTCGATTACCTCTGGTGTAAGCACGTCCTGTGGCTCTCCAGAGGCAAACTGCCTGCCTTGCTTGAGCACAATCACCTTCTTCGAGAAGCGGCCAGCCAGTGTCAGATCGTGAAAGCTGGCTAAAACAGCTCTCTTTCCCTCAAGCTTCCCTATTTGCCTCATGACTTCCTGCTGAGCCTTAAGGTCCAAGTGAGAAGTTGGCTCATCAAGAAGCATCAGGTGCGAGGCTTGGGCAACTGCTCTTGCCAAGAGCACCCCCTGAAGCTCACCCCCACTGAGAGAATCCAAGCGCCTTCCGCTCAGATGACCCACCCCGAACAATTCCATGGCAGACTTGACCGCCGCCTTGTCCTCAGGGCCCTCGTCTCCCCAGCGATCCAGGTGCGCGTACCTGCCAAGCATGATGTAGTCGTAGACCAACAGCTGAGAACTGGGGGGCTCCTGCGGGACGACGGAAAGAAAAGACGCCACCTGCCTCCTGCCCATCTGCTTCTCATCGCGCCCAGCGAGGCGCACCGAGCCTGTGTAAGGGACAAAACCAGCAATTGCCCTTATCAGCGTCGTCTTTCCGGAACCGTTTGGGCCAACTAGCCCAACTAAATCTCCCTCCCCGACGACGAGGTTTATGTGATCAAGTACGTCTCTATCTCCCAGCTTGACCGAAAGGTCTTCACACTCGAGAAGGGGCAAGCAGCTCACCTCTTGAGCGAACCTTTCATCAACAAGAAGAAGAACGGAACGCCTATGAGGGCGGTTATTATGCCAATTGGAATTTCGAGAGGCGCCATAGCCGTCCGAGCAACGTCGTCGCATAGCAGCAAAAAGATCGCTCCCATCAAGGCGCTGGCTGGTAGCAACACCTTGTGAGCCGACCCGAACGTCATCCTGGCCATATGCGGGATCATGAGACCGACGAAGCCAATTAGCCCGCTCACTGAGACGGCAGAGGCAACCATCAGCGCAGTAACCGAAAGAACGAACCACTTAGCTGTTCTGACGTTTACTCCAACGTAATGCGCTTCCTCCTCGCCAAGGCTCAGGGCATCAAGCTCACGACGGAAAAGGAACAATGCCAAGGAACAGGCAAGCACAATCCCCGTTACAAGGGGCAACTCCTGCCAGTTTGCACCCGATAAGCTCCCAAGGAGCCAAAAAATGACTTCTGGCCTCTGCGATGCCTTTGTGTATAGCAGAAAGGATGAGAGAGCTCCGAAGAGAAGACTTACCGCAACGCCAGAAAGAAGCAGTACGCCAGCCGGCGTACCCACAGACGAGCTGTAAGAAACGGAGCGAGCCAAAGCGTAAACGAGCAGGACCGACAGCAACGAAAACAAAAAAGCCATGAGTTGCAAGCCATATTCATAGGCCTCCAGAAACGGAAACGCAATGGCCAGCGAAGCACCCAAAGCAGCTCCGCTTGATATACCGATGACGTATGGCTCGGCCATCGGGTTCCTGAAGATCGCCTGCACCGATGTCCCGCCGAGAGCAAGAGCGGCCCCTACCACCAGGGCAAGGATGACTCTCGGCAGCCTCAGATAGTAAATTATCTCCCAATATAACTCCGGAGGTTTTGAGGACAACCTCGCGGCGTAAAGTAACGAACGGATGACGTACTGGGGCATGATCGGGATCGGGCCGAAGTCAAGCGACAAAAAAACTGCCAGAAACGCCAAAAAAAGGCCAGCGGCCCATCTTACCTTCAACAAGGTTCACTTTGAGGGCTCGTTTTGCTTCACGCGATCCGCTTTTTTTCTAAGATACCAGTAAGACAGAACACCCAGCAGAGCCAGCACGACGATCACACCGGCCGCTTCAACGTAACCAGGAACAGAGGACTGAGCTGGTACCAAGGACTTGGGCTGAGGAATGGCCTCAGTACCCGTGTAGGCCGGGCATTGCGGAGGCACATAGCCTTTCATGGCAGAGGGGTGAAGCACCTCTGCCAACCAAACGATGCCATAGATTAGCCTATACGTGGGCTGATCGAACCATCCCTCGTGTGGAAGCACATATACCCTTCCATCCTTCACTGCAGGCATCGCGTTAAATGGAGCTTGGCCAACCACTGAGGCGTTCACGTATTGGTCAAGAAGAAGCGTTTGAGGCCGATCTGCGAGCAGACTTTCTGGACTGATCGTCCCCCAGCCTTCAACGCCAGACGCAACGTTCGTACCACCAGCCAGCTCTATCATCGAGTTCATAAATGTGTCATTTCCAGCGGTCCAATAGCCCCCAGATGTGTCTAGCAGATAAAATGCGCTTACCTTGTTGGAGGGCAGACGGGATTGAACCTGAGATATGACTGTATTCATCCAAGCTACGATCTCTTGCGCCTTAGCCTGTGTTCCCGTAGCGTTTCCGACCAACACGATGTCCCGTTCAACCCCGCTTATGTTGGTCGGATTCAGCACGATTACAGTCAAGTTCATGGACCTCAGTTTTTCTACCTGCTGCTCGCTGTTGATCCCTGACGCAAGTATCAGCTGTGGTTTAAGCGCAAGTATCTCATCGTAATCAAGGCCATAATAAGAGCCAACCGAAGTCAGATTGCTTGCGATTGGAACTATGGTCGAACACACGTACTCGTTACCCAATCCACCTACGAGTTCACTTCCAAGCCCCAGCCCATACGCTATCACGGTGTTACTCGGAGCCAACGAGATGATCCTCGTGGGCCTCTGCAGTATGTGGACTACGGCCCCATCATCGTCGATTACCGTTACCGGCCTCCAAGAACTGCTTTGGGCCGCCGCTGTCTCGAACGGAATCACGAAAGCTGAGACAACAAGAATGAAAACAACCACTGCCAAGAGCCTCTTCAGCATACGCGTGGGAAAAACTCAGCTATAAGCCTTTGGATAATCTATCCAGCCTTGAAGCAGTGCTCCTCGCACCAGGCTTTGTCTCTTGGATCCGTGAGCGGTGGCCCGAGCAGTTTGTTCCAAATCACAGTGCTGTGCTTGGGAGAGTGCTCAAGGGCTACCGTCAGGACTTCCTGGTAACGAGATTCTGGAAAACCGCGAGCATAAGGAACTCTTAGCTCAAGCGCTATGCCAGCCTCTTTCAAGATGTCCAGCGATTGAAGGAAGCTGCGGAAGAGAACCGCCCGGATTGTCTCATCAACCCCGTAAAACTCAGGAAGCTTCACATCCGTGGCTACGTGATCTAGATAAGGAAGCACGAGCTTCAACGATGACGGTAGCGTGAGATTGGAGTTGACAGATATTTTGACCTGGTATTTCTTTATCTTCCCCAAGAGGACGGCAAGAGCAGGAGCTTGGACGAGCGGTTCGCCACCAGTTATGTGAACGTAGTCGATCAGCGAAAGCGAGCTTTTGATCTCCCCAAGCAGCGCTTCCTCTTGAAGCGGACCGCAGACCGAACGATCGGATTCCGCTAACCTCCAGTTATGACAAAAAGGACACTTCAAGTTGCAGCCGCAAAGCCAAAGAGTAAAGGTGACCGCTCCCTTCACGTCGACCATGGAAAGTGGCTTCCACCCTGCTGTCATCAGTGGCCTTGGTGATTCAGAGGACATACTCGTTCCGCGTCCAGAACTCCTTCTGCCTAGCTGGATTCCAGTTCTTGAGGGGTCTGTAATAGCCTATTATCCTGCTCCAAATCTCAACGTCTTCGGATCCGCAACGAGGGCAAGTCGAATGTATGCCGACTGACGTGTGCCCGCACGCTCTGCATACCGTTAGAGCTGGGGTATAGCTCCAGTAGACTAGATCAGTCTGAATCAGTTTTTTCGTCAGACTGGCAAGGGCCTCCGGATCTGGCTCTTCACCCAAGAAAATGTGCATCATAACCCCTCCAGTGAAGCTCTTCTGTACCTTGGCTTCTATCTCGATCCTGTCTGGAAGCTCAACCACTCCATAGTAGGGGGCGATGCTAGTACTATATATGGGATCTGTGTCTTTCGGAAGAAAATCTCTCAGTCTAGGGAAATCCCTGGCATCCGAAAGAGCAAGTTTGGGTGCTGCAGATTCGCCCGGTACTTCCTCAACGTTCCATGGAACGCCTGTCTCCGTCATCCAACGCCTGGCGTGATCGACTGCAAATGTGACAAGTTTCTTCATCAGCTCTGCGGCTTCTAGCCAGTCCTTCCTGTTGCCCTCATACCAGAGGTCTGGCTTGTTCATCAAAATCGATGCAGCTTCTGGAAGCCCCAGAAGCCCGATGGTATTGAAGTGATTCTGAGGGAACTCTGGCAGATATGTTCTGATTGCCCAGTAAAAACCGGGATATCTGGATATATAAGTGGTATACCTATTCCTCAGCCACTCCTCGGCCGCGCGGACCAACTCGAGCTTTTCCTCATAAAGCTCCCAGAAATCACTCTCATTGGGAGCTTCCATGGCAATCCTAGGCAAGTTGACGTCCGTGGCATTTACAGAGCCAGTAGCATCAGGAATTGCCCAAATCCCACCGAAACGTGCCTTGTCATCCCGCGGTTCTTCTTTCGACAACCCATAAGCAAACGCCAGCTCGTTCCTATCTATATTGATCCTGCAACACATCGCGAAGCTTGCATCTGGATCCACCACTCTGGTGTTCAACCAATAGAAGCTTCCTTTCTTGGACGCCGTCTTGAACACCTGATCGTGGATCTCTGGATCATCCCACAGCATTGGAGCCGTGGCCATCAGCGTTGGAATGGGAAACGTGAAAGGGGCACCAGCGGAGTCCCCTTCCATCAATAGCGATATGAGGGCCAGCACAAAGGACCTTGCTTCGACCTCGTATGTACCAAGAGGGCCGGCCTTTTGACCTCCTATCAGAGCTTGATCTCCTTCCAGCATCTTCTTCGACGCATCCAAGGAAATCGTGAAGTTCGTGAAGGGAGTTTGCATGCCGACCCGGCTGGGATAGTTCAGGTTGAAAAGCAACCTTTGCACGTTCTGCTTTACCCCCTGGAACGACAGGCCATCCGACTTGATGAACGGACCTGAATACCACTCTACGGAGGACGCAGCTTGAGCACCCGTGAAGAAGTGCTGCAAGGTTATCAGATAGTTGGCCAAATGGTCGACGAAGGTATCCATATGCCTGGCTGGTCTTGAAGATACCGTAGACGTGACCAAACCCTTGCTCAGAAGCGTCTGCATTGAGTGACCGCTGCAGTAAGGCAGGTAAACGCTCAGGGGTAACTTGTGGACATATATGTCCTTTCCGTGAGCGAGAAGTAGCTCTTCAGGGAACTCTTCCTGAACGTCTTTCCAGATGGCTCTCTCCGCAGCAAAAGAAAAGTAGCCAGTTGGGCCTTCGTACTTGTTCGCGTTCTCAAGCACGTCCATGTCTTCTCTCTTGACATACTCAGCAAAGGCAGAACCCCTTCCTAGAGCAGACCTCTGTGCCATGCGCTCCCTTCAGAGGCCCAATATAAACGTTTGGATAATTTATCCAACTACTGAGTCTGCGCAGGCAGCACATATATGCGAACAATCAACATGGGAGTCCCATCCTTGGGGCATGCTTCTGCTTGTTTTCCCACATAGTCACCGACGGCGAACTCACGGGTCACCTGATAACCGCAGGTAGGGCAGCGCAAAACCGTAAAGGTTTTTTCTGGAATGTGAGAAGAATAGTAGCTGATCCTGTAGTAATTCATAACGCTCAGGTATATGAGTGCGCCTGCTGCTAAGTAACTCGCAACTCCGAGCAAGATCCCAGAAAGACCTTGGGTGAACGACTGAGACCCAATTATGATGAGCATAGCAGCGAGCACAAGACCAATGACCAAATTCGCGTACTTCGCAGCAGAACTCGGCCTCTTTGGGGCAGACATTCAAGCCACCCCTATGGTATTCCCGATTCCCGCTATCAGGACCGAATCCCCTTCCTTGGTCTGTTCCCTTATTACCTGACGGACCTTGTCGGCGGCAGCTGGAATTGCATCAGAGATCTCCTTCTTCATGCCGGTTATGGCTTCATCCATAGACTCCTTCACGATGATTGCAAGCAACGGGATGTGATGAGTTCTGGCCGCCTCCTCTATCTTGAACTTCTCCGGACCGGGATCACCTATTGCAGCCCCTACGCCTTCCGCGACTTGACCCGTCTTCTCTCCCTCGAGTTTGAGCGCCGCGTCTACGGTAACCACTAGCTTGACATCCTTGGCCTCGTCCTCTATGAGCTTCAGCAGACCTAGTCCTGGCTTCCCGACCCTCCCTCCCGGTCCCTTTGCCTTTAGGAGAAAGAGCTTTCTTCCCTCGAACTCGGCAACCGCATATGCTGTCTTGGTTCCCTCTATGTCCTTGAACTCAGCCTGCCCTGCCAATTCCCTGATCACCATGGGCCCAGCAGCATCGCCAATCGGCTTCCCTGCCACGAACGCATCAAAGGCCTTTCCGTAACTTTCCGCCAACTCTCTGATCTGGCCCAAACTCATGGCTACTTGCATCAAGATCATCCAATTTCCTTGCTTCTTGCCCAGGATCAAGTAATGCTGCACTACCTTGTATATGAAGTTCAGAGCCATCGCTGCTTCCATAGCCACCCCTAGGTTTGCCTGCACCTCCGAAGAGGCACCAGGAGCCAGCCGAGCCATCTCTTGGTCAAACCTGTTATCCCTGACATCAAGGATGTACTCAAGGCGGGTCAGCACGCCTGCCGGATCCTTGTCGACGGGTTCTATGGCGAAGAAATCCAAGAAATCCCTCACCCTTTGGCTGGGATCCATGGGAGGCTTACCTTCGCTAACGATGGTAGAGATGAGCTTACCCGTGGCAGAATCGGTCATGGACTTGACTTCTCTCAAGAAACCCTCTATCTGACCCTGCCAGATCCTAGCCTGAAGCTTTTGACCGTAAAACATGAAGTAAATCCAAAATACCGTTATCAGACCGTAAACTATCCATCCAGCTGTGCTGCTGGGAAGAAACGAGCTAACTGCGCTCAACTTTCAGTCCAGATCTTAAAACTCTCCGTATTTAAGCATAGGCACGTCTGCCATCTCCCTCAAGCTCAGTATGCGATCGAAACGACTATAAATAGCAGAGGACCTGACCCATGGTCTGCTTCAGACGCTTGGTGCTTGGAGGCACCTTCGAGACGCTTCACAAAGGACACAAAGAACTTCTCAGCCTAGCTTTTTCCCTTTCAGAGAAAGTTACAATCGGGCTTTCAACTGACGACTTTGCAGCCGAAAGAGGGAAAAAAGCCTCTCCTTACGATAAAAGAGCCAAGCGCCTGCAAGAACTCCTGGTGACTTGGGGTTTTTCCAACCGCTTTGAGATAGTCCCCATATCAGACCCAATAGGTCCCGCGCTTGGGGAATTCGATGCAATTTTGGTCAGTCAAGAGACCGAGACAGGCGCTGATCTTGTGAACTCTGCCAGGATATCCGCTGGAAAAAAACCTCTTGTGAAGGTAGTCATGCCAATGGTAGTTGCAGAAGACAAAATCCCTATCTCTTCAAGCAGAATCCAAGCTGGAGAAATAGACGAAGAGGGAAATAAAATATGAGCGAGGATCTAAAGCAGAGGCTGCTGGAGTCTGCCCCGAAAGGGGAGATTGATCTTGGGCAGTGGGCAGCGCAGCTGGGCGTGAGCGAGGCTACCCTATCATCGTTGCTAGAAAGGATGAGGCTCGACGGGATTCTCGAGTACTCAAAGAGGGAGGAAGAGGTCTACGAACTGACTGAGCGCGGAAAATCATACCAAAAAGATGGATTGCCAGAAGGCAGGCTGTATGCCTTGCTGCTGTCTTCGCCTGGTCTAGAGGTTGGGAGCGCATTGCAGCAGTTAGGAGAAGAGGGGAGCGCGGCGCTCTCTTGGGCAGTCAGAAAAAGGTTGGTGAGGCTAGAGAAAGACGACGGAAGAAGGTTGCTTTTTCCCCTTGAGGCTAAGCACATAGATACCGTTGAATCTCTCCTTGCAGCCAACCCCGCAGAGGCTCTAGCTAGGGGCATAGCAGTTAAGAAAACAAGGAAACTATACACAATAAGGATCAAGGGACAACGTGAAAGCAATCCAAAAAGAGAAATGACAGTGCTTACTCATATCGACATAATAAACGGGAGCTGGAAAGAAACTGTTCCTAAACCGTATGACGTAACCATCTTTCCGCCCCCTTCAAGAGGCGGTAGAAAGAACTTCTTCCAAGAGTTTCTGGACGAAGTGCGGGAAATACTGGAGTCCATGGGTTTTGAAGAGATGATGGGCCCATACATAGAGTCAGAATTCTGGAACTTTGACGCACTCTTCCAGCCTCAAAATCATCCGGCCAGAGAGCTCCACGACGTGCTGTCCATAAAAGGGCACACTAGGCTTCCTAGCCCTCAAATAGTTGAACGCGTGGCAGCTGCTCACGAGGAGTACTGGGGATACAGGTGGGATCCCTCAAAGGCAGCATCGCTGATCCTTAGATCGCAAAACACTGCGGTCTCAGCCAGATACCTAGCAGAGCGTGGGTCGCGCGAAGATCGGCTGAAGATGTATTGCGTAGACAGAGTTTTCAGAAAAGATGAAATAGATCCCAGACACCACGTAGAGTTTTACCAAAGCGAAGGCATCGTGATGGACGAAGGGCTTGGAGTAAGAGATCTTCTTGGTTTTCTGTCTGCCTTTGCTGACAAGCTTGGTTTCAAGGAAATCAAGTTCTTTCCCAGCTATTTCCCCTTCACAGAACCAAGTGTCGAGGGCTACGTCCGCCATCCAAAGCTCGGTTGGATGGAAACTCTCCCAGGCGGTGTGCTTAGGCCGCAAGTCACAAGGCCGCTGGGGATAAGTAAGCCTGTCATAGCCTGGGGCATAGGGATCAGCAGGCTAGCCATGGCCAAGTTTGAGATAGACGACATTAGGCTTCTTTATTCCCCAGACTTGGGCGTCCTAGAAACGAGGGTGCTGTAGATGCCATCAGCAAAGATAAACTTGGCGAAACTAGCTGAAAACGTCAGAGCCAGCGAGGAGGACTTGATTGAGGTCCTCCCAAGCTTGAAGGTCTCGGTTGAACACAGAGATGGAGATGAGGCAGACGTCGAGGTTACCTCTGACCGGCCAGACCTGCTTGGTCAGTACGGCCTAACCCAGGCAGTAAGCAGTTATCTGAGCAAGGAAGAGCATCCTCTAGCCACTTATCGCGAAGATACCTTAGTTGTACAGGATCCCTCAACTCTTCCCTTCAGAGGAAACTTCGAAGCGTTCTTCGTCAAAGACCTGAACTTGGATTCGGAAGACGTCGAGCGGCTCATGAACTTTCAAGAATTGCTGCACAGGACATATTGCAGAAACCGCGAGTTGGCTTCCATAGGTATTCACGATGCCAGTGGGATCAATGAGGTGACCTACACTACACAGGACGTCAACACTTTGGCCTTTACGCCCTTGGGAAGCGAAAAGATCATGCCAGCCTCAAGAATCCTTTCAGATACCGAAAAAGGCCGTGAGTTCTCCAAGCTTCTCCCAGCGGGGGTGGCGCTAGTCTTGAAGTCAAACCAGGGAATAATGTCAATGCCTCCCATCATAAACTCTTCTTCAACGGCTGTACGCGAGCAAACAAAAAGACTTTTTGTTGATGTTGAAGGGAAGGATCAAAAAGTGGTACGCATGATGTCAGCTCTAATGGTTAGAGAACTTTCTTGGCTTGGTAAGATCGGCACGATAGAACTCCAGACTCCAGACGGCAAGCGCCTAAGCCCCAAACTGGAGCCGTCAACCATGCGCGTCAACCTACAAGACCTTGAAGGTTTGCTGGGTCTGAAACTAGATGTCTTGCAAACTCAGGCCGCCCTGCGCCGGACTGGCATCAATTCTGTTCCAAACAGAAACCACCTAGACGTCCTGATACCTTACTATAGATTCGATATCTTCGATTGGACTGACATCGCTGAAGAGGTCATGATAGGAACTGGGCTAGATGCCCTTGCCCCGCGGCTACCTAGTGGCTATACTGTAGGTAGCAAGAGCCAAATATCTAAGCTGACACGGAGGGCCAGAGACCTCATGGTAGGGTTGGGCTACCTTGAGATCACTTCGACGCTCCTTACGGACGGAGCATCCCAATCACGCTTCTACGGTACGATCCCAGTCAACCTGTTGAATCCGGTAAGTGCCTCCTACGATTCGGCTCGGCTTGGTCTCATGCCAGACCTTCTTCAAGCCCTCAAGCAAAACCAAAAGAAACAGATGCCTCTTCGTTTCTTCGAGGTAGGTCCAGTTCTTGTACCAAGAAACAACAAGGCGGATCAACTTCTTCTTCTTGCTGGGATCATAAGCGACTTTTCCGTCAGCATCGACCAAGTTCAGTCTGATCTAGCCGCGCTATCCAAGGACCTCGGGTTTAACCTAAAAACGGACCCTCATGACTTCCCATTCGCCATACCGGGGCGCTCAGGAAGACTTCAACACGGCTGGTTCGCCGAGATCAACCCAGCAGTTCTTCTTGACTATGGATACGAATTCCCTGCGGTCGCCTTCGAACTTCAGCTTAGCGAGCAATTTGAGGTTGAAGTCGCAGATTGATACGCTTAACTTTTGGCTTTGCCAAATTTTGCCTTGGACCCTTCTAGGAGCCGAGGAGGTGGCCTACGGCCGACTATGATATCGGATGCAAAAAGGGCCCAAGGCAACAAGCGCTGACCTTAATTCTCGCTCTGAACAGTTCCTGTATTGGAACAATCTGTAAGCGAGAAGCTTAAGACGTTCGAAGAGGTCGCTGAAGAGATAATCACTAGGGAAGAGCTGGCTTCTCTGCTCGCTGAAAAGGAGCATCCATTGGCGTACGATGGCTTTGAACCGTCAGGACTTGCACATCTACCGCTACTTTACAGAGCCATCACCGTCAAAAAACTGCTCACCACTGGGGTTCGCTTCAAGTTCTTTTTAGCAGATTGGCACGCCTGGCTCAACGGCAAGCTGGGTGGAAACCTCGAGGCCATACGGGATACGGGGCGCTACTTCGTGGAGGTATGGAGGGCAGCAGGAGTCCCCGTTAACACGGAACAGGTCCAGATCGTATGGGCCTCTGACATCTTGGATCAGGATTACCTGACCTTAATGCTGAGGGTAGCCAACTTGACAACCGTAAGCAGGGCATCAAGGGCTCTTCCCATAATGGGTAGAAACGAGGTAGAGGGAGGTAAGCTGGCCTACCTGATGTATCCACTGATGCAGGTCACGGACATATTTGTGCTCGGCGTGGATATCTGCCAACTCGGAATGGATCAAAGGAAAGCCAACATGCTGGCCAGAGAAGTTGCAAATAAGCTGGGATTCAAGAAACCCGTAGGCGTTCATCACCACATTTTGACAGGGCTTGAGGGCTTAAAGAAGGATCAAGTTGGGAGAGAAGAAGATCTAATGATTCAAAGCAAGATGTCCAAATCAAAGCCAAAATCAACGATCTTCTTAAACGATTCGCCAGAGTCTGTCAGGGACAAGATCATGAGAGCGGCCTGCCCACCTGCCCAAGTCGAAAACAATCCAGTACTGGAATATAACAAGTTCATACTGTTTCCAACATTCGAGAAAATACAGGTAAGCAGGAGTGCACAGCATGGTGGCGACGTTTTTTATGGAAGCTACCAAGAGCTAGAACGCGACTACCTATCAGGGAAGCTTCACCCGCTAGACCTCAAAGAAGCTACGGCCAAGTACCTCAACCTAGCAATCGATCCCATAAGAAGGCACTTTGAGCAAAACTCACACGCAAGGGAATTGCTAGAACGCGTTAGGTTGGCTTCGGCTGGGACGCGACGCGCCAGTTGCTGGTGATGCTGTACTGGGAGTGATTTTTGCCAAGTTGTCTCTTACACCCGGCAGCTTTTGCGCGCTAGGAGAACGTGACGAGAGAAACTAAGCAAGCCATAAGCATCAATCAGACGACCGCTATGCGTTTAAGGAGGTCCGTCTGGCTTCTTATGAGCAAGAGGAAGAAGAAAGAGGGACCAGCCCCCATGAGCTCAGCGGGCCTTGTCAGGTACTACGAGGAAGACAAGGGAATCAACATTTCGCCTGGCATAGTCATAGCGATATCGATTGCCTTCGCCGTCCTCGTTGTCCTAGGTGATGCTGGCGTTTTCTCTGCGCTCGGATTGCGAAGGCGTAGGCGCTTCAGTTGAGTCCAGAAGAAACAGCTAATGAGATCGAAAAACGGAAGAGCGTGCTCTTCCGTGTCCCAGTACCCACTTGGCTGGCTTACGGTATATCCTTTCTAGAGACCTATGCCATCCTTTCTGTCCGTTTCAGCGCTTGGCTTTCCATCATCGGTTCTATCGCAGAAGTTTTGTGCCTGACCTTCCTTCTTCCAGCTTCGCAGAGGAAAAGGTTACTAGGACCTAGGCAGTCCAATCTCACCTTTAACGTATTCGCAGCGGCGCCACTTGTGGTGCTACTGATGACCAGAAATGCATACTTTCTTGGCCCGATTGCTGCCCTGGTGGTTCTGGCAGCGCTGCTTACGGCTGCCGCGTCAGGCAACCCTCTGATCGGATTCCTTGACCTAGCCATTCTATATGCTCCTTTTCTGGCCGTGGCAACCGGTGCTGAGTTTTTGTTACTTGTTGCTTTGATCTTGGTCGGGTCGATCAGCGCCCTGCAAATAATGCATGCAATCGATAAGAAACTATTCAGCTCTCTTGGCGTGAAAGCCACGTCGCTTGGCATAAGTTTCTTCAGAGCCTGGTTTAATAAACACGACCCGGAGTACGAAGAGCTGCTCAAGAACATATCGAGCCAGTCAAAGATAAAGACTGTTATCGCCTCTTTTTTCTCCATCGATGGAACCAGTTTACTGGGCTCTCTTGTCATATCCGACGCTCATCCTGGACCCTTCCACGAGGTGGGCAGCAGTATGCTCCCAAAGATTATATCAGATGAGTTTGAAAGGCAAACCGGAGCACCATGCGTTGTTTTACGCGGTGTAGGAGGACATGAAAACGATATGCCGAGCCGTGCAGACGCGACCGCGTTTGCATCCGCACTGGCCTCCAGCGCGAAGACGTTCGCCAAAGAAGGCCTCCTCAGCAAGGTAGATGTATCGCAGTCAAAAGCCGGAAACTTCACGCTCACTCATCTTGATTTTGGGGTCCAAAGCGCCTTCATACTCAGCAAGGCTCCTCAGCCCTGCGACGATATTCCAGAGGAGGTAGCCGCAAGACTGGAAGGAACCATCAAGAACTGCAAGCTGTCTGACGCGCACAATTCAGGTCCAGATGACGGTAAGTCCACTCTAAGCTATTTTCCTGAGAGCGATGTCGAAGCGATTCAGAGTTCCATAAAGTCATGGCAATCCGTGACCAGAGGGTTCTCAGCTGGATTCTCACACATAGATTTACCTTCGTCCTTGCAGACTGGCATCTGCGACGGCGGAGTAGCGGCCATATCCATAAGCAATGAGGCAGGTTCTGCAGTACTGGTTTCGTTCCAGGGAAACAACATGATAAGGGGGCTAAGGGACAAAATAATATCTGAACTCAGAAAAGCTGGGTTTTCTACCGCTGAGGTTGCAACCACCGACAATCACCAGCTTTCGACTTCACTGAAATCTGTCAACTCATATACCATGGTAGGGGGCTCAAACCCTGAAGAAGTCCTTAGGCTCGCCCTTGATGCTGCCAACCAAGCAAGGTCATCTGAAAGACCTGCCGCCGTTGCCGTGCAAGAGGTCACCCAAGATGTAAGGGTCGTAGGCGCAGAGGGCCTGAATAAACTAAACGCGTCGATAAAATCAGGAGTTCTCATCCTGGAGAAGTTACTAGCCGCTTGGACCATCGCGTGCTTGTTGCTGGTCGCGATCACACTGGCTTGAATTTTCAGGCTGACCCTTGAGCTTTATAAGCAAGCTCAAGGAGCTTGCTCTTGACCTCTTTGAAGTGCTCTTGGTCCGCGTCGACTTCGACGTTCAACACGGCAGTTTCCCCATCAAGCGAAGATAAAAGTACCTCAGCGCCTGCCTCTTCCAGAGCTTTTTTCACCTTGTCTACGTTCTTTAAGACCTTGAGGTCAAACCTCATTTTGCCCCGGCCTGAGTTGACCACAAACGCTCCCCCAGTCATCAGGGAATAAGAGGGCAGTATAAGTGCCCCCTTGTCCGTATCTACCGATGTGTACACCTCGTTGACTTCAGAAATTGGGCCTCCCACGTTCAGTGCAGGTACAAACACCATATCCCCTTTGTGATGTTTCATGACTGACTTCTCTCCTGGCGCTGCGCGAGATATCAAAAAGTAACCTTGCACGATGGCGGAGTTAGGTATTATGAGTTCTGTTCCTCCCTCGGTCTTGATGAGGGTATACATGGCCGTTATGCTCATGACCCTACCAGGCACGTTGCCCACAAAGATGCTGTCTCCAACTTTGATCGGAAAAGCGGCATATATCAGCGCACTCGAAATCAGGTTTCCAGCGAGGGTAGAGACGGCCAGGCCTATGACTATGGCCGCCAACCCCCCGCTTACGAGCAAGGTAGTCGCACTTACGCGCATTATGGCTAAGATGGAAAGGACGCCTGCCGTGACTACTGTGGCTTCCATTATCATCGTCAGCAACCCAGCCATGTGAGGTCCTACATAGCTGGAAAGAGCGCGCGAGAGACTCTTGAGCACATAGACCAATCCGACCGTGACCAATATGGCGACGATCAAATGAAAATCGGCCCTGACGCTTTCTTTGAGACCGAATGCTGGGGCAATATAGGAATCGAACAGAAGCAAAAAGAGCAAAGTAGCCGCGATCACAACTATGGCCTTGATCAGAATTGACTTGAGGGCAGAGACAAAACCCATAAGTGAAGTGCGGTCTCACTTAAATAGTTGACCATGAATACAAAGGTAGGACAAGTCCTCCGTAGAGCCCAGGAAGACCTATCATCGCTTGGGAAACAAGAAGTCTTTCGTTACGTCGAGCATGAATTCGGCAGCAGAGGGAGAAGAGCCGTACGCGACTATCTGGCTGGATCAAAAGCAACAAAAATGCCGATTGCTGACATCTATTTCATCAAGGGCAAGAGCTCTTACTACACTTTGGTTGGCTACGATTTTTGCAGCTGCGAAGACTTCTACATGAATGATGTGCTAAGGGGCACTGCTACCCCATGCCATCATCAGCTGATATTACTGTTGTGCAAGACGTTGAGGGATGACATCAGACAAGCTTCCGATGCCGAAAGTAGGGACCTTATCCTGCACTCCTTTCCTTTGAACCAGCGAATAACTCATGCCTACCAGCAAGG
>JAGDXH010000023.1:0-9587 GCA_023256295.1 Thermoproteati archaeon
AACGTCCGGAAGGCGGGTTACGGAGGCGTTGATCTCCGCAGGCGTGGATTCGGGCCTCGCCAGCCGCACTGGCATCGCTCATGACGTCGCCTATAAACGTCTCTGCGGGAAGCATCCATCCCCTCCCTCATGAAAGGGGATTCTCCCTAAAGCCCCATCAGAGTTAAATCACCGAAGGAGTTGCCTCGTACCAAGAGCAAAGATGCTAGAAATCCCACAAGTGAAACGAAGGAACGCAAGGCAGGCCACAATGCAACTGGTAGCCGGGTTGCCATCGGGATCCAAGCACGGTCTGGACTTCAGGGGCAAATGAGGAGGAGTGGAACATCGATTTCTTTTACAAAGCAACATCCACGACCAAGAACCCACCTGCTCTACCCGATCAAAAAGCTTGCGTGCGCAAGGCCAAACCTCGGTCACTGAGCCAAAGGCTAATATCCCGCAGCCAGAGCCTGCTGTCCCCGATGAGATGCGTCGGAAACTTTTGAATGCATGAAATATCAGAGTTAGGTCGAGGGGACAGCGCAGGCTTATAGGATCCGATGGAAGCGCCCTGTGGTCGCATCTCTCCGCGAAAGGGCAGAGGCATACGTAATGAACCTTGAGCGCGTTCTCGCGCAACTTCCGGATCTCCCGGCATCCGATCGCGCACGGCGTTATGCCAGCGATGCCAGATACTATTTGCTCAAAGGAGATCTGATAACCTCGATCGTTTGCTCTTCCTACGCCGAAGGGGTGCTCGATGCGATGAAGGACGCAAGACTGGCCAGCTTCGACTGGAATAAAGCCGAGGAACAAGCGACCGTAGCAGTTGCAGGAACGTGGGACCTACTTCATCCAGGTCACGTCAAGCTGCTCGAAGTGGCATCTGCTCTAGGGAAGCTCATCGTCATAGTCGCAAGAGATTCAAACGTACTGAAGGCAAAGGGACATGCCCCCGTGCTAAGCGAAGATCAGAGGCTGGACATGGTCGCTTCGTTGAAGCCCGTTTACAAGGCAGTTTTGGGGAGAAAAGACGAAGACCCCGTCGCTACGGTCGCTGAGATGAACCCTGACTACTTCGTCCTTGGCCCGGACCAACCCTACTCAGAGCAAGATCTTGAGGAGAAGCTCAGGTCATATGGGGCCAAGACGCATGTCCTGAAGGTTCCTGAGAAGTTCTCCGCCCCTGGGTTCATGACTAGCTCCAGCGACATAGTCAGAAGGTGTGCAAGCTTGGAATCAAGCTGGAAAAAGAGGGGCGATTGACTTATAAACTCCCTAACCCGGCTCCAAAAGGTGTGATCGCTTGATAGCAAGAAGGGGAAAAGACGAAGAGCAAGATCGGTTTGGCCAAAGGAACAACTTCGAGACGCCACTCAAGCTTCTGAAGAGAGCACTCAACGCTCCCATCATCGTAAAGCTGAAAGACGGTGAAGAGTACAAGGGGATCCTGGACAACTACGACCCAACCATGAACCTTGTGCTTGACGACTCCGCTCAAGTCGATGAGAGCGGCAAAGCCGTCATCTCGTACGGAAAGATCCTGATAAGGGGAAACAACATACTCTACATAGCTGTGAGCGATCAAAACAAGAAGCGAGCGGCGATGGGTTCCGAAAGGCCTTAATGTCAAGGCGGCCCCATAACTTCCCTTGCGCGATCAGCCGGAGGAGCTGAAAGGAGTCCTCTTTGACCTAGATGGGACCTTAATCGATTCCAGAAGGGCCTTTGAGACTCAGCTAAGGGACTTCTTTGCAATGCACGGGACGAGCATCCCAAGCAGAGCAAAGCTCAGGCACTTGGTCACGAAAAGCTACTCAGAGATCATTGCCGAGATCTTCGGCAATGCCGACCCAAAGTTCTTGAGGGATTCAATGGATTGGTTCAACTACAGCTACAGGTATTACTACATGAATCGCTATACGAAGCCCATATCTGGAGCGCTAGAATGCTTGAGAAGACTACAGTCCGCTGGACTCAAGATAGGTATCGCAAGCAACACCCCGCGCATCGTGTTGGACTACTTCTTGAAGTCAAACGGCCTGGATCAAGCGGGCATCGACTCTGTGGCAGGTGATGAGGTAAACCAAAAGAAACCCAGCCCGGACCTGTTGCTCGCTCTGCTTAAGAAGATGGGTCTCAGGGCCAGCCAAGCCCTATACGTAGGAGACATGACTGTGGACGTCCAGTCCGCCAAGAAAGCATCTCTTGCGATGGTCGCCGTTCTCACGGGGCTTTGCAACCAAGAAGAACTCATGGCAGAGAGACCAGACGTCATGATCGCTTCTGTGGCCAATCTATGCGAGCTCTTGGGCCATTCAAGAACGAGGATCCAAGGAGAACTGGCCTTCAGCCGCTCTGCTCTGGGTCCCATTCAACCTCATAAAGAGGTTTGAGCGGAAGCGGAAAGTAGGTCTTACCCGCTGAGATAAAGGGGCCCGCAGAACCCAGCCTCACTTGAACCCCAAGCTCAGATGACAAAAACGGAAGAGCATCTGAGAGCAATTGGTCCTCTGAAATGGCTAGCTCCTCCAAAGACGCCCTTTCCACAGGCGGCAGCCTGCTCTTAAGGGCCTGAAGTCTCGGGACAAGGCTCCTTGCCTCAGGTGGAAGGCCATGCTGGTCTATCTTTCCCAACAGGTATTCGACGAGATCTTCTCTGCGAGAAGCCGGATGCAGTACCAGGAACGAGGCATGTTTTCCCCTCTTTTCCGAGAGAGCAAGCAGTTCAGAGGCATCTTCAAGTACCCTAGACAGGTAGCTTTCCCGGGCAAGCAAATACGCTGCATCGGGAACCACGAACTCCTTGGGCCACGGCTGGCTCGCCAGGAACCCGCTTCCTCCCATCCTATACCACGCCTCTTCTGCGGCAAAGGGCATGAAAAGCTCGAGAACCCTGACCCATGCCTTGAACACGCCCAAGGCAGATGAGGTGTTTGAGGGAAGCCCCTTTCTCTCCTTTCTCTTCATGAACCACCTGAACTTCTGCCACACCTCAAAGAATCCATGGTTAAGGGCACTTCTTGTCCTGTAGCCATCCATGTCTTCTTCAACGATTCCCCTCAGCTGGTTGAATGAAGCTTGCAACCAGCGATCGAGTTCGTCCTCCTCTGAAGAGGCGGGCGAGGCGAAGTAATCTGCCAGCTTCAAAAACGAGCTTATCTTCTCACCCATGGAATCAACGTCAGCCCACTTGAAGTCTGGGTCATCTATCCCTTCAGCTGAGTTCACCAGAGCCAACCTGAGGGCATCTGCTCCCTTTCTCTCCATGGCATCTCTAAGGGTCACGAAGATCCCCTTTGATTTTGACATCTTCTGCCCCTCGATCGACACAAAACCGTTGACCGCTATTCCCCTCGGCCACTTGTCTCTTGGAAACAGAGCTGCATGCTGAAGTATGAAGAAGATCAAGTGGTTTGATATCAAGTCCTTTCCAGAAACCCTCAGGTCAACAGGATACCAATAGTCAAAGTCCGATCTGATCTGAGCCAAGATGCCAGGCTCTAGCCCAGTCAACGAAGATGCCTGCTGCAAGTCCGTCTTACCAAGCAGCACGTAGTCGAAAAAGTCATTCGTCATGGAATCAGGTTTCAGCAAGCCTTCGTTCACGTACTTAGATATTATGTAGTAAGCCATGTAAACCGTGGAATCACTGAGGGTTTCAACCAGCCAATCGCGATCCCATGGCACCGGCGTACCCAGGCCGCTTCTCCTTGCACAGGGTTTATCGCGAACCCATTCTAGAACTTCGAGGAAGGCCTGTCTTACAGAGGCTGGGTAAAACGTCATCCCTTCGATTGCCTGCTTTGCCTCTTCCTTGAGTCTCGGATCAGAGTACCTGATGAACCATTGATCCTTGAGGATCTTCACGTGGCAGACCGCGCCGCACCTGCAAACAACCTTTTCAGGAAGCTCATAAAACGTGAAACCCAATCCCTTATCCTGAAGCTCGCTTGCAACTCTTTCCCTGGCCAACTCGACTGGAAGGCCAGCGTAAGGACCTGTTCTCATTTTACCCTTCTTGAGCTCTGCCAGGTACAGCTTTGCCGTTACCTCGTCAGCCCGCTTGTCTTGCTGACCGCCCAAGCCCGCTTTCTCAACTTCTTCCACCGCGGGAAACTCCCCGTGACCTGGCAACTCTATGACGCCGATGGGAGTTAGCTTTGATCCCAAATCTCTCAACGCCAGATAGTCCAAGGGGGCATGAGCTGGGACGCTGAACACGATCGCCGTCCCGAACTCATCGTCTATGAAGCTTGCTGGAAGCACCGAGACTTCCCGGTTGACCAATGGTACGGAGACCAACGACGCCAGCAGTTTCTCGCCAGAGAAGGAGACCACAGCCCGCAAATCCCATCCCTGATCCTGAAGCTTTTCCACGCTCTTAGAACCAACTATCCAAGCCTCCTCTCCCACCTTGACTAGAGAGTATTGCAGGTCAGGAGAAACCCAGAGGTTGGTTGTTCCGTATATGGTCTCTGGCCTAAACGTGACGGCCACCAGGTAGGACCCTGCAAACTCGCCTTTCAGGACCTTGAACTTAATCGCAGTCATCTCCTCGGGCGAGACGCCCTCTCCCCTGAGCCTGTCATGATCCCCAACAGGGCTTTTATCCACAGGGCACCAGACAACCGGATTGGTCCCCCTCTGCACGTAGCCCATCTTCTTCAGAGTTGTATACTGCCAGCTCACGAAAGAGCTGAAGCCAGGATTGTATGAGGTCGTTTGGAACTCCCGCCTCCAGTCCACTGACAAACCATACCTGGTCAGGTCCTTCTTACCCTCGCGGGTAAAGTAGGTTGCGAGATAAACGGGATCCACGAACTTCTCTATCTCAGTTGGCGGAACGTGAGCCACGTCGCGAAGGGGAGCTATGGCCGTCTCATCACCCTGGGCTATCCTTTTGGACTCCCCGGCTATGGGTTGCCCGGTCCAATGCCAAGCCCACGGAAATAACACGTTAAAACCCTTGGCCCTCTTGTACCTTGCAAAGGCATCAAGCCTAGCTGCCGTGTAAGCGTGCCCAACGTGGAGCGGACCATCCATGTACGGAAAGGGAAACGTGACGAAATCCTTCCTCGAGCCAGAAGGCTCCGAATGAAACACCCCGGAGGACGCATACCTCTCTGCCCACTTTTCCTCGTATTCTGGCGCAGGCAACTAAAACGCGACCTAGCCTTGATGTTTGGTTAAAAGAATTTCGTCAAAAGGCTGGCTCAGCACGTACTCAAGCAACTCACTGCTGCCTCCGCCCTTACCAAGCTTTGAGAGGATCCCCTTCATCGGCTCCAGAGACCTTCCACTTCCCCTCCTAGCTGCCACGGCCAGTTTCCTGCCATCGGCACTTACGGCAAGAACCACGTCAGCAGACTCTGTTCCTGCGATTGCCGCTTCGCGAGGCTCGATCCCTTCAGGGCAACGCACAAGCTTAGCCGCTCCTGCAGGCGTTTCAAGCTGCGGGGCCACTCTGGCCTTCAGCTGCAGAAGCTCCTTCTGCAGGACCGAGGCCTTTTCTCTGCCCTCCTTTACCTGCTGCTTGAGCACTTGTACGCGATCCACTACGTCTTGTTCCTTGCAGTTGAACTCATCTTCAAGACGCGCGACGATCTGTGAAAGGCGCCTGGAACGAACGCGAGCTGCCTCGCCAGCAGAAAACATTATTCTGAAGACGGACTCTTGTATCCTAGTCACTGATTGTATCTTTATCTGGCCCACTTCCCCCGTCCTAGAGACGTGCGTGCCGCCGCACGCTTCCACGTCGACGCCCGGTATGCGAACCACTCTCAACCTCTTGCCGGGAACCACGCCCCCCTGATAGATTTGATACCCAAATGCTGCCTCAGCAAGATCTCTTTCCAGTTCCAGCACCTCCACTGGTATGTCAGCCATGACCCAAGAGTTGGCCAGCCCCTCTATGCGGTCCAATTGGTCCTCGCTTATGGCCTTGTAGTGAAGTATGTCAAGCCGACTGAGATCCACGTCTTTTTGTGCGCCCATCTGCCAGACGTGATCTCCCAGAATCTGTCTGCAAGCGGCCAGGACAAGATGAGTAGCCGTATGGGCACGCATCAGCTGAAGCCGTCTTCCCCCGTCAATGCTGAGCTCGGCGGTCTCGCCTTTTTTTGGAAGAGGCCCTTCCCCTTCCAGTTCATGGACCACGACGGGACCAGCCTTGAATGCCCTTTGCACCCTCGCCATACCTCCGTTCCAGCTGATGCTTCCAACATCGGACGGCTGGCCACCTCCTTCTGGATAGAAGTTTGTCCTATCGGTCACAACCAATCTTCTGCCTGCGATCTCTGCAGAATAGACAACCTGGGCCTTGATCTTCCCGACCAAGCCTTCATGGAACAAAGGCAAAGTGGCGGGTAGCTCCAGAATCGCGGGATCTGGGACGTCCTTCGATTCCCCTTTTTCTGAGAGCCTGATTGAACCCACGGCTGAGTGCCTAGATGCAAGCTGCGAGTAGAAATCCTCGGGTATTTGGGCTTCAACGCCCTTCTCTCCCAGGGCCTTCACTATGACCTCAACTGGAACGCCATATGAGTCATAGAGTTGGAGAAGCGTCTCTTCGTCAACTTTACCCACTGACTGGATGCGTCTCTCAAGAATGCCAAGGCCTCTCTGCAAGGCGTCGTTGTACTTCTGCTCCTCCATGTCGGTGAGCTCCAAGCTCCGCTGCTGTGCATGAAGAAGCCAAGGAAAGTCCTTGCCCCAGTCCTCTATTTGCATCTCCAGAAGCTGGCTCAACGGGGTGCTCATGCCGAGTGCCCACTTCAGCCTGAGGGCCCTTCTGATGATCAACCTCGCGAGGTATCCTTCTCCCGTATTAGAGGGTATGACGCCGTCGGAGAGCAGAAAGGCGATGGTACGAGTATGATCAAGCAGAGCTCCAACCATCTGGTATGGCTTCACCCGCTTGGCGTACTCCGCAAGGCTCATACCCATGCCCTTCGATATGGCCTCGTCCATACCGACCTCAAGTTTAAGCGCGTTGATCGACGCGATCGCCATGCTCTTCAACAGTTCCTTGGACGGAGGCTCCACGCCTGCCAGATCCAGAAACTGCGGCAGGGTGTTGGAAAAGATCGCCTCAAAGGCGGTGGGCGTTGCCTGAGACATCCAGGTGAACCTCTCAAGCCCATAACCAGTGTCAACAACTTTGATCGGGATCTCGTGAAGCAGACCTCCTTCTTCCGAATACTTCATGAAGACCAACGTCTCGAGTTCCAATCCCCCCACGATCACCTCAAACGCCGGCCCCGCGTTGCCTCCTCCTTCCCACAGGTCCTCCTTCAGGGTTATGCTGCTGTCAGGTACGCCAAGAGAGTTCAGCAGGTCAAGGCCGTACTCAACCGTCTGATCTTTCCAGTACACCTGTTTGTCAGGATAGTTGAATGCATGAGCCCCACCCATCTCAAAGGTCGTTAGGTGACGCCCAGCTGTGAGACCAACCCTGTCTATATCCACGAACCTCACGCAAGGTTGCGCCACAACCAAGGGGTTCGCGGGTGGCGGAACAAGGCCGGACGTCACGTAGGGCTGAAAAAGCACTATGCTTGCACTGGTGAGGTACAGATCATTCCTCCAGCGAGCCACCACTGGCCTGGGCGGAATGACGGCATGCCCCCTCTCGTGAAAGTAATCCAAGAAGTATTCTCTGAAACCCCTTAGGTCAAAGCTCCTGTTGAATGGACTGCGATCGAGAAACGTATAGGGATCGCACGGCGCCTCTCCGCAGGTCTGACGACCCGCATCAGTAGTCCAAAAGTAGGTCCCGCAGACCCTGCACTTCTTTCTGACAAAACCTCTCTTCTTGAGGACCTCAAGCTCAAACTCTGACTCATCGGGCGTTGCTTCGGGCATAAAAGATTCTCCCCTTTCCCCCTTAAGCTTGTTCTGGCAAGGCAGCCCTGGAGTTGATGAGTGCCATCTTCAAGACCTTTAAAGGTAACATGGCGCACTTCATGCGTTCTGGAGTTAGATCCTTGATGCCCAAGTTGGCTAGGATGTCGGTCTCCCCGAGCGCCATGACATCTTGAAGTGACCTGCCCTTAACGGCCTCGGTAAGCAAGGAGGCAGAGGCAATGCATATGGCGCAACCGATGCCAGTGAACGCTACGTCGACCAGCTTGCCTTCTTTTACCAAGACCTCAAAGTCCACAGAATCACCGCAATTGCTGTTCTGGTCCCTGGCCTTGCCGTTGCGAAGCGCCAAGTGCCCGAAGTTGCTCGGGTGCTTGTAGTGGTCCAGTATCAACTCCCTGTAAATGTCTTCAGCCAACTCCGAACACCTGCTTCACCCTCTGGATGCCCCTCACCAACGCATCGACGTCATCCTCAGCATTGTAGACGTAGAAACTCGCTCTGGCAGTGGCCGGTATACCATAGCGCTCCATGATCGTCATGGCACAGTGATGGCCTGATCTTATGGTCACTCCTTCTTCGTCCAAGACCTGAGCGACGTCGTGCGCATGCACGCCTTCGACGTTAAAGGATATCACGCCGCCCCGCCTATCGGGATCCATGGGGCCGTACACTTTCACGCCCTTGACGCCAGAAATCAGATCCAGGGCGTAGGCCGTCAAGCGTCTCTCGTGATCTCTGACCCAGTTCATTCCGAGGCCCTCAAGGTAGTCTATCGCAGCCCCGAAGCCCACTGCGCCCCCTATGTTCGGCGTCCCTGCCTCAAATCTGTAAGGTATGTCGTCAAAGGTTGTGAACTCCTCCGTGACTTCCCTTATCATGCCCCCTCCAGTCATGAAGGGAGGCATTGACGAAAGCACATCCTCTTTTGCGTAAAGCGCACCGATGCCAAGTGGAGCAAGCATCTTGTGACCTGAGACGGCAAAGAAATCGCAATCCATGTCCTTCACGTCCACGCGCATGTGAGGGGCACTTTGAGCGCCGTCTACCAACACGAGCGAACCTACCTCGTGGGCCATCTTGCCGTATAGCTTCACGTCGTTGATTGTTCCGAGAACGTTGGAGGCATGAACCAACGCGAACAACTTGGGCTTCTTCGCCAGCTCATCCTTGAGAGATTCTTCATCCAAAAGCCCGTCGTCTGTTATCCTGACGAACCCAAGCTTCAACCCCTTCTCTTGAGCCAGCATCTGCCATGGGACCAAGTTGCTGTGATGCTCCATCTGAGTAAGCAACACCCTATCTCCAGGCTTTAGGTTCGCCCTTCCCCAAGAAAAGGCCACCAAGTTCAGAGCTTCTGTGGCATTCCTCGTAAAGACCAACTCCTTGGGCTGAGCCCCAAGAAAGACCGCGACCTTCTTCCTGGCACCAGAGTACGCTGCACTGGCCTCTTCGCTCAGCTCGTACACTCCGCTGTGAACGTTCGAGTTGTGCATCTCATAAAACTCCTCAACTGCCCTTATCACCTGAATGGGCCTCTGGCTGGTAGCTGCGCTGTCAAGATAGCGGAGCGGCTTGCCTCTCTCCAATCTCGAGAATATGGGAAAGTCCCGTCTTATCTCGTCTACCTTGTCCTTGAAACTCACCGTCTCTGAGCCCTTAATCTGAGGTCGCCTCCAGCTCGGCTTCAAAACTCAACTTGCTCAGAAGGGGAGCGAAGAGGCCCTTAAGTATGGCGG
>JAGDXH010000023.1:9597-18316 GCA_023256295.1 Thermoproteati archaeon
TCGCTTGAGCCTGCGACATCCCTCTGCTCCTGAGATAAAACAGCTGATCCTCGCCTATCCTACCTATCCAAGAACCGTGCTTTGCCCGGCACTCCTTCTCCTTAACGTCGAGGGAAGGAGACGCTATACCTCTTGCAGCCTCCCCTATCATCAGGGCACGCTCCTGAAGGTTTGCCTCGCTTCCAGAGGCACCTTGCTGAATGACCGTGAGCGCGCGCAGGACTCCCTTGCCCATGATCCCGCCCCTGATTTCCACATCACTCTTGGAACGCCCAAGATGGATCACCTGAAAAACGGCATCAGAAAAGCTCTCCATCGGAGCGAGATCACCAACCATGGCTTGGAGCTGCGCTCCAAGCTCGAGCTTAACCCTGAAGTAGCCCCTGCTGTAGACGCCCGAACGAACGAAGGTGTGTAAGCTCGTGGAAGAGAACTTACCCGCAAGGACGTCGACGAGCAAGTACTCGTACCCATGTCCGCTTTCTGAATAGGCCAAGTCCAAACTTGAGTTTTCCTTGGCGAGCACTTGAAGCGAGAAAGTGGAAAGCTCTCTGGCCTGAAGCTGAGAAGCAGCCTTCTCGGTCGATGACCGTAGCTCCAACTTCAAGGAAGCACGACGACCAACCTGAACCACGAGTTTTCCCCTAAGCCGATCCAATCTGGTGACAGAAATCTCTGCGGATGCCTCATCGGGGATGGAGATCATCAGGCCATGTGTCCAGCCCAAGAGCGCAAGCGCGTTGAACTTGTCGTGAGGGAGGTCATCTGATATTCCCCATGCGCAAGCATCGGACTCCGCCTGCAAGAGCGGAAGGACGTTGGCGTTGCCCTTTACCTGAACACCCAGCCCCAAGGCATCCGCATCTCCAAAATCGACCGGAAGCGTGAGGCCCTGCGGAACATACTTGAGGTCCTCCCTATACACCAGCCTACCGTCCCGCTGTACCCTCCAAGAGGGCAGCTCCAAGCTCTGATAGAGCTCAGCCGCCCTACCCCTTTCAGCATCACAGGATGTCTGCATCACGCTATGGCACCTTTCAGCTCAAGCTCAACGAGCCGGTTGAACTCAACTGCGTACTCTAGCGGTATCTTCTTAGAAATGGGCTCCATAAAGCCCCTTATGACCAACGCTGTGGCCTCGGACTCTGAGAATCCCCTGCTCCTGAGATAAAACAGCTGATCCTCGCCTATCCTTCCAGCAGATGCCTCATGAGAGACCTCGCTGTCCTCCTCGTCGACCTGCTCCGTAGGAAGGGTTTCGGTAGAACTCTCGTCAGAGAGCAGAAGTGAATCGCACCTGACCGAGCTGACCGATCCCCGCGCTCCCTTGTTGACCTTAACCTCGCCCCTGTACACCGTACGACCGTTTCCTCTCGATATGCTCTTTGAAACCACGAGAGCTGACGTCTCTGGAGCAGCGTGGACTATCTTGGCCCCTGCGTCCAGCAACTGGCCGTCGTTTGCAAAGGAAAGATAGACGTGTTCTGCAGAGGCGCCGGTCCCAACAAGCACGCTGGAAGGATAAAGCATGGTCACCTTGCTGCCAAAAGACGCCTCTACCCACTCCATCCTTCCCGCTTCCTCGACTATGGCCCTTTTTGTGACCAAGTTGTACACGTTTTTGCTCCAGTTCTGTATGGTCGTCACCCTCACCTTCGCGCTCTTCCCGACGAATATCTCCATGGCACCTGCGTGCAAACCTCCCTTTATGTACGCTGGGGCAGAGCATCCCTCTATGTACTCCACAGATGCGCCCTCGTCGGCAACTATCACCGTGTGCTCAAATTGGCCCATTGAGGGATGATCGAACAAAAAGTACACTTGAACTGGCTTCTCGATCTTCACGCCCTTAGGCACATATATGAAACTTCCTCCGCTCCAGAGGGCACCGTTCAGGGCGGCAAACTTGTGATACGTGGGAGGTATGCACCTGGTCATGAAGTACCTCTGCACGAGCTCCGGATACTTCTTCACGGCTTCATCCATGCTCATGAACACCACTCCCTGGGCTTCGAGCGATCTCTTCATCCTCTCGTAAATCACCTCCGACTGATACATGGCCCCACTTCCTGCCAAGAACTTCCTCTCTGCCTCTGGTATACCAAGCGCGTCAAAGGTCTTCCTGAGGTCAGCTGGAAGCTCTTCAAGACTGTCCGCCTGGGCGACCCCAGGCCTGACGTAATATGAGAGGTCGTCTAGATTTAGACCGCTAAGATCTGGCCCCCACGTTGGGACTGCTTTGGAGTTAAACACCCTGAGAGACTGGAGTCTTTTTTGCAACATCCATTCTGGCTCGCCCTTGCTCTTGGAGAGCTCATACACCAGATCTTCGCTCAGCGCTCTTCTGCCCATCTCCAACTTCTCCCCACCTCGAGAATCCCTCTCTTTCGACCAACTCAGCAAGCTCTTGGCCTCCCACCTCAACCAGCCTTCCCTTTATGAGGACGTAGACGCGGGCTGGATTCAGCATGCTCAAGAGCCTAGGATGATGAGTTATGACCAAGGCTGAGCCTCCTCCTTTGACGTATTCGCGCAACGATTGGATGACCAGCCTAAGGGAGTCCACATCCAATCCTGAGTCGATCTCATCAAGCACGCTGACCCTTGGGTTGAGCATGAGCATCTGTATGAGCTCAGCCTTCCTACCCTCTCCACCTGAAAAACCCTCGTTTACGCCCCTTCTCAGCAGTTCGGGACCGAATCCCAGCCCAGAAGAAACTGCCATTAGCCGCTTCCTGAAGTCTATGAGGGAGGGGCGTTTCTCTCCAGTCCACCTTGCGCGATAGGCCTCCCAGATCATGTCCTCAATTGGTAGACCTGGTATCTCCACCTGCTTCTGAAAAGCCAGAAAAAGACCCTTTTTTGCCCGGTATTCTGGCTCGGCCCTCGTTATATCCTCGCCGTCAAGGCGTATCCAACCCTCGTCGACGCGGAACCTCGGGTGGCCGGCAAGCGTCAGCGCCAGAGTGCTTTTTCCAGAACCATTGGGGCCCATCAACGCACAGATCTCCGAGGGGCGAACCTCAAGAGAGACGCCCTGCAGTATTCTTCCTCCATCGCGCACTGACACACCAAGCCCACTTACCAAAAGCCCTGATTCCATGAAGTACTGAGCGAGGGAGGTTATTAAGTATAACCCTGTTATTGCTGGACCTTTCTGACCACCAGCACTATGCCGTCAACAGAGAGCACCACGACTTTGTCCCCCTTTTTGATCTCCTGATCGCCTGCGGATCTGGCTGACCACTGCTCAGAAGAGACCTGAATCACACCCTGACCTCCCTGAAAGTCCGTTTGGGAAACGCCCAACTTCCCAACCATGTTCTCGAGGCCGACAAGCCTTGGCTTGGACCTGAGCTCTCTCCTAAGCTTGCTCAAGTAGAGGCTTGCAAAGCCAACGGTCACGGCAAGCAAACCAAACTCGATGCCAGTGAAGAGCGGGGACACCTGTTGCGAGGGACGAACAAAGCTGCCAGGGGCTGAGGGAGAAGAGGGAAGAGGTTGTATGAGAACTTGCCCGTAGAGCAAAAGAAGACCGACCAGAGAGACCACGACACCTGCAGCGGCAAAGAGCCCGTGACCCGCCTTAACCTCCAAGAACATCATTGCACCGCCAAGCACGATCAGCAGAAAAGCAAGAGGGGGTGCTCCGATGAGACCCATGCCGTAGATCCCAAGCAGGAGAGAAACGATGCCCACCAAGCTAGCGAGGCCTGTTGGATGAAGGACGTCGACTAGGACCGCAAAGAACCCAAGATCCAACAGCAGTGCATCCAGCGTGGCGTCGCTGAGGTCGTATCTGAACTGGTCTGCCAAGCTCGGATAAACCTGCTTCTGAACCGCTTCAGGCTGTATCACGCCGCTGCGCTCAAGCACCAGCAAAAGCTGTTGAAGAGACGGGACGGCACCGTTGACTACGTGGAGTCTGACGGCTTGTTCCCACGTGTAAGTGAGTCCACCCTCAGCTTGGCTGACATCAGCTGACACCATCATGCCCGCTGCAGTACCATTCCTCCCATGCTGATCAGCTTCCGATGCCACAAGAGAAGCATATGCTCCCATTATCTTCTGAACAACGTAAGTGGGCTCTGGGGAGGAGAAGATTGGAGACGCTCCTCCAAAGCTGCTTCCATTCTGCAGATATACTTGGTCGGCGGCCTCGGAAATTATGGAGCCTGCGCTGAAGACGCCAGGCTGGATGCCATAAACGACGAATTCGCCTCCCCAACCTTCATAGGAATCTATCTGCGATATCATGGAAAGCATGTTCTGGGAGTTCCCTCCTGGAGTTGTGAAGTTCAGCACGATGACGCGCACGCCCCCGACTTCCGCAGAGTGAATGACTTCAGACAGATAGTCCTGCGAACCTTGATTTATCTCCATGTTCAGGCTGACCACGTAGTAGCTTGGAGTTGGCTGGGCCGCCAAGGCTAACATAGGGGCCAACATTATCAACAGGAAGCACAAGAAGAGGACGGCGCGCACGCAGTCATCTGGCGCACAGATTTAACCCTAGCGGGGGTCAAGGAGGATGGAAGTCCTTGAGGAAACGGTAGTACACCCTTTTCTTTACCTCTGACATCCTCTCATCCGTGAAGGAATTGAGGTCTCTGGACGACCCAAAGAGGAGTAAGGCAAAGAACGGGCTCAGATTTGCGGCGCAACATTTAAAAACCGCAAGCACTTTCCGTCACGTTGAGCCCATGGGCGATCCAGAAGATGGTACGACATGAGCGAGGCATCAGGTGGGCAGGTGCGCTCAAAGAGGTACACGGACGTCTACGAGGTGATACCTGGATACGCCCTTGTGGGTATAAGGAACGATCCGTCCTCGAACAAGCTGATCTATGAGGTGATCGAGCCTAAGGTTTCCGAGACAGAACAACAACTTCTAGAGCAGCTGAAACACTACCTGGTCAACCAGTGGGTTGCCCCAGTCGGTCTGGACAACCCCACAGCTGCGTCTGGAAGTTTGGAGAAAGCGGTGAACGAAGTCATAAAGAGGTACAAGGTCAAGATCGACCAACCAAGCCTTCAGAAGATCCTCTATTTTTTGAAGCGCGACTTCCTGGAGTACGGAAAGATAACCGTCCTCCTGAAGGACCCCAACAACGAGGACGTGGCCTGCAACGGAGTAGGCATCCCCATCTACGTCGTGAACCGCAGGTACGGAGAGCTCCAGACGAACGTAGTGTTTGAGTCGGAGGCAGAGCTTGACGGCATGATAGAGAGGTTGGCATTTTTGGCGAATCGCGACATATCGCTCGCCAGACCAATAGCAGACGGCATATTGCCGAACGGCGACAGGGTGCTCGTCACCTACAGAAACGAGGTTTCTGGCGGGGGATCCACGTTCACCATAAGAAACGTCAGGACCGACCCGTTCACGATCGTAGACTTGCTGAGAAGCAAAACCTTGGACTTCTTAGAAGCCGCCTATGTCTGGAAGCTCATGGAGCTGAAGCGGTCAGTGGCCGTGATAGGTTCAACAGGAGCTGGGAAGACCACGCTTCTGAACGCGCTGCTGGACCTCCTCGACCCACGCTCCCGCATAATAACCATCGAGGAGACGCCTGAGCTCAGGCTCGAAAAGGAGAACTGGGTCTCGCTTCACAGCAAGGGTATGGAAGGAGATCAATCAAGCATTTCTCTCTTTGACCTGCTCAAGGCCAGCCTCAGGCAGCGCCCAGACTACATAATCGTGGGCGAGATAAGAGGGCAGGAGGCTGTCACGTTCTTCCAAGCCATAATGACCGGCCACGGGGGAATGACCACGATCCACGCGGACAGCATGGAGGCGATGATGAACAGGCTGATCTCGCCTCCGATCTCGGTATCCCCAGCCTTGATACCCGCGATCTCAGCTGTGATCAGCATAGGCAGGGTAATGACGAAGAACGGATTCGTGAGAAGGGTAGTTTCAGTCACCGAGATAACCGGATACGATCCAAAGACGGAACGCGTGGAATCCAACGAGTACTGCTCGTGGAATCCAACCGCGGATATCGTTAGCTACAACGACAGCAAGGTGCTGGCAAGCGTCGCGGAACTGTCAAAGGTCGACCCGAAGGTCCTTTCTCAAGACCTCCTGGACAAGTCGGAGTACCTCAAGTGGCTGGTCAACAAGGGAATATCTGGTCGCGTTGAACTGGAGAAAGCCCTCAGAAGCTATTACAAGGACCCGCGGGCCGCCATCATAACGGCCAGGCTTGAGAACGCGGAGAAGGAGCTCCGCCTTCAGAAGAACTTGGGTGTAGCTCGGCTTGAAAGCGCTTGATTTGCTCAGGAAAAAGGTGCGCGTCGACGTTGTCATATCGTGGGGAAAAAAATCCGCCCAGCATTCTGCGTTGCCTGGTGATCAGAAAACCTCGAAAGAGGGACAAGGAAGCGAAGAGACAGGCATCATCAAGAACCCCACCCTCACTTCCCTGAGCGTTTGGACCGAAAGGAACCTTCCTTTCCTGAATAGACTTCACCCGCTGTTGAGCTCGTCGGTTTCGGACTTGCCCAAGGCCGGGATCTGGGTCGATCCTCAGGAGTTCGAGGCAACGTGGTCGTTGGTGATATTCCTTACGACCCTCTCCTCTGGGGCCGCTGGCTTCGCGTTCTTTTTCTTTTACCTGAGAAACGTGGCGGGAGCCGCGATATTTGGACTCTCTCTGGGCATGGCTGGTCTCGCATCTGGGATAGGGATCCCCATGTACTACGTGTCCTCGAGGAAGTCAGGCCGCAAGAGGGAGTTCGAAAGGGTGCTTCCCTTCGTCGTGGAACGGTTTGCCAGCTTTGCTGAGGCCGGAGCTCCCCTCAAGGAAACGATATACTCCTTCACAGAAAAAAGGATATACGGCATATGGACGGAGGAAGTGAAGGAAATCAGGAGGCAGATAGATACCATGGGCATCCCTCCATCCGATGCACTGGTGAATGCCGCCAAGAGGATACCGTCTCCCTCTTTCAGTCAGTTCGTGTCCAGTTACGCCTTGGCTACCAAGACAAGCTCGGACCTCCTGTCCCTTCTTGCAGATCAAAGAGAGAAGGTCATGAGGGAAAGAAACGAAACGGTATCCAAGTTCTTGGACAACTTGGGAGCTCTCAGTGAAAGCGTCGTATCCATGTTCGTGATACTCCCCATCACGATCCTAATCCTCGGGATGGTAGCGGCGGTCTTGGGAGGAGGCATATTCGGGATGAACCCCACCGTGATGATCATCATGATAAACTTCGTACTAATGCCCATGTTCTTCGTGCTATCTCTTGAAAGCGTGATCGCCATAACACCAAGCATGCGAACCTAAACTCCCGACCTCTCCATCATGCGGTTTATGGTCCAGTTCAGGGTTGAAACTATTTCTCTTACCCTCTCCTCGTCGTTGACGTTCCTTACGGTTATCCTCTTGATCTCGTTTCCTTCGAGTTGGACCTCATACGAGAAACCGGTCCCCTTGCTGATCTGTCCGCTTTCCTCCTTCATCCTGTCCTTCCTCTCAAAGTCCTTGAGTATCTTTTCTACAAAGAAGGACTTGAAGGGAGGCGTATCCTGCTCCAAGGGAACAAGCACATCTACCCTTACTTCGCTACCCTTTCTGAACACTGCTGCCACCTTGTTCCCGCGCACGATGATCTGCCTTATGGGTACCTCCTCTTCTGATGCTGCAGGTACAACCTCTGACTGTCTCTCAGCTGGTGGTTGCTTCTGGGTAGCCCGTCCCTCCATCGCTTGGGCCTGAACGGATCTGGGCTGCGCCACGGGGATCTCAGCAGAGGGAACCTGTTGGGGGCTCTGGGGATGCTGGACCGCACCTTGGGCTTGAAATAGCTTTAACATGGCCTTCAGCGCAGCTATCTCTTTCTCCATCTCGTCCAGTTTTCCCTGCATCCACTCAAGAAGCTTCGAGTTCTCTTCATCTTCCATCACCACTCACCTCCATTGGCCCAAAGACATTCCTCATGCTGCGCAACACGCTGAGCTATCCGCGCGAGTATAAAAGGCTTGGCAAAAGATGGCGCTCTGGTCAGGGCTTCTTGAACTGGAGCAAAGTACCCACGAGCCCCCATAGCCTGTCGAAGACCTCCTCCGGTTTTCCCTTCCCGTCAACGACCGCGAGCTCACCGCGGGAGGCCATCTCGCGATAAATGCGGTTCACCGATGACAAGAGCTGACCTCTTTCAGTCAACTGAAGAGCGCGCCTAGAACTAATCCTAGACAGGGCTACTTCAACTGGGACGTCTATCAGCACGGCAAGATCCGGCAACCTAGCTAACCTGTTGACCTGGCGAAGATAGTCAAGATCAACTCCCATGGCTCCCTCGTAGGCCAGAGTGGAGTAAAGGTACCTATCCGTGATCACCACTGCGCCTTTCCGCAGCGCGGGCTCAACTTCGACCCGCAGGTGCTGGTACCTGTCCGCAGTGAACAACAAGGCAAGCTCTCTCGGGTCGGCTTGTCCAGCAACCAACATCTCCTTTATGAGCTTGCCCACCGGGCCGTCTGTCGGCTCGGCCGTCGATAAGACGCCCAGACCCAAGGAAGCTACTTTGCGGGAAAGCATTGCAGCTTGAAGGGTTTTTCCGGCTCCATCTAGCCCTTCAAGCGCTATGAAATACCCACCCATGGCGCACGTCACCAACAGTAACTCATAAGCCTTGGCACAGGCTTATCCGTGTCCATGCAGGAGTCGCGTGAACAAGCGCGAGTCGAGCAGGGGCAAGAGGGAGGTAG
>JAGDXH010000052.1:0-1163 GCA_023256295.1 Thermoproteati archaeon
CTTGTGCCTCTGAGCTAGTCCACAAGAGGTTTGGAGACCAGTCTTCTGCTCCTCTAGCCGTCTACGGAGCCATCGGAGACTACATGGACCAAACGGCTTACGTGCAAGCCCTCCTCGAAAAACAGGATAGGAGAACGG
The DNA here is from genome assembly GCA_023256295.1 of Thermoproteati archaeon. GTDB lineage: Archaea > Thermoproteota > Thermoprotei_A > Marsarchaeales > UBA168 > UBA168. Next base: position 139 of record JAGDXH010000052.1, read on the forward strand.
TATACTTTGAGGCAGCCATGATAGGTTATGCCATCTCTGAAAGGCACAACAGCTCATTTTCCGCCAGACTGGCCCATGAGCTGGCAACCTATGTGAGACCGGGGTACATCAGGGGCTTGGAGCTGCTGGCAGATGCCGGACTGAAGCATGAGTACATGGTGATGGATTACGTGAAGTCTCACGCCCGTCCCCTATTCGGCAAGCTTGCAGTCGTCGAGGGTACTCCACTCAGCGGATATGCCGGAAAGACGGCCTTCTACGCCATGAGCTACCTAGGATTGCAGGCAGGTGCTTGCGTCAATCCCAGGGACCAGCAAGTTGACGTGGTACTGAGAGGTAACGGATCCGTGGATCTTGGAGAGCTTGCTGCTACCTTGGCAGAAGAGCTTGGGGGTGAGGGAGGGGGGCACGAAAGGGCTGCTTCGTTTTCAGTTCCCGATACCAAGCTCGATGCCGCCATTTCAGCCATATGCTCGAGGCTTCGACCGTTGCTCTCCCGGGCCAAACTCAACCGAAAAGGGGCCTTTCCTGACCTTCACTTGATCGATCCTAAGTACATCCGAGATCAAGTGGGAAAGCTCGGCTGGGTCCACGTCCTCGTCGAAGGAAAGTTCGGCCCAGCTCACTCTCTGTCCCAGAGAGAACCCATGAGCTACCTTGGCACTGCGAACCCTAGATATCAAGGTCAGCAATGATCCTCCTCTTTTGGCCAGGACAGTGCTATAAGCTGGCTGCTGTGGCCATGGAACGGCGTGTACAGACGGCTCCTTTCCCCACCCCAGGTCCTGATATATCTCTTCGGCCAAGTGAGGGAGGAAGGGAGCAAACAGGCTCAAGCTGGACCTGAACACAAAGCCCAAAGTCTTCATGACGTCTGGATCGCCCTGAGAAGCCCTTGGCTTTGCTGACTCAAGGTAGTCGTCGCAAAGGTCGTGCCAGAAGAACTGCACGAAGGCATCCAAGGCCTCGTTGAAGCGAAAGTCGTCCATTGCCTTCATGTAAGAGACCTCGGTTTCCGCCAGCCG
>JAGDXH010000052.1:1173-13117 GCA_023256295.1 Thermoproteati archaeon
CTCAAGGGATCCGCGCCGTACTGCCTGACTGCGTCCAACGGGTTTATGACGTTGCCTCTCGACTTACTCATGGGTTTTCCATCCGGCGCCAGTATCATCCCATTCACGAGCACGGATTTGAACGGGGGCCTACCAGTCAGCGCTATTCCCCTGAAGGCACTGTACCAGAACCACGTCCTGATGATCTCGTAGCCCTGCTGTCTAACGTCTACGGGATACAACTTTTCGAAGAGTTCCTTGTTTTTAAAGAAGCCCGTAATCCAAAGCGGGGTGATGCTGGAATCAACCCAGCCGTCTGCCACATCCTTCACACCAATCAGGTTCTTGGATCCGCAGGCAGGACACGCAGGTACTGGAGGAGACTGCACAGAAGGGTCTACTGGAAGATCCTCCTCTTTCGCAGGTATAAGCTCTCCGCAGTCCGCGCAAACCCAAAACGGAAGGGGAGTACCAAAAACCCTCTGCCTTGATATGACCCAGTCCCACTCAAGAGAATCATGCCAAGCGCGCACACGCTCAAGCATGAGTGCAGGATGCCATGCCATCCCTTCTGCACCGCGCATCACGATGTCTTTCATGAAAGACATCTTTATCATCAGCTGATCAAGCGGGATGAACTCCACGGGATTCATGCAGCTCTGGCGCTCGGTATGGGAAAGTACGTTGTGCCTTATGGGAACCAGTCTCTCCAGCAGGCCCACTTCCTTCAAAATGTCTAACGCCTTTTTGCGTGCCTCGGTCAACTTAAGGCCCGTAAGCTCGCCAGCATCTTTCATCTTCCCGTCTTGATCAACGACCTGCCTTATCGGAAGGGAGTACTTGAGCTGCCAGCGTATGTCCTGCTCGTCTCCGAACGTAGCGACCATGACCGCTCCCGTCCCGAAAGACATGTCAACGGCATCGTCGGCCATCACCTTGACCGTCCATCCTCCTAGCGGCACCTTGACTTCCTTTCCTACCATAGAAGAATAACGATCATCCTTAGGGTTTACAAAGATTCCAACGCAAGCATAGAGAAGCTCTGGCCGTGTGGTCGCAACAACCAAGCCGGGAGAACCGTCAGCGCCTCTAAACCTCACGTACGCCAGCACACCCTCTCTTTCAACGTAGCCTACCTCTGCCTGCGAAACCACGGTACCGCAGTGGGGACACCAATAAACCGGGAACTTCTTTCTGTATACAAGGCCTGCCTTGTACATCAATATGAGGGAAAGCTGGACAGCTTTGATGTAATCTGGATCGTCTGTTGTGTACTCGTACGCCTCCCAGTCGGGCCTATATCCCACAGCGATCATGCCACTCTTGATCGACTCAATGGTCGTCCTCGTGAATTCTCTGCAGGCTTTCCGAAAACGACTAACATCGCTCTTATCCACCTTGAGGTCATATTGGACTCTGAGCTCGGTCGGAAGACCATGTGTGTCCCATCCTTGCGGGAGAAGGACACTATAGCCTCTTGCCCTCTTGTACCTAGCCAAGGTATCCACTATGATCGTGAAGTAAACCGTACCCATGTGAGGTTCTCCACTTGTGAATGGGGGCGGGGTATCTATGACGTAAGGTTTCCCGCTCGGGTCAAACGCAAAGGCGGCCTTGTAGACTTCGGGCTTTTTCCAGTAGGCCTGCCACTTGGGCTCAGAAACCGACGGATCGTAACGAACTGGCAGCAAGCTGATCGCTCTCAAAAAGTTTTGACGCTTAAGCATGACGAAGCAGCCAAAGCTTTTTTACACCTGATTGCCATTCCCATGGATAAAGAGGCCCTTAAACTCCTGAGGAAAGGAAAGACTCTCACGCTTCAAACCGATACCCAACAATCATTTGAGTCTCCTTTTGCCCTGGAGAGGGGGCTAGTCGTGATAGTCCCGAGTCATACGAAGGAGGAAAGACTCAGATTTTCAATAAAGGGAAAGGACGAAACTCTTGTGGGAATCGGGAAGCTATCCCTTCTGGGCAAACCGAGGGACCTGAGCAAAGAAAGAGGACTGCTGATCTACAGGAACCCCTCGTCTCTACCGCTCATCAAGCAGGACGAAGTCAGGGTTGGCAAAGTGGTGATCGAAGAACTGTCTATGGAAAAAAATGGAAAGCTAAAACCTGAGGAAGTTCAAGAGGATCTCCTCTTTGAAAACACATCTTTGAAGTACGTTCGCGCCCTCAAGCCCTGGACGTTTCAGCAAACGCTGACATCCGCCGTGATAGCAGCTCTCATATCTCCTAACATAGACGTACCCTTGCTTTTGCTGATCATGGTCACCCTATTGCTTGCGCATTCCGTGTTCAACATGATGAACGACTACTTCGACTCGTTGTCTTCTCTTGACAAACCAGAAAGCATGGGCTCCATGGGATCAAGAGTGCTTGTGGATAAGTTGATCGACGCCAGAACTCATAAGATCTATATGGCTGGCGTTTCCCTGACTGGACTGCTTTTGGCAGCATATATCTTGAGTATCCGCCCCTACGTGGTGCCCTACTTCGCCTTGGGCCTGCTTTGCGGAGGGCTTTACAGCGTGCCTAGGTACGGATTGAGATGGGTCGGGCTGGGCGACCTCGCCATATTTCTTGCGTGGGGACCAGGAATATTCCTCGGAACCTACGTCTCCATGGGAGGAAGACCGGATCTTGCCGTTGACTCAGTGGCCGTCTCCATGGGCTTGCTTGTGACTGCAATAGCCCACATAAATAACTGGAGAGACATGCGCGATGAACTGGACGCTGGGGTTAGGAGCGTCGCTTCCCTGCTTGGGGACACGCTCTCTCTCTACTACTACTTGATCCTGATATACTCACCCTATCCGTTGTTTGGTTTGGCCGTCGCCCTCGATCACAGTCTTTTCCCACTGCTGGGTTCTTACCTGACCATTCCTTGGGCAATAAGGCTGACCAAGGTGGTGTTTAGACAGGACGACCCCAGGCGGAACAGGTTGGACTTGGAAACGGCCAAGTTCACGGCGTTGCACATGTATTTCACCGCGGCCCTTCTGCTCTTGTTCAAAATCGCGGCGATGCGGGAACCGAGCGTGCTTCTCCAGACATCGCTCTGTCACGCATTCGAAAACCCCGAAAGCATACTTTAATAGCAAGCACCAGCCAGTCAGAGTATGCTCTACAAGAAAACGGCGCTGGACGCAAGCGGGCTGATCCAACGCTGGGTTCTGGTACCCATACTTATCGGCGGAGCCATAGGGCTGGCGGAGGTAGCGCTTGTGGAAGCTTACTCAGTCATGCACGTGGAGCTATATCCTTTCCTCTCATCTCCGCTTGCGTTCCTTGTGCTTCCTTCGGGGCTCCTGATATCATACACCATATCAACACTGGTAGGACACACGAGACCGGGATCCACAACTCACGAAGTCCTTCAAAAGTTCCATTTCAGGGACGGAGAGGGCACTTTGCGCTCTGACATCTCAACTCCGATAGCGTCAGCAGTGACCATGGGGTTTGGAGGCAGCGCGGGACTAGAGGGGCCCAGCTTATCCCTGGGAGGAGCCATATCGTACAGGCTCAGCAGGATGTTGGGAGCCAAGGGAGATGACTTGAGAGTGCTTTTCTTGGCTGGAGCCGGCTCCGCCTTGGGAGCCGTGCTGAAGGCCCCTTTGACGGGTATACTTTTCGCCATTGAGGTGCCCTACACCCAAGACCTCGAGCACAGGGTGTTCCTACCTGCGATCCCCATGGGCATAGTCTCATACCTAGTCTATATACTGTTCGAAGGAAAGACTCCCATATTCTCTCTTTTGCCAGGCAGCCCTTTCCCAACCTACACCGAACTCATGCTCTCGCTTCTCCTCGGCGCGTTTCTCGGAGGCATTGCCTTGGCGTTCATATACGTTTACAAGCTAGGCTCCAAGCTGTCGCTTGGCCCTTCTTTTGCCCTCCGTGGGGCGTTCATCTCGATCATGGCAGGCTTGCTGATTGCGGCCATAGGCTACGTGGAACCCTATTCGCTTGGAGTCGGATATAGGGTCATAAGCTCATCTATGAACGCTTCGTTGCCAGATAGTCTTTGGAGCTTTGGGGCTGGTTCGATACTCCTATTGGTCTTCGCCAAGATGATGACCACCTCGGCTACGCTCAACGGTGGCGGCGACGGCGGCCTTTTCATACCATCCATACTTCTTGGGGCCACGGCCTCTGTGGGCTTGATGCGGGTCTTGGGCCTTCCGTTCAGTCCCATCTTGGTAGCCGCAGGTGCAGCGGCCATGGTTGCTGCTACGAACAAGACCCCTTTGGCATCCGTTGCGTTCGTGGCCGAGACAATGACGTCTTCTGCCATCATCCCAGCTCTGCTTGCAGCAGCAGTCGCCTACACGGTCACTAGCAACAAGGGGCTCTATGAAGGACAGCTAGACTTCTCCCCAGCGAGAACTCATCTGGCACTGCTGCGTCTAGGCGCTCTTGCAAGAAAGGGAAAGAACAACGTAATTGAGCTGAAAGACATAATGAAACCCGTTAGATTCAAGCTGCTACTCACAGACAACACAAAAAAAGCCCTTTCTCTCCTGTCGATTTCAGGAGATACTTCTCTCCCTGTGGTGGATCACTCAGGCAAGTACATCGGCAGGCTGGACCTCGAAAACCTAGCTGCTAATCCATCTTGGTCCATCGAAAGACTCACGATCGCCGACAAGCCTCTTTTGATCACAGACTGGGGAGAAACTGCTACGGAACTCATACTCCGCAGAGCAAAAGGAATAATATACGTCACAGACGAAGAAGGAAAGCTGAGGGGGGTGATCAGGACAGCAGACCTCGTCAAGGCCTATGCAAAGCTTCTAGAAGCCGAAGACTCATCGGGAAGTACCAGCATCCCGGATGCAACGTGAACTCACGACAAGATTTCACCCATTAATCCGAATGATGTACATCATCCTTTTACACCTACGTGATCTCCTGTTGTGAAAGAAATAGGGAAGATAGCAGACGGTGCAACCGAGTCAATCGCCTCAGTCATACTTTACCAGGGAGTAGAGAGTTGGGTTTCCAGCGAAGAGCTAGTCCTCGTAGAGAACGGCGCCAGGACTCCGTACAGCAAGGTGCTTGGAGTGCTCAGGAAAGGGCTTGGTAGGAACGACTTCTTGAACACCTCTTACTACAAGCCAGAGCTCGCTTATGTGAAACATGGAGGGGAACCATCCGGTGCCAGAGAGGTCTTCTCTTTTTCCGTGCTGGTTATAGGAGATGTATCTCAGCCAGGGGCTGTGTCAATAAATAGAAGGATAATTTCCCCTGGTTCCAAGGTCAGCGTGTTTGACACAGAAGACCCCCTCGCCAAATACCTTGCGCCAACGGCCAAGCTGCCCCGGAACCTCATGGCCGGTCTGGACCGCCACGGAAACTGGGCCATCCCTGCAGATGCCTCCTACATCCCTTATCACGTAGGAGTTTATGGGACAACCGGTTCCGGCAAGTCTTGGCTAGCCAAGAATGTCCTCATCCCCTTTTACCTGCAGAATGGATACAGCGTGCTCGTCTTGGACTGGAGCGGTGCCGACTACGCGCAGGAGTTGAGGAAGAACTCCATACCGCTCTCAGAGATATCCATGGGTCCTAACGCCGTTTTCTCGTACATGTCAGAGCGCACAAGCGGTTTCTTCAGCAACAGGAATCTTGAAGCAGTCATGGAAGAACTCTGCGATGACTGGGAAAACCTCGCGAAGATGGGATCAGAAAAGGCATTTGACCAAATCCAGAAATCCTTGAACGCCGTTAACACCAACCGCCAAGACTATCAGATGGCCTTCAACGTCGCCAAAAGAAGGTTTCTTCGCAGGCTGACCCCCCAAGCGCTGGAACCGCTCATGGGGAAGAAGCCGATACAAGAACTTCTGAACGATCTAAGCAAATCCCGCCTCATCGTCATCGACATGAGTGGATTCAGGTCTGACGTCAAACTCTCGTTCTTCTTGGCCCTTGCCGACGCGCTTTACTCAAAGATGAGTGAGGGAGAAGACATGTCGACATCCATCATCATAGATGAGGCTCCTCAGTACTCACCCTTCAAGCCTGAGGGATTGCAGGTCCAAGCCACCGACTCGCTAAGGGACTTGGCAGCCCTAGGCAGGAAGCACAAGCTGAACCTCACCCTGCTCTCCCAAGGGATTGCTGGAGATATAGGCGTGAACGCCGCCATAAGGAGAAACCTTAACACCAGTTTTTACGGAAGGCTTCACCCCCTGGACGTCGTCGGTCAAGGAGGGGCAAAGGAGTGGCTTGAACCCTATGGTATAACCCCAGAATACATGCTCAATCTCCAGGCTGGGCAATTCTACTTCGCCGGCCTCATGAACCCTTCTTTCATGCCACTTCTGTTGTACTTTGAACCCAACGACGAGCTAGCTCAGCTTGCGGAACAGCTCAGAGAAGGGGGCAAGGAAAAAGAGGTGCATCGAGCTGGAAGATGAGGCGATCGAATGGCTGAAGCTTCCTCCAGATCTTCAGTACAAGTTCATGGAGAAGGCAGAGGAGGAAGCGAAGAGGATCAAGGAAAACTCCGGCCGGCTGATCTCCACCCTCGATGACCTTAAGCACCTAGCGGAACCTTACCTGAGAACTCTGCCGCAATCCCAAGGCGTGACGCTCATCGCTGCAGTAGACGGGTCCAGGTCTCCCATCCTTTCCCGCAGACTTGGAGCCACCTACGGCGTATTCACAGCTAGTGGACTAGCCATAAAAGATAAAGAAGAAGTCTGGGAAGATCACCTAGCCGGGCAGTTCAAGAGAAGCGGCGCGCTTTCCCCTACGCGTTCAGCCATCTCTTTCGGACTTTACTCGCTTCTAGCAGAAAGGAAGATGGCCCTAGAGGCCCTTGAACACTCAGATCACGTGATTCTCGACGGAAGCTTTTATGGCTACCTTTACACGGCACACAAGCAAAAAGTACTGGGTGAGCTGACGGATCACGACTTTGATGTCCTAGGCGAGATAAACCAGCTCACTGAAAAGATCGTAGCTTCAGGGCGCGCCATAGCCGCTATCAAAAGGACGAGAAGCCGGACGCTTGAAGGTTACGCCTACTTGAAGGGATTAGCTACAGATCTGAATGGCATAACCGATAAACTGGCCCTTTCCTACGCCATGCCAGCAAGAACGTACCTGCTGTACGAAGACCTCACACAAGGCAGGCACCCCATAGAGCTAACCGTACTAGCTCAGAGGATAGAGGAGGAAGGAGAATCTGCCAAGTCTCCAGACTGGGGAGATATAGACAAGAGAGTATATGGACCGTTTGAGGACATGGGGCTTGGGCGCCACGCACTTTCGAACCTCGGAAGGCTAGTCATCAAGGCCTTTGAGGATGCCCCAGCTTGCGAGGTTGAGGTCCCGCATGGAAAGGAGGATGAAATGATCTCGATCCTCTCTTCGCCGGGCTTCTTCAATGAAGACACAGGCCTTCCCATTGTGCTTGACATGGTGGATCAGCTGACTAGTCTTGGAGTGCGCTTCATCGATGAATATGCTGATGAGATAGAGACGCAAGCCCTTCAAGAACTCTACGCCGATAAAGCGCCCAAAGCCATCAGATGGTTCTTCAAGCCTCTGAACCCCCAGAAGCCGTACCGAGGACAAAGCCTAAATATAACGGGGTTTTAAACCCATGCCGTGCAGGTCCAAAAGGGAAAAGAAGGAATCTGAGAGAAAGCAATCCTGAGGGATATTCAACAAGGTTTTTATGCTCATGATAGATCTTTTCATGAAAAGAGGAAGCTTGGCACTGGGTGTCACGCTTGGCTTCGTGACAATCCTCGTCATTGGTTGGATACCACTGCTTGGACCGTTCCTGGCAGGACTTGTGGCTGGGTTGGTGGCAAGAGGTGGGAGTAGGGGAGCTCTGGCGGGCCTACTGGCTTCCGTGATGGGTCTGTTGATAATCGTCGTCCTTCTGTCATTTGCTGGTGCGCTTCTGGCAGGCATCCTCGGTTTCCTCGTCTTCGGACTAGCAGGAGCCGGCTTAGCTACGATACTAGGCGTGGCTTACGCTGGAGGTATACTTTTTGCCACGCTGGGAGGCCTGGTGGGAGGCTTACTTCCAAAACGAGGACGTGCCGACCACGCAGGAAGTCAAGTCGTCACAAATTATGGAAGCTCGATCGGTCCCGTAAACGGCAAGCACTAACTCCAGCTCCCTTTTGGCCGACTCTGGATCAAACGGAACCTTTGTTCCTTCACTTACGCTCTTCAGGAATCCCTCCATCTCGGCTACCATTGGATCATATCCTTTGACTGCATAAGGGCTTCCGTTGAGGACAAGGCCCCTGTACACAGCGTTGTGATCTCTCTTCAGGCTCCCGTGTACATCCTCGGCCAAGCTTCCGTCCGTCCCGAATGCTTCGAACTCGGGCACAGATGGAGGATTCCTGTAAGACCAAGAGTAAAAGAGTAGTCCCAACGCCCCATTTGCAAGTCTAAGCACAGCCGCGGATGTATCTTCTCCCTCTATGGCCGACGCTCCTTTGACAGCTATGCCCCAGACAGAATCATAATCGCCTCCAAGGGAGAGAAGTGTGTCCACGTAATGTATCCCTCCGTCAATCAGTGCTCCGCCTCCCATCTCAGCCCTAGATCTCCTCCAACCGTACGCATCGTAGAAACCTTGGGATCTGACCAAGACCGCTACAAGCCTACCTATCTTCCCTTCTCCTATCAGCCTCCTCGCCTCTCTGATGCTGGGGTCAAAGTGCCACTGGTCAGCTACCATTAGCTTTTTACCAGTCTCTTTAGAAATCCTGATCATCTCATCAGCTTCCTGAAGATTCAAAGCCATGGGTTTTTCTACAATTACGTGCTTCCCCTTCCTCATCGCTCTTTCAGCCACAGGCGCATGCAAGTCGTGAGGAAGCACCAGGTCCATGACCTCTGCGCTTGAAGAGAGCGCATCATCAACCGAACTGAAAACTCTTTCGAGCTTGAACTGAGATCTTATCTCTTCAACCACGGATTGATCCCGCTCGACGACGCTGACGGCCACGTCCAGCTTCTCCAGCGCTCTCATGTGTTGCTTTCCGAACCCCCTAGCGCCTACAACCACTACCTCCATGAGGACAAACCAGAGGTAGCATTTAAGGAAAAAGCTCCGAACTCTCGATTAGAAGAAAAACTCTCACTGCTGTAAGTGCGACTGAGACAGCTGAAGATATGCTTCATAGCTTTCCTTGATTCTGGCCAAATCACGGTCGCCGACACGCCTGACCACACGACCAGGCATTCCCATGATCACACTGCGAGATGGGTAATTCTTTCCCTCAGGCAAGACGGACCCTGCGGCTACTATGCTCTCTTCACCAACGATGACGCCACTCAGCAGGATCGCGCCCATGCCAATGAGCACCATGTCGCCCACCCTTGCTCCGTGAACGATCGCAGAGTGACCCACGGTAACCCTCTTCCCCACGAGCGCAGGATATCCTTTGTCGGCGTGCAGGACGCAGTTATCCTGCACGTTAGATTCTTCCCCTACCTCGATCAAGTCTTCGTCTCCGCGCAGAACAGCGCCCGGCCAAACGCTCACTTTATCTCCCAGCCGTACCCGCCCGACTACCAAGGCTTCTTCCGCCACGTAGACGTCCCTGCCCAATGATGGATTACTTTCCCCGAAACCTTTGACTACCATGGATACCGCTCCGACGGGCCTATAGGCGTTTACCATCAGATCAATGAGAACAAGTAGCTTGGAGGTGTGCGAGGTACCCCGCCCTTTCGGGCAAGGCTTCCTGCTTCAACGGCTGTGCTCGATCCCCACACCACCAGAGCGAAGCTTCCAGACGCTGGAAACTTTCCTTCAGCCACGTCCAGAAGGCGGGCTACGGAATCGCTGATATTCACGGGCGTGAGTTCGGGCCTCACCAGCCCTACCCTTGTCAGACCCGTGTTGTGGATGTTGATGGCTGCGTTCTAATCTCCGTCACAAGCCCGCAGCCGTCGCAGCGATATGCGCGATCAGAAGGCCTCAGGATGTGATTCACAGCCCAGCATCTGGAGCCTAGAGCGATGGGTGGAACCTGCGCGTCTTAACGATGTTCTTGTCGTATTTCTCGGCCTTCCACTCAAGCTTCTGCCTGAAGACGTAGAAGGGCACGTCCGCCACGCTCTTCGCCATGCTGTGGTCCCTCATCATCTTTTGAACGTTGAGGTCTTCAATTGCAGTGGTACCGTACCGCTTGGTTATCGCGGTGGACACTTTGTCCATGAAGTCCTCACGGGCATTGCGAAGCTTCTTGTGCTCCCCCTCAATTCTCAACGTGATTTTGCGCCTGCTCTCTGAACCCCTCTTCCATCGATCTGGTCGATCTTCTTTGTTTCGATAGCTTCTTCGTCAGACCCCTGAACAACGGTTTTTCCGTTTCCTACCCCCGTCAGAGTTAAATCCTCGCGCCGTCTTACGGGGGAAAGATGAAGGCGATTTACTCTGCCCTGCTGGTGGCACTCATCCTCTTCGGTACAGTGTACGTCATATACGAGAACTACCAGTCGTCTCCAAACGTCAGCATCACGGCCGTCAACCTGAACGTTCAACTCCCCAAGGGTGTGAAACTCAGCATAGAGACCAGGCTTCTGATCGACAATCAATCCATAAAGGCTTCAAGTTTCTTCGGGTACATGCTCAACTTCACGAACGACGGAAATCAGACCATCTACGTTGATAACATAAGTACAAACAGCCCAGGTTTCTCCATATCAAGCACGTATTTCTCTCAATCTCTTCCCATGTCAGTTTCTCCCGGAACTTACAAGGTGCTCTACGTGGCCGTCCAAGCACCGCCATCTGGATACCAGGGACCGGTCAACATAACCGTGGGCATAAGCAAGAAGCGAGCCCTCCTGATCTCTGGAGTTGGCAGCGCAGAGTTCTCACTGAGGTGTTCTTTGCCGTTCGGCATTTGTCTCAGTACTGGGAAAGGGATCCCTCCTTCCGCGCTTGCTTGAAGCCCATGCTGAATGCCAGCAGGCCCAGCGGGAGGGTGACGGCCGTGAAGCCCAGCAGTATGAGCTCGTAGTGGGCTAGGGCAAGCACGCCGTACCCCTTGAGAAGGGCCAGCCTTATGGCCTGAAGGGACCAGGTGAGGGGAAGGATGTAGCTGAACAGCCTCAGCCAGTAGGGAAGTACGGCTATGGGGAAGAACACCCCTGAGAGCAGGTTGCTCACGGCGTTGAAGAAGAAAGATATGGGATCTCCCTGCTTCGTGATCATTATGACTCCGGCCGATATCATTCCCAAGCCCATGTTGCTCAGGATGGCAAGTAGAAGCGCTATGACCGCCCCCAAGATGTCTGCGTGGGAGAAGGAGACTCCGAGCACGAAGACCCCCACTCCCAGTATGACGGCCGCGTTCATGCTGTTGAGCAGAAATGCCCATGCCACGTTGTAGAGCAGAAAGGAGGATAGGCGGGTGGGAGACATGAGCACGTACTCCAGAGTCCCCATCAGCTGCTCGTTCCTGATGCGGCTTGAAAGGGTCGTGAATGCAGAGGAGACGTAACCTTGAAAAGCGACCCCGACCACCATGAAGTCCACGTAACTCCCCCCGTACTGCTGAAGTGCGGGGGCCACCGCGCCCTTGTACATCACTCCTATGAAGTAGTAGGAGAAAACGGGCAAGAGCCAGCCGAGCACGGTGAACACGACCTGCGTCTTATAGCTTATCCAGACCTCGAAGCCCCTTATGGCGACAAAGACGTAGAGCTTCTCGAAGAACGTCCTGATCCTCAACGGCATCGCCTCAGGGTCCCCTCCTGAAAGGCCTCCTCTGAACGGGTCCCTCCATCTGAACCTGGCTGCCTGTCAGCTGGGCAAAGACGTCGTAAAGCGACGGCTCTTCCATCTTGACAGAGAGCACCTTGGTGCCCGAGTCGATCAGGCTCTTGATCAGTTCTGGCACCTCATCCGGACCCGATATGACGACCCTCAACCTGGCCTTTCCAGTTGGGTCGCCAGCCACCGCTT
>JAGDXH010000052.1:13127-13916 GCA_023256295.1 Thermoproteati archaeon
CCTCTTCCTTCTTGAGCTCCTCCTTCAGCTCGCTTGGGGTCCCAACGGCCACAAGCCTTCCCCTGCTCATGAAGGCCACCCTGTCGCAGAGCTCGTCGGCTTCCTCCATGTAATGGGTGGTCAGGAGGACCGTCTTCCCCATTTCCCTTTGAACCCTGTTCTTCAAGAAGTCTCTCACCTGTCTTGCGGATATGGGGTCCAGTCCTATCGTCGGCTCGTCCAGTATCAGAAGCGGTACGTCGGGTATAAGGGCCCTCACGATTGCCAACCTCCTCTGCATGCCGTTGCTGTAGTTCATGTACCTCGTGTCCGCGTACTGGTAGAGCCCCACCATCTTCAGCAGCTCTTCAGCCCTTTTCCTTGCCTCCCTCAGAGGTATGTTGTAAAGCGACGAGAAGAAAAGCAGGTTCTGCATGCCCGTCAAACGCCAGTAAAATATCCTCTCGCCCACGCCCACGAGACCGATGGAGTTCCTGACTTCCCTTTCCTGCCTCACTATGTCGTAGCCCATGACCTTGCCGGTGCCAGACGTGGGTATCATGAGCGTGCTTATGAGCTTGATGAGGGTGGTCTTCCCCGCCCCGTTGGGACCGAGCAGACCGAAGAACTCTCCCTGCTTGACCGTCAGGTTGACCGAGTCAACTGCCCTCAACTCCTTCTTTTCTATGAGCCCCGACCTGAAGGTCTTCGTCAGTTCCTGCGTTTCGATGGCGCTCAAGACTTGGGTTTATGCAGGGGTCTTATACGGCTTTGGCGGCTGCCGCTATCTGGTCGGCCAGCTTGGAGAGG
>JAGDXH010000052.1:13926-14251 GCA_023256295.1 Thermoproteati archaeon
CATCGGAAATCCTCTCCTTGAAGGAGATGGACGCCCTCACGTCAAAGTCCAAGTTGCTCAGGGATTGCCAGAGCTGCTTTTCGGCAACGGATCCCCACGCGTATGACACCAGCACGAAGGCGGGCTTGCCAGTCCCCTTGAGCTTGGAACCCATGGACGCGAAGAGTTCCTTGACCAGCGGATGAGCTTCGGTCTCGTAAGTCGGGGTGCCCAGCACGATGACGGAAGCGGTGAGGGCGTCGGCGAGCAAGTCCTCCCGTCCGTCCCTTTCCTCGTCCGAGAAGGAGTACTTCTTCACCGCTATGCCGTGCCCCTGGAGAAGGGC
>JAGDXH010000052.1:14261-18178 GCA_023256295.1 Thermoproteati archaeon
GTCCCCTTGATGGAACCGTACATGGACACCCAGGCGACCACGACCGAGCCGTCTGGGATTGCCCTTCCCCAGCTTTCGTAGAGGTCGACGATGGACTTCGGTTGCTTGACCCAGACCAAGCCGTGAGCAGGCGCCACCACGCTGGGGTCTGGCATGCTGGCCCTGAGCTTTGAGATCGCCTTCAGCAGGTGTTCCCTGTAAGACCCGATGACCGTGGCGAGATACTTCTTGGAGTACTTGATGTATTCCTCCTGGACGTCCTCGTCGGACCAGCCCGAAGGGATGGAGTACCCTCCGAACGCGTCGCCGGATATGACAACTCCCTCCTCTGGGATCAGGCTCATCATGGTCTCTGGCCAGTGAACCCATGGGGAGTAGACGAACCTGATGGTCCTGCCTCCAAGCCTCAGCTCGGAGCCGTCCTTGACTGGGACGAAGGCGATGTCCTGCCCGTACTTTGCCTTCACCATGCCCTCTGCAACCCCTATTCCAACCACCTTGGCATCTGGGCAGAGTTGCAAGAAGGGCCGCATTGCCCCTCGCTTGTCCTCAGGACGTACGAGTTGTAGGTTATGCCTTCAGGTATGTGCCACTGCGACTCAAAGTACTTGACTCTCGCGTCGTTTATCCTGATCAGCGTGAGGTCATCTGTGACCTGATGCACTTCGCTGGTTGGCATGCGCGTGCCTCTCTTCGAGACTTAAGCGTAGCGTGTCTTCCACGTCGGGGCTCGAAACGCTTAATAGTATCGATTCGATATCGATCGATAGAATTGTGGAGCGAGTTCCTTTACCACAAGAGGGGAGCCGGGCTTCGCCTTTGGGTGATGGCCCTGCTCAGCAAGTCTCCCAAGAACGGGGCCGAGCTCATGGACGAGATAGAGAGGATGACGCTCGGATTCTGGAGGCCTTCTCCGGGCTCCATGTATCCCCTCCTGGAGCAGTTATCCGAAGAGGGATTGGTTTCAAAGCGTCAGGACGGGAAGTACGAGCTCACGGAGAAGGGAAAGGTCGAGTACGGTCACTTGGGATGGGGACCTGCCAGGGCGCCTGCAACCCTGCCGGAGATGATAACCGAGATGAGCGGGTATCTGTCCTTCATGGAAGAGCAGGGGAAGGCCTCCCTGGCGGCCTACCGCGATCAGCTGAAGAGGATAGCCGATCGCCTGAACAGGTTGTTGGAGGGAGGCGACGACCATGAGCGATGAGGTAGCCATCAAGGCCGAGGAACTCACTAAGGTCTACGGCGGCTCACTCCTGGCCGTGGACCACATAAGCTTTGAGGTGAAGAAGAACGAGATATTCGGTTTCCTTGGTCCCAACGGGGCCGGAAAGAGCACGACTATTAACATGCTGACGACGCTTCTGAAGCCCACGGAGGGAACCGCGAGGGTTAACGGTTTTGACATAGTAAAGGAGCCTGCCAAGGTAAGGCAGAGCATAGGCGTTGTACCGCAGGAGTACACAGCCGATGAGGACCTGACCGGATGGGAGAACGTCTTAATGGTGGGCGACCTTTACGGCCTTCCAAGGTCTTTTACAAGGCAGAGGGCCAAGGAGCTGCTGGACATGGTTGAGCTAACGGCCGCAGCCAACAAAAAGGTCGAGAACTACTCAGGAGGGATGAGGAGAAGGCTTGAGATAGCAATGGGGCTCATAAATCAGCCCACTGTCCTCTTCCTGGACGAGCCTACGCTGGGCCTTGATGTCCAGACTAGGGCCGCCATATGGCATTACATAAGCAAGCTGAGGCAGGAATACGGGATGACCATCATGGTTACTACTCACTACCTTGAGGAGGCAGACGCTTACTGCGATAGGATAGCGATAATCGATCATGGAAAAATACTGAAGATAGGGTCTCCAAGGGAGCTCAAGGAAGGCCTTGGGGGCGACGTTGTGTCTCTCACCGTGAGCGGTAGCGTGGAGGCAGCTAAGCAGGCCATCGTTCAGGTTCTTTCCGTCGACGTTGATGACGTCGATCAAGCTACCTTGAGGTTCAAGGTAAGAGATGCAAGCACGGCCGTTCCAAGGCTCTTCGAGGCATTCAACGCCAGCGGGATAAAGATCTCAAAGCTCAGCATAACCGAGCCCACCATGGACGAGGTCTACATGGAGTACACCGGAAGGAGCCTTAGGGATGAGGAAGTTAGCTCGGAGGAGGCCTTTAGGCAAAGGGCAACCATAAGGAGGGCGAGGAAGCGATGGCCCAGCGCGTCAAGGTAGATAACGGTCCTCTTCACGGCCTGTGGGCCATAACCAACAGAGAGCTCAAGAAGTGGTACAAGAACTACGTTCTTCTCGGCATGTCTCTAGTTCAGCCCATACTTTGGCTTGGCCTTTTCGGTAAATCCATGAACTTGGGTTCGCTTTTCTCGGCCAACGCGCTCAACATACCCGGGCTAAACATTCCAAAGTCCATAATCGACGCCTTGGGCGCTGAGATAATGAAGAGCACCTTTGGTACCTCCAGCTACTTCTCCTTCCTTGCCGTTGGCATGCTCGCCTTCATAGTTCTTTTCACCTCGATGCAGAGCGGAATGAGCATAGTTTGGGATAGGAGGCTAGGTTTCCTGTCGAAGATCATGAGCACCTCGGTTTCCAGAGGAAACATAATAGTTGGGAAGGCACTCTCATCAGTGATAAAGTCGCTCGCGCAGGCCACCATAGTTCTCATAATAGCTACACTTCTTGGACTGCAGTACAGGAGCGGCTTAACGGTCCTCGACTTCGTCGGCATGTACGCTGCGCTGTTCCTAATGTCCCTGGGACTATCGTCCGTATTTTTGATGCTGGCCCTCAGGTCAACCAGCTGGGAATCTCAGATGGCCATCATGAACCTTCTCAACATGCCTTTGCTCTTCGCCAGCAACGCCTTCTACCCGGTGAGGCTGATGCCTGATTGGCTTAAGCCTATTGTGCAGGTGAACCCCATAAGCTACGCCAACGACATAGACAGGCAGCTGCTCCTCGGATCAACCGGCATGAGCTCGCTAGCCTTCGACTTCGCGTTCTTGGCCGGGTTCGCGGCCATTTTCACGGCGGTCTCCATGTACATGTCGTGGAAGTACCTTACCAAGTGATGCCCTAATTTTTAGTTAAAGGTCATGATGGAGGAGCTTGCTTTTCGCCTCATGTAGCCCAACGCTCGCTGGGCCAAATATATGTAAGGAATTCCTTATATATAGGTGTTATTTTATATATGATGGAAATGTGTCCAAAAAACTCGATGAGGTGGTCAGCGTCATGAAGGTGCTGGCCAACCCCATAAGGTTGAGGATGATCGCTTCGCTCTACGAGTCTCCCAAGCACGTCTACGCGCTTGCTAAGGAGATGGGTCTCTCCTACCCTCTGGCACTTCTTTATCTGCGCTCTCTTGAGGAGGCAGGCCTTGTGGAAAGCACCGAGAGCAAGGAGATCGGAGAAAGGGAAAAAAGGGTGTACAGGGTAAAGGACTTCGCCCTTCAGATATCACCCAAGGAGATAGCGTCCATCGTCAAAGGTGAGAAAAGTGGGCAAGGTTGAGTTCATATTTGCCTCTATCACCAGCGCCATCATAGGCTCTGCGGTCCCCATAGCTGCTTTGTACTACATGACAAGGGGTCTTAGCCCTGTTGTGGGCTTCATAGCAATCTTCATGGCCTTGGGGGTCGCCCTTGTGCTTGGAGTTGTCGGGTTTGGAACTGGCTATCAACATAGTTCGGGCGCGGCGGATCTTGAGAGGATAAGGCTGCTGAGGGCTGCGCTGAGGTCTGTGGCAGAGGACCTTGACAGCTCCGTTGAGCTGCTCAAGGAGATAAGGGACCTCCTATCCGTGGGCGAGCAAGATGAAGGGAAACCGTAACCTTGACGACATGAGCGACGAGGAGGTAATAGAGCTACTCAAAAAGAGGGCAAGCGAGATGCGGGAGCTCCTTG
>JAGDXH010000010.1 GCA_023256295.1 Thermoproteati archaeon
CGCGGCTCGAGAGGCCGCCATACTTGACCGGACTATACTACCGAGGCTTGGCCCCTAGGCCTCGCCCTCAGGGACCAACAAATATAAGCTTTCACGCAGGAACGAACGAGCACGCAACGGTTAAAGCCTTCTGCGGGATGTCGTTGAATTGGAAGAGGTTGTTCCCATATTATATGACGGAGAGCTTTCTCTCCTAGATCAGCGCCGCCTTCCCTTTAAGGAAGAATGGGTTAGAGTGAGTGGAGCACAAGATACGGCCCAGGCCATACAGCAGATGGTGGTCAGAGGAGCTCCTGCGATAGGCGTGGCAGCTGCGTATGGGGCGGCCATGGAGTTCAGGAGAGCATCGGCGTGCGGCGACCTAGATGACATCGAGAAAAGGTTGGCCGTGCTCCTCGGGGCGAGACCAACGGCGTACAACCTTCAGTATGCCGTGAAGAGAGTTCTGGCTGCGGCGAGAAGAGCCGAAGCCAACGGAGATGACCCTGCCTTGGCGGCAGAAGACGAAGCTAGGAGAATTGATCTTGAGAACAGGAAGGCTGCTGAGAGGATGGGAGAGCTGGGTGCAACCCTAATATCGGACGGAGATTCCGTCATGACCATATGCAATACGGGTTCTCTTGCCATAGGTTACTTGGGTTCGGCGCTTGGCGCAATCAAGGCCGCATGGAGACACGGGAAAAACATCCACGTCTACGCGCTTGAGACGCGCCCATGGCTCCAAGGGGCTAGGCTTACCGTTTACGAGCTACAAAAAGAAGGCATACCGTTCACCTTGATAGTTGACAGTGCTTCTGCCATCACCATTCAGCGGAAGGGAGTGAGGTCGGTCTTTGTTGGAGCTGATAGGATTGTTGCCGATGGAAGGACTGCAAATAAGATTGGTACTTACACCTTGTCCATAGTGGCCAAGGCGCACGGTATCCCATTTTACGTGGTCGCGCCGACATCCACGATCCAACTGGAAAAAACAGATATGGCGCTGGAAGAAAGACCACCAGAGGAGGTCACCTCGATTGGCGGTGTCAAGATTTCGACCGCGGGCGACGCCGTTTACAACCCAGTATTTGACGTGACTCCTCCTCAGAACATAACTGCCATCGTGACTGAAAGGGGAATCGCGCGTCCTCCCTACCAGGACAGCCTGAAGATCATGTTGTCGTGAGTGAAAGCTTTTTTACCATTGGAGGATTTAACCTGGTGAAAGGGGAAATAGACGCAAAGCCGTTGATAATCGGTTTCGATCCGGGTATGAACAGCGGTCTTGCGGTCATCTCTCTTGACGGTACTTTGCTCTTCTCCAAGACTTACAGAGGAGTCCCAGTTGATCTTTCCCAGTTCGTTTCCCTTGGTCAGCCAGTTGTGGTGGCTACTGACGTTCCCAGGGCCCCGCGGTCAGCCAAAAAACTGGCAAGCTCTCTGGGTTGTCCTCTTTTCATCCCAAGACGCTTCTATACTTCGAGGGAAAAAACAGAGTATCTAAAGAAAAGGGGCATCGAAGGTCTAGGCGCTCATGAATCGGATGCTTTGTTCGCAGCTCAGCTTGCTCTTTCATCGCAGCGCAGAAAACTTGATAGGTTGGCGCATCAAGGCGATCGCTCGCTGATCAACGAAGCTCAAGCCATTTCGTTGGTTTTCGGGGGGAAGAGCGTGAAGGAAGCGCTTAGCAATGCTTCCCAGACCACTGCGCCACCGTCTCAAGTCAGAGCCTTTCGCAGGTCACGCGCATCCGATTCCTCCCGGCTTGCGTTTTTGGAGGCCAGGCTTCAGATGGAAAATGAAAGATGCTCAAAACTTAGGAATGAAATCACTTTGCTTCGTCGGGAGCTTGAAGGGCAAGTCCAGAGGACTCGCGAGATTGTCGAGAGTCCGGCTGGCGAGTGGGCCAAGCAGCTGGAGCTTTATCGCAAGGAACTAGACGAGATGAAGATCGAGCTCTCTAAGTCTTCCTATGAGAAGGATGAGCTTCGGAGATCAGTGGAAGAGTTTTTGAAGGTCATGACGCTTGCCGCTTTTGGAAAGCTGGTATTGCTCCCTCTTCTGTCCGATTTCTCTTCCGAATCGATTGAAAAGCTAGGCGGCCCCCTCAGGACTATTGCAACGAAAGATATGGGCGAACCTGGTGCGGAGGCCTTGCAGGCCTGCAAGAGGCTAGGTACGGGTTATGTGGTGGTAAGAAAGGGGAGTCTTCTGAGCGCAGTTCTACCGCAGCACGGCATATACACCATTTACTTGGACGAACTGGATGGAAGAGAGGTGGGCGGCGTGCTTGCGGTTGATCCGAAGAAGCTCAAGGCGGCACAAGAGAGCTCCAAGGCGAAGTGGGAAGAGGAGCTTCGCACCAAAAGGCAGGCCATGTTGCGGTCCATGCTCGGCACGAAGTATGAAGACTTTTCCGAAGGGCTTTAATGCTCATCTTGTGTTTCTTTCATGGAAATCTCCCTGGAGGATGGGCGGTTTCTTGTAAGGTTGGCCAGAAAAGCCATTGAGGCTTACTTGGAGAGCGGGCAAGGGATCAAGATCCAGCCACCCCCAGAGACGCCAAAGTCCTTGTGGAAAAGCGGAGGGGTATTCGTGACCTTGAACGCTAGGGGAAAGGAGAGATATGACTCTTTAAGGGGATGCATTGGTTTCCCATATCCCATACTTCCTCTTGTGAAGGCAACCGTAGAGGCTGCAATCGCCGCTGCCACAGAAGATCCGAGGTTTTACCCGTTGTCTCAGGATGAGCTATCGAGCGTGGCTATCGAGGTTTCGGTGCTCTCAGAACCGGTTGAGGTAGAGGTTCAGAAGAGGGATGAGTTGCCCTCAAAGGTAAGGGTCGGGGAGCACGGGTTGATAGTTCAGAGAGGTACCTTGAGCGGCTTGCTTCTTCCGCAGGTAGCCGTAGAGTACAAGTGGACTTCTGAGGAGTTTTTGGAAGAGACATGCGTCAAGGCTGGGCTTTCACCTGACGCGTGGATGGAGTCAGGAACCAAGGTCTTGGCGTTCACTGCCGACGTGTTTGCCGAAGAAGAGCCTGGCGGAGAAGTCACTCGGAAGCTTTTTTCGGAGAAGAAGCCAGTTGAATGACCCCTCATTTGCGGAAGTGGCAAGTCGTTTGGGCAACTTTCGGGTGAAAAAATCTCCGTTTGCAGCCGAGAGCGTTCTCATCTTTGTCCGTTGTTGGGTCCCGAAGATAATTTTAAAGATTCGGCCGCTGATTGGTTTCGCGCGTCAAAACTCTTCATCGCCTGCGGGATCTCACAAATGCTTGGGTCCTTCAAAGCTGGTCTTAATTTGCTTGCAAAAGACGTGCGAAGGATGACGCAGGTGAAGCGCTGCGGGAAGGGAAGTGAAGACTGTGGATGCAATTGGTGATGTCATCTTGGTGAAGAGAATCGAAGGAGGACTTACTTCGGAGTCCAATACTGACCGCAGGGTAGGGAGGATTCACGTCGGAGCTTGCGGCATGGGGCTGGGGCACGTGGGAAGGCTGCTGCCCACGCTCGTTTTCTTTAGGAGAAAAGGCTGGGATATATATGTGTCAACTTACGGGGATGCAGTGAAGTTTTCGCTTAGTTCCGGCTTCAGGACGTATCGGGAACCCGACGTCACCTATGGGACTGTCGGGGCAGGCGTGAGCCTTGCTCTGACCATTGCTTCCATCCCCAGTCAGGTGCTTTCTTTTATTCGTCAGGTTGCCATGGAGTTGAAGCTCATGTGGAAGGAGAAGCCCTCAATTGTGGTCAGTGACTCTCGTCTCTCTACCGTTTTGGCTGCCAGACTGGCAGGTGTGAAGACCGTCTTGCTCATTCACGAGCTCCTTGTGATCATTCCGGGAAAAAGAGGGATCGGTAGGCGGTTTGCCGAGTTGTTGTCGGCAGGCCTGCTAGCTCACCTTTGGTCTTTGGCCGATAGGATAGTCATATCGGACTTCCCTGCGCCCCTAACTTTGGCTGAAGATAACGTTTATCTCCTAGACGGAGTGCCAAATAAGGCAGTGTTTGCAGGTCCTTGCGGCAGGACTCCGTCTCCCTCATCCACATCAGGCCCCATATACATGAGGGTAAGTGGGTTGCCGCAAGAAAGGAAGGTCTTGGCTGACCTTTACTTGGAAGCTGGTAGGTTACTAGCCGAAAGAGGGATAGATGTGGTAGTCAGCGTCGGAGACGTGGGAAAAGGGCTCATTGGCGCTTGTTGCGCTGGAAGGTTAAAGGTTGTTGGTTGGGTGCAGAATCCATGGGAGCTTGGTCCAAAAGCCATAGTGTCCGTGGGTGGCCAGACAAGTATGGCTGAGTTCCTTGGATTTGGTGTGCCGTTGGTGCTTACTCCTCCTAGGTCACACACGGAGCACTGGGCCATTGCTTCTTCGCTTCGCAAAAAAGGGCTGGCGATCGTGATACCACTGGAGGAAGCGACATCAAGCTCAGTCGCGCAGGCAGTAGAGCATGCGTTGTCAGATCCTGAACTACGGAGAGCTGCCCGCGAGTTTTCTAGGCAAGCTTCAGCCTATCCTGGCGACTCCGTGCTCCAGGCTGAACTTCTAAGGGTGGCTCTCGGATCCTGACCCCTCTTTCAGCCAAGGGATGAGACATGACCTCGATGTAGAAACCCTTTGTCCAGCCGAAAGGCGCCCTGCGCACCTCGAAGCCTTCGCCTCTTAGGGTGGTCGCCACCTTTTTTATGAGTTCAATGGATTTTGAGGGCTCCAGTGGTTTTTCCGTCAGGTGCACGAATGGATAGATGACTATCTTGTTCTCTCCAATTTCCTTGGCATCGCTGGCCACCTGAGATGCCATGAGAACGGCTTTCGCTTCATCATCATCTTCCTCTACTGCCAAGAAGACTACCAACGAGCGACCTATGTCGACCTTCTCCCCCTTGACGGTCAGCTCTGCCTCCTTTATTTCCTGCCGCACTGGAGTGAAGCCGAACCTCTTTGCCTGTATGAGTATTGCCCTCAATACTGGTTACCTCCTTGAGTAGTGTTCGCTGGGTTTCCGAGACCCTGCTTGTAGAGGGCAAGGATCTTTTCCACCGCAGTCAGGTCTATCTTTTTGAAGTCATAACCGAATTCTTTTGCTCTTTCTGCTCCAGCCCTCGATATAGAAGGGGCTCCTATGATGCCTCTTATATCTTCTTTCTTCACGTGTCCTCTGACTGATGCAATGAAACGAGTGAGTTCTGAAACGTGCCTGGTCCCCGCTTCGCTTTTTGTCAGGAGCGCCACGGTTTTCCTTCCTCTTGAATCTGCCCCAACCACGCTCACGAATCCTGACCTGAGCTCTTGCGACGTGCTGTGCGGTACGAAACCGAGCTCTAGTAGCTCCGGCTTGAGCATGACCGCCACAAGAAGCTCACCGTCACCCTTTTCTGCAAACAGGGTATCATCCACAAGATTCATTTCCACGATCAAATAAATGCGGCTGAAATCTATTTCTAGCAAGCGTGTCTGGCCCAAGTCACTTGCGTCGTTTCTTTCCTCCTCTCTCTCCACCAGGAGTAATACGTGGTCATCGCAGGTGCTTCTGATGTTGTCGCATTTTTCCCAGTTCATCATTGGCTGAGAGAACATGCTGTCTCTGTGCACGACAAGCGACCAGTCAGATTTTATGATCAGTATCCTTTCTCCTTGAGGGTAGCTGTTTCCTCCATTTTCTCTCATGCTGAAGCTGCCGATGATCAGCAATGCGTTCTTGTACGCCAGTGCTTTCCTGATCTCTTCGCACGCTTCGTCGGTGGTCGGACTCTCTAAGACATGAAGAGGCGAGCCAGCTTGATCCATTTGCCAAAAGTCGATGGCGCATAAAAGGAAAACGGATGCCCTGAATTACTTCTTGTTGTTTCATCGAAACTCTTGTCCTGTTGGTCGGGCCTTCGTGGTCAGCTCGGGCAGCACTTCCAGGCTATGGAAGGGAGCATCGAGGTCCTCATCCTCGCTTTCTTTGAGGCAGGCGTTTGGACCGTTGGGCCAGTTTTGTACAGTTGCATGCAGATGCCGATAGGTTGGCTGCAGGAAGGCCCCGTCATCTTTGCCTTTTCTCGAAAGAGGCGATGTCTTGTTTGCTAACGATGAGATCTGGCGGTCGCCAGAGGATCTAGCCTTGAGATAAGTCTCCATTTTTCAGTGCTGCGATCTTCTGGTTTCTTTTCTTTTGCAGGTCCTGCAGGACTGTTTCCCTTTTGGGCTTTGGGCGCACCTGCCACCGAGCAACTCTTGAATCTGCCAAAGGCGATCTGAGAACAGCCCCTCTAAGAGAACTCTAGAGATCCTAGATTGCCCTTACGTGACGGTCCCCCGTCGGACGGAAGGAAACCCAAAGATTGGGAGTGCTTTTATGCGCCCGCGCGTCAACCACAGGATGAGCGACAAGCTTCGCAAGGTCGAGAACAGCGTGTGGGAGGTTCCCGTAGGTGCAGTCGAGGGTATGAGGGTTCCCGCCCGGTTTTACTCCTCAGAAAAGCTGATTGCAGAGCTGGATCCTAGGGCTATAGAGCAGACCGTGAACGTGGCTACACTTCCTGGAATAAAGAAGTATTCTATAGCCATGCCGGATGCTCACTGGGGCTATGGTTTTCCCATAGGCGGGGTTGGGGCGTTCGACCCCGAAGAGGGCGGGGTGATCACGGTGGGGGGTATCGGTTACGACGTGAACTGCGGTGTCAGGTTGATCTCGACCTCGCTCACAGAGGCTGACTTGAAACCAAAGCTGAAGCAAGTCGTGGATAACCTTTTCGAAGGCGTCCCGGCTGGATTGGGTTCCAGAGGGCTAAGGCTGACTCGTGCCCAGCTTGAAGAGGTAATGGTTGAGGGAGCAAGATGGGTGATAAGGCAAGGGTATGGTTGGGAGAAGGATTTGGATCACATCGAAGAGGCAGGAAGGATGGAAGGAGCCGACCCAAGCAACGTGAGTGACACGGCGAAGCAGAGGGGCGCCAATGAGGTCGGTAGCCTTGGGTCTGGTAATCACTACCTGGAGGTTCAGGTTGTAGACGAGGTTTATGACGAGGTTGCGGCCAAGGCTTTCGGTCTTGGCAGAGGCCAGGTAGTGATCATGATCCACACGGGTTCAAGGGCCGTCGGTCATCAGGTCGGGATGGACTACATAGAAGAGATGCAACCTGCCATGAAGAGGTACGGGATAGTGGTTCGCGACAAGGAGCTTGTCAGCGTGCCCTTTAATTCTCCAGAGGGAAAGAGGTACTTCTCTGCAATGAAAGCTGCCATGAACGTTGCTTGGGCAAACAGAGAGGTGATAACTCATTTTGCGAGGCATGCTTTCGCCCGCACCTTCGAGGTTTCTCCCGAGTCGCTGAAAATGGATCTGGTTTACGATGTGGGGCACAATACAGGGAAGTTAGAAGATCACGAGGTTGACGGGCGCCTTAGGCAGCTTATAGTTCACAGAAAAGGATCAACCCGTGCCTTTGGGCCTGGGAGGCCTGAGATTCCTCCCGAGTATCGCGGGGTTGGTCAGCCCGTACTTATAGGGGGTAGCATGGGAACCTTTTCATACGTTTTGAAGGGAACGGAAAAAGGCATGAGGGATACCTTTGGATCGGCAGTCCATGGGGCAGGGAGAAGGATGAGTCGCACTCAAGCGACGAAGGAGTACAGAGGGGAGGCTGTGGCGAAGAGGTTGCTGGAAAGAGGCATAATGGTCAGGGGGCATACTTGGTCGGGCTTAGCGGAAGAAGCACCAGATGCCTACAAAGATGTGTCTGATGTGGTACAAGTTGTTCATGACGCGGGCATAGCTGCTCTGGTCGTAAGGCTTAGGCCGCTTGGGACCATCAAGGGATGAAGATGACCTTTGAAGTATATCCTCATACTGCTGACGTAGGCGTGAGAGGATATGGCGCGACGCTCGAAGAGGCGTTTCAGGAGGTCGCGAAGGCCATGTTTTCCATAATGGTGGACATATCCTCTGTGAAGCCATTGGTTAGGCGGGACGTATTGGTTGATGCTGATGATCTGGACCTGCTTTTGATCAAGTGGTTGAACTCGCTTTTGGCCATTTCTGCCATTCGTTTTGAGGTCTACTCGGTTTTTTCAGTGAAGATAGAGGGCACGAGGCTTGAGGGTCAGGCTCTCGGGCAAAGCATGGAGGGTCTGGAACTGAAGGACGAGATCAAGGCAGCCACTTTTGCTGACTTGATTGTGAAGGAAGAGGGCGGGAAGTGGGTAGCTCAGTGCATCGTGGATGTACGATTACCTACGCGTCGTTGGATCAGGAACCTCAATTCCTTCAGGGATGAGAGGATGTCAGAGCTCCAGTGCCAAGTTGAGCTTGTGCCTCTCTTCCTTGTTCTGAGAGGATATCTTTCCGCGTACGGCTAGCTTGACTTCGGCTTTCAGGGAACATCCCCGAAACAATTATATGCTGGCTGATACCTTTTTTACCTCCGTCCTAACGGACGGAGCCTCTAGTGATCAAGATGAAGAGAGGAAGAAGGACGCTGCTTCCGGAGGAGAGGCACAAGAAGGCCCTCAAGGACTTCTGCTTGAGCCTGTATAAGGGTGACCTCCAGGCGGCAAAAAAAGCCCTAGACGTGATTGAGTCTGCCAACGGAAAGGGGGAGCTCTGGAACGGGTTCCTCTGGGGGTTGAACGGCATATACGAGGCTTCCGCAAGAAAAGACAAGAGGTCTGCTTTTTACTATCAGCTTTCAAGGTTGAGGGAGGGCGAGATATCCGGGCTGATTTCATCCATGAGGAACGAAGAGAAAAGCCCATTTCTGGGGGAAAGGGAAAGGGGCGTCTTTGAGGCAAACCTATACGCGTTGCAAGAGCTTTTGTCCTTACTGCAGAGAGGCGCCATAAAGCCACCTGAGCAGAAAATGGTTGAGGAAGAGACGCAGACGGTTTCAGAAGAGACGGATGAGGGAAGCCAGGAGGCGGGCGAGCGAGTCGAGCTTGTCGAACAGATTGCAGCGTTCAAATTCCAAGACATCCATGTCATCGCTTGACCTGACGGCGTGGGTTGCCGAGGACGCTGGAAAGCTAGCTGAGTCCCGGATTGAGGCGGTTTACCAAGCTCACGAAATATACCTCCTTAAGGTACGTCTTTATGATGGGTCGGACGGAACTCTTGTTATCAGACCGGGGCGCTACGTGTATCTGAGCAGCATGTTTGAGAGGTCTATCCCAGACGTTAAGCCAGCGGCTTCCTTGAACAGGTGTCTTAGAGGTAGCAGGATATCTTCTGTCGAGCAGGTGGATCTTGAAAGGATATTGAAGATCAACCTAGGGGAAGGCCGGAAGCACCTCTTTGTGGAGCTGTTTTCTTCTGGGAACTTGGTCGTCGTGGATGGGGAAACGTCATGTTTTGTCATGAGGTCTTACTCTGGAAGGGATAGGTCTGTCATGTTGGGTCATCCCTATGTGCTGCCTCCGTCGAGAGGAGCTAACCCTCTCTCCCCCTCATCCTTGCCTCTTCAGCAGATCAAAGGCCCTGCTGGTGCGGCACTCACCCACGTTCTTTCCGCGCCCAAGGAAGTCGTTGATGAGGCCTTGCTCAGATGTGGTGCATCACCGGCCGAGGAACTGGCCCCTGGGAAAGTGGAGGAGTTCTTCGCGCAGCTCTCCCAACTTTGGAATTACGCGAGAGATCCCAGCTTGCACAAGCCAGTTGTGGTGCACGGAGAAAGCTTCCACCCGTTTCCGTTTCTGAGCGACCACGAGGAAGGCGTTCCCGTGAAGAACTTTGACGAGGCCCTCGAGGTCGTTTTCTCTAAGGAGCTGGTGGGAGAGCAATCAGGTGAGGCCCAGAGGTTTGCAAGAACTCTGACTGATGCAGAAGAAGCTGCGAGGAAACACCTTGAGAATGCTGCAAAGTTGCGCCAGACAATTGAGGTTCTTTCTCAGATTGCCCCTACGCTAAACCAGGCCCTGTCTGAGCTGAGGGTGGCTCACCGGCAGGGAGGATGGGAGGCAGTGAAACTTGGTCGGGTGGCAGGACTTGAACTGATACAAACAGATCCCTCGACTGGATCCTTGACCTTTAGGGAGGCTCCGGTGCCAATCAAAATAAATCAGGACGCTTGGAAGTTGATCTCAGAGCTTCACTCCAAGCAGAAGGAGGAGGAGCAAAAAGCCACCAGGGCCAAGGAGAAGTTGGAGCAGTTGAGAAGAAAGCTGGATAAAGAAGCCGCGAAAGAGGAAGCCAAGGCCAGAGAGGCTCAGCTAAGGGTGGCTAGGAGAAGAGAGTGGTTTGAACGGTTCCGTTGGTTTAACTCGAGCGATGGCATATTGGTCATAGCAGGAAGGGATGCGGATCAAAATGTCGCCATAATAAGGAGGTACCTGAGACCTGAATTCCTTGCACTTCACGCGGATGTTCACGGTTCTCCCTTGGCCGCGGTTCAGGCACCATCTTCTGAGACGCCTGAAGGTACAATTATCGAGGCTGCGGAGTTCGTAGCTTCCTACTCTAAGGCTTGGGATCAAGGTCTCCTCTCAGTGCCAGTATCTGTGTTCTTGGGGAAGCAGGTCTCTCTATCTCCTCCTAGCGGGACCTACCTGAGCAAGGGGTCCTTCATGATCTATGGGGAAAGGAGAGAGTTGAATGCTCGTGTTGGAGTTTCAGTGGGCGTGGAGGTCGGTGAGAATTGGTTCAGAGTGATAGGAGGTCCAACGGCTCCCGTGGCCAAAAGGGCGCTTGCATGGGTAGATTTGGCCCCTGGAGACGAATCCAGGAGCGAACTGGTCGAAAAGGTGGTAAGGGTCCTGAGGAGGAGGCTGAGGGATCTTGGTTCTCCTGTCTCGGAGGCCATCAGGCAGGAGGACGTCGACCCCTGGGTTCCAGGCGGAAGAGGCCGGCTCATTCAGGAGGCCAAAAGAGAATCATCAGACGGTGAAAAATAGGCAAAATTTATTTGGGTCCACCCACTCCTTTAAAATGTCAAGCTCAAAAAAGGCGATTTTCGTTGAGGAACTCAGGCAGCAGCCTCTCGGGGAACAACCTCTGGAGGTGGTGGAGCGGAAAGGCATTGGTCATCCGGATACCATATGCGATGGCGTGGTTGAGGAGTTTTCTCACGCGCTTGCACTTGAGTACTGGAAGCGCTTTCACGATATACTTCACTATAATGTGGACAAGGCCTTCTTACGGGCGGGAAGTGCGGAGCAGCAGTGGGGAGGAGGCAGAATAACGAGGCCGATGCTCCTCATATTGGGAGACCGGGCCACCAGCACTTATGAGAGCGAGGTGATAGACGTGGGAGGGATAGGCATAGGTTCTGCTAAGTCTTGGATCAGGAAGAATATCATTCCTCTTCACGACATACTTGACCCTGATAAACACATAGAGTACCAAGTTGAGATAGAGCAGGGTTCCAGGGAACTCTCCGGCATAGTGAACGAGGGTGCGACGAGGGCAAGCGTCTCTGGAGAGTACGTTAGGTTTTCGGAGAAAAATCGGGTACTTAGCGCAAATGACACCTCGGCCACGGTTGGATATGCCCCCCTCTCTTTGGTGGAGCGCATGACATATCACCTCGAAAGGCATCTGAATTCCAAGAGCTTCAAAGAGGAGCACCCGGAGGTTGGAGAGGACATAAAGGTGATGTCAGTCCGCAATAGGAAGTCCTATGACGTCACGGTGGCCGCGGCATTCGTTGACCGTTACGTCACCAGCGAAGAAGACTACTTCCGCAAAAAAGAGGTTGTGAAGCAGGAGATAAACGATTATCTCACTAGCAACTTCATAGAGGGGCATGACCTTGAGCTATCCCTCAACGCTCTTGACAGGAAGGGCAAGGGTCTTCATGGCGTTTATCTTACGGTCACTGGCACGTCAGCTGAGGATGCTGACTCTGGCGAGGTGGGCAGGGGGAATAGGGTTGACGGCCTCATTTCTCTGAATCGCCCCGCGAGCAACGAGGCCGCTGCAGGAAAGAACACGGTGAGCCATGTGGGCTTGATATACAACGTTTTGTCATTTGAATTGGCTCATGCCATACACGCGGAGCTGGGAGAAAAAGGCGTCAAGGAGGTTTACGTCTGGATGGTCAGCCAGATAGGTAGGCCTGTGAGGAGCCCTAAGAACGTCACCGTTCAGCTCGTGTTGTCTCCCAGCGTCTCCATATCCTCGCTTCAGGGCGAAGTGGATGAGCTCGTCAGCCGTAGGCTGGATCAAATGCCCCAGTTTATAGACGAGCTCACAAACAAGAGGAGCGATGATTACATCGCAGCATGGATGGGGCCGACCCCCGAGACGGCGCGAAAGAGGAGTTGTCCTTAAGTCATGCGCGCGGCCGTGATAGCATCAGCTCTTGACCCGGCAGGAGCGGCCATGTTATCGTACATCAGGTCTGCAATTGGCAGCTTGGAAGAAGCCACGGTGCAGGGTGGATGCGACATCAGGTTTTCCCTAGTTCAGGAAGACCTCATAGACATCAGTGGTTCATCGTTGCCACCGGCTGACCTATTGATCTTCCCTTCGAGGCACGTCGGGAAGCGGCCCACCCTGACGGTCCATGTGAGCGGAAATCCGGGCAAGGAGGCGAAGTTTGGTGGCTTGCCCCGCAGCCTTTCCGTGGCGGCACCTGGTCCCATGGCTTCTTGCATCAGAAGCATGATGAGGACGGCGCCTCAGGGATACGAGGTAACCTATGAGGTGACTCATCATGGTCCTTCAGACGTGAACACCCCTTCTTTTTTTGCAGAGGTCGGTGGGACCGAGAGAGAGTGGCATGATGAGGTAGCCATAAAGGCAGCGGCTGAGTCCATACTTGCGTCGCTGCTCGACTGGTGCTCGGGCAATTTGCCCTTCAGGCCTGTACTGGGTTTAGGTGGTCCTCACTATGCCCCGGTTATCACTCGGACCGCTCTGGCATCTGGTCTGGCCCCATCCCACATCTTATCAGGTGACGTGTTGGAAGAGGACTCTGGGCATTTTGTCGAGAAAATGATGCGCTTGGCGGTTCTGAGGAGTGGTGCTCCAGTGAGGGATGTTCTACTGGACTGGAAGGGTGTCAACGGGCCCACGAGAAGAGAGGTCCTCAAAGCTGCGACTCTGCTTGGTTTGGGCGTTATAAGGGCTTGACTCATAAGTCAGGTTTATCTTTGGATGGACTGCCAGCTTATGGAGGAACTTGGGCACGAGGACGTTGGTGAGGCAGAGGAAGCGCCAGAGGAAAGAGAAGTTCCTGAGGAAACGGGGAGAACTGGGGAGTCTCTTCCTCTGCCGCCAGAAGGAAAGAAGGTATACCTGATTTCCGTTGAATATGATGCTGCTAAGAAGAAGGCTTATCTCAAACTTCTTGACGAGGATGGTCACGTTTACGCGTACTATGACAGGTCGAACCACAAGCCCTACCTCATAACAGACGTCCCTCCTGACAAGGTCAAAGAAATACCAGGGATAGCCAAGAGTCGGGATTTCATAGATGCCGTCAGGGTCAAGAAGTACAACGCGCTTACTGGTGAGAACGTTGTGCTCACCAAGGTTTTGGCCTCGGACCCTCTGGCCATAGGAGGCAAGCCAAACTCCTTCAGGGAGTTGTTGCCAAGGGTTTGGGAGGCCAAGATCAGGTACACAAGCTGCTATACTTACGATCAGCGCCTCTTTCCGGGCATGCCCTACATGCTGTACGATGGAAGGCTTAACCCATATCCCAACGATCTGACATCAGAAGAGGAGAAGGAGCTGAGGGCGATATTCCAAGGAGAAAAGGAGGAGTACGTTAGGGAAGCTTTCACGTATTTTCCACTGCTGATATCATCAACTCCAAGCGTCAAGAGGGCAGGGTTGGACATAGAGGTCTACACGCCCAGGGAAAACCTGATGCCGAACCCGACCGAGGCAAGGTTCCCTGTCATATCTGTTGCCCTAGCTGGCAGCGACGGAAGGAAGATGGTCTTCTTGCTCGAGAGGAGCGAGCAGGAGATGCCAAGGGGGCAATCGCCCGACCTTCCCTCAGATGCTCATGTTGAGATGGTTTCCACCGAGCCGGAGCTCCTAAGGAAGGCCTTCGCCGCTATGGAGGAATACCCGCTCATATTGACTTTTAATGGGG
Source organism: Thermoproteati archaeon (assembly GCA_023256295.1). Classification (GTDB taxonomy): domain Archaea; phylum Thermoproteota; class Thermoprotei_A; order Marsarchaeales; family UBA168; genus UBA168. The sequence goes on from JAGDXH010000010.1 coordinate 14,005, forward strand.
ATAACTTTGATCTGCCCTATCTTTACAATAGAGCTCGCTCAGTTGGCCTTAGGCATGAAGAGATACCAATATCCTTGGCAAGAGAGCAGGCATACGTGATCAATGGTTGGCACGTGGATCTTTACAAGCTTTTCAAGAACGCTGCCATACAAGTGTACGCGTTTGGGGATATCTACAAGGGATTTACCCTGGACGAAATAACCAAGGCTTTGCTCAATAAGGGAAAGATAGAGGTCCCTCCTGCGCTCCATGGGTTGACGTCAGGGCAGCTAGCTGCCTACAACCTGAACGACGCCGAGATCACGCTAGAGCTCACGACGTTCCAGAACGAACTGGTCATGAAGCTCCTTTTTCTCATAATGAGGATCTCTCGCCTTTCCATGGAGGAGGTAGTTAGGCTTGGAATAAGTGGCTGGACGAGGAGCGCCATCTACGCAGCTCACAGAGAAAAGAACTACCTCATACCGAACCAGGGAGATCTCGCTTCAAAGGGGCAAGTTCAAAGCAAAGCCACAATAAAGGGCAAGAAGTTCCAAGGCGCCATCGTCATAAAGCCAAGGACAGGCATATACTTTGACGTCTTCGTGATGGACTTTGGGTCTCTGTATCCATCCATAATAAAGGAGTATAATCTCTCGTATGAGACCATCGACTGCCCCCACCCCCAGTGCAGGAACAACGTCATACCCGGGACAAGCCATTGGGTTTGCACCATATGGCAGGGTATTTTTTCCACATACGTTGGGTTGATCCGGGACTTCAGGCTGAAGTGGTTCAAGAAGAAGGCAAAGGAGGCGAAGGATCCCGAGTCCAAGGTGTGGTATGACGTCGTTCAAAGGGCCTTGAAGGTCTTTATAAATGCCTCCTACGGGGTGCTCGGGGCTGAAACGTTCCCGCTTTACACTCCCTCGGTGGCGGAAGCAACCACTGCGATGGGGAGATATGCAATAAATCAGACTAGTGCCAAAGCTCAGGCTATGGGGATCGCTGTGCTTTACGGCGACACGGATAGCGTCTTCTTGCACAGGCCAGCCCAGAAGCAGCTGGACGAGCTATCCGAGTGGGCTGAGAAGACCCTCAGGATAGGTCTGGACGTGGACAAGGTATACAGGTACGTGGTTTTCTCGGAGCTTAAGAAGAACTATCTGGGCGTCACGCCCTCGGGCCAGGTTGACGTGAAGGGGCTTCTGGGTAAGAAAAGGAACACTCCGGAGATCGTGAAAAACGCCTTCAACGAGATACTTCGCGTGTTGGCGAACGTTAAGGACGAGAAGCAGTTCGAAGCCGCGAAGCAGGAAATAAAGAGCATAGTGAAGGAGGTTTACCAGAGGATACAGAAAAAACAGTTCACGCTTGACGAGGTTTCCTTTAACGTGATGCTGAACAAGCACTTGGACACGTACACCAAGACCACGCCGCAACACGTCAAGGCCGCCAGGATGTATGAGACGGCCATGGGGAAGAGTTTGGGTCCTGGAGAGGTCATTTCCTTCGTGAAGGTACGCGGGGGAACTGGCGTGAAGCCCACCGCGCTTGCGACTGTGGACGAGGTGGATGTGGAAAAGTACGTTGAGAGTCTTAGGACTACGCTTGAGCAGGTGCTGAACGCCCTTGACATACGTTTCGATGAGATAATCGGGGTGACGGACCTGTCCTCGTTCATGCAATTCAGCTAAAGGCCGGACCTCCAGCAACGCAGATACCTCGACCGCGGCTCCCAAGGGAAGCTCTGCGACACCAACGGCAATCCTGGAATGGCGGCCCGCTTGGTCGAATACCTGAAACATGACCTCAGAGGCCCCGTTCATGACCTTGGCTTGATCTGAAAAGTTGGGAGCAGACCTCACGTATCCTTCAAGTCTCAGTACTTGCCTGACGCCGTTAAGAGATGAGAGATTTGCTTTTGCTGCGGCCAGCACGTTGAGTGCGCAGAGCCGAGCAGCTTGTTGGCCCTGCTCGACGGTTAGGTCCGCGCCGACGCGCCCCGCATACAGCAGTTTTCCGTTCATCATCGGAAGCTGACCAGATATCAGCAAAAGCGATGCGGCGCGAGTAGCAGGCAGGTAAGCGGCGAGCGGCCTTGGGGGCTCGGGAAGGACCATACCCAGTTCCCGCAGCCTAGCCTCAAAATCCATCTCAGGCAATTGCCCTCGCTTCTGCGGGTCTTTTATGCCCTGTGGCGTGATCTCGAAAACGGCCTCTCCTTCGGGTAGGTAGGAACTGTCAACTAGATGAGCTATCCTCAGGCCGCCTTTGCTTCTCCTGAGGTTGATCCTGTTGTTGGGACCATGCATCATTATGTTTCCTCCTGCTGAGGTATTGGGATTCCCGAAGAAGACGTCGGGCCTGGACATTATCTGGTTCGTGACCACAACTGCAACATTGTAGAGGTCGGCGAGGTTTGACAAGTCGTGCAAGTGTCTGTTGAGCTTTTGCTGCCTATCGGCCAGGTGCTCTCTTCCTTGAAATTGCTTGGAGCTCCTGAAGAAGCCTATGACACTATCTACTATGACTAGCCTTATGTTCCAAGCCTTGATCGTGTTATCTGCGTCCATAAGTATCTTTTCGACCGTCGCCATCTGGTCATCGGTTGCGCGAGCAACGTAAACGCGGGTTCTTTTGAGCGCTTCATCGGGGTCTCAACCTGCGGCTGCGGCGACCTCGCGGAAGCGCTGAGGACTGAACGTTTTTTCGGAATCGATTATGAACGGGTTTCCATCGAGCCCTCCCTTCTCTTTGGGAAGCATGACGTTCACAGCGAGCTGTATGGCAAGCTGGGTTTTGCCAGAGCCCCCTTCTCCGAAGAACTCGGTGACTTCACCGACTGGAACACCCCCGCCCAGCAGATCATCAAGCTTTGAGGACCCTGTCGTTATCTTTCCCCTACTCTGTATCAGCTTTTCTAGGTCTTCAGCAGTTATTATCTGTATGTTGAGCTTCTCTCTCGCTGAGTTTATTATCTTGTGGCACATGGCCAACCCCAGGCCGGTGGCAGCAGCTAGCTCCTCCGCGGACGCTATTGACAGACTCTCGTAGGAAGTGTAATCGTTCTCGTAAAGGCGAAGCGCCGTTGCTTCTCCGACCCCGTCAAGCTCCATCAGCTTCTTGATGATGGGGCTGTCCTCTGGTGCCTCAGGGCTTTGCTCGCCGGTCTGGCTTGGTTCCTCGCTCATTTTCACCTATTGCGCTGCGGTAGCTATTAAGGGATTACACGGTTTGGTGAAAGTCATTCCTCAAAGCTTTTTTGGTGCGGCCTAGGGCAAGCGGGCCCATAGCTCAGCATGGATAGAGCAACGGCCTCCGGAGCCGTTGGTCCAGGGTTCAA
>JAGDXH010000064.1:0-16402 GCA_023256295.1 Thermoproteati archaeon
CAACGCTTAAGCCAAAGGTATTTTCGTAGTTCACGCAATTTTTTTCTAGTTGCATGGCTGAGGTGCGGGAGGTGGGGTTTGAACCCACGCAGCCAACGGCACTGGAGCTCTGACCAAGTGGTCCTCAGTCCAGCCCCTTTGACCATGCTCGGGCACTCCCGCGCGGAGAAAAACGCGGCGCCATATTAGTTTTTAGTTTTACTCTTCGCGCTTTATTTCCTGTAAAACGTCTCCTTTCCAGCTCATCAGCAGCCGTTTCCTGTCTCTCCAAAAGCCGTCTTGAATGACAGCCGTCACTATGAGCGGAAGCGAGACCATGGGATCCACATAAGCCGTCGCTCTTGTTGCCTTCTTGGAGATCTTACCCCAGCTGGTAGCTTCTTCCAACGTGCTCCCACTTAAGCCTCCCCATTGAGGAGCATCGGTCGTCAGTTGAAAAGCATAGAGGTGACCACCTGTCTCTACCCCAAACACGTAGCCCATGACTACTGAGTCGTTTATGAAGTTCTTCGGAACGCCTCCCGCTACGTATATGGCTGCTGTATGCTTGTAGCTGATGACTATCTGCGTTAGCTCATAGTTATCCCTTATGGAATCAATGTACATTCTGGGCTTTCCTTGCTGCCTAGCCCAGTGGTATGTTGACGTCAGGCCTATGCCAATCGAACTGTCGTTTATAGCGGGTACAAATATTGGGACTCCTTTTTCATATGCCGTCCTAACTATTGAGTTCTGGTCGCTGAGCTTTTGGCCAAGTACAGACATGAACTCTCTGCTGGAGTATCCCCGGGGCTCGAGCTTCGAGGCTATCTCCCCTATCCAGCTATCAGTTTCTATGAACTTCTCCTCGTCCACGTACGTATCATAGATCCTGTCTATGTAGAGGTCTCTAAGCAGGGCGTCGTCGGCATTGGGGCTTCCCATATAGTGTTTGTATCCTCTGGCTTGATATATGTCTTGGTACATTATGGCGCCAGTGGATACTACGACATCAACCAGTCCGAGTGCGATCATGCTCCTTATGGTTTCCCTCAGCCCTCCGGCTATGAGTGGGCCTGCTAGACCGAGCATTATGAGCGGTCTTCTTTCGTCTTGGAGCATGTTTTCGTAGACCTCAAGGCACAGCCCTAGGTTTCTTGCCTGCACGGACATGTTTTTGTACGCGTGAAGCAGGTCAGAAGCGGTTCTTATTGAGTTGGGGTCTATGGGCAGTACTGGCGTACTCAATATCCTTGCCTTCTGCCTTCTTTGCTCTTCGGTTAAGTCGATCTTTTCACCTATCTCTACCATTTTGAAGCGGCTTTCCCCAGCTTAAAAAATGTTTTCCTAGGGAAGGCTTTAATCGACCAAAGCTTCAGCCAGCTTGGTGCTCGACTTGGATAGCGAAGAGAGACGGTTGGGCTACTTTCTGGCCTCCATCCTTGCTTTGGTGTGGGGGTTGGCCTTTCCGCTCACCAAAGAGGCGCTTGACTATGCCTCCCCAATGGTGATTTCGCTCTTCAGGGTCTGCTTTGCGGCTGCGATTCTTTGGCCTCTTTCTAGGGAAGCAAGCCTAGATCGGGATGCCATCGTGGGTGGGCTTCTCAACGTAGGCCTGTTTCTCGTTTTCTTGAATCTCTCGGTTATGTACTCCACAGACCCAGGCTTGTCATCGGTGCTGATATATACGGAGCCCATATTTTTGGTGATTCTCGAAAGGGTTTTCATGGAGAAGAGACTTGGAACGCTGCGGATATTTGGTCTCATTTTGGGTACTTCAGGCATGCTGTTGGCTGTCGCCGGGAGCGGACCTGTCTCGCTTGAGTTTCTCGGTGATGTATTCGGGTTGATGGGTGGGCTTTCTTGGGCTGCTGGTACCGCTTTCTACGAGGTTAGACTTTCCAGAAAGCCCTTGCTTTCGACCAATGCCTCAATGAACGCAGCATCTGTCCCTCTTCTCATGTTGTGCTCTTTGGTCGACTTCCGCCTTGTCGTAACTCCTGTCTCCTTGACTCTTCTCTTTGCGATAGCTTTGGCCGTGCAAGTGGGCGGCTTTCTTCTGTTCTTTAAATCTATCTCGTTGATAGAACCCGCAAGGGCATCCTCAGTTCTTATGGCAACTCCTTTGGTTGCTCTGATTTCAAGTTGGGCTCTGTTTGGCATGGGATTGGGCATCGTGGGATGGGTTGGCGCGGGGCTGACGATCCTTGGCGTCTTGATCGTCATAGTAGCCTGACCTATACTTTTGCAGGGCCAAACCCGGGAATCGACCGCGATTTCCGATGAAAGGCGTCTCTGTTGAGGCTGCGCTTTGGGGGCCCTTCTTATTTTCAGAGTTAGCGAATAATGACTTCCGGAGAACTGGGTTCTGGAAGTGATAGATTTGGTGACCGCAGGGCTAACCTCGGGACTTATGGCTGGCATGTACGTCGTGGCCGGGGTCGTCCCCATAGTGATCTACATGTTTGAGCTCAAGAGGAAAAGCAAAGTCCCTACCGTTGAAGTCGATGCCGAAGAAGGTCTGAAGACAGAGGCTCCTAGGCGTCTGCCCGGACGGTCCACCATATCTGTTTCGAGTTCTGGAGCTGCTGTTTATTTTGACGGAGAAGATATTCCATTGGTATCCATGGGTACTAACGTGAGCGTTGAAAGTCTTGCTGCGGTAGAGAGTGCTTCACTGAGTCCAATTACTGAGGAACAAGAGCTTCTGACCTCTGAGGACGGCAGGCCAAGCTTCATAATTAGGTCTCGCGCGCTGCGCGAGAAAGAGGCGTGAATCAATTGCATTGGTCTCATCCAACGTGGTGCGATCGAGGTTGCAGCATCTTAGCTCAGTTGGAGCTGGACTGATAGAGGGAATTTCGTGCGTGGAAGCGTCGATGGTGGGGACTTACGCATACGTTTTTTCCCATGACGGAATTACGCTTCTTTGGGCTGTCTTGCTTCCGTTTCTTTTCTGGCCATTCATAGAGGTCGGGTCTTCATACGTGGGTGCCAGATCTCACAGGAGGTTTCTGGATCTCATGCAGGCCGAGAGTGGCCCAGCGGCCGCGTCGGTTGCAGGGTTCTCATTACTTGTCAGCGGCGTGTCTGCCATGGTAGTGGAGGTAATCGCTGCGTCCATCGCTCTTAGCTATGCCGTCGGCGTCGGCTGGATTTTCCTTGTACCAGCCGTATTGTCAATCTTGTTCTTTGTCCCTACCGTCTCTGGGAAGCACTGGGAGTTACTGACTTTGCTGGGCTCCGTTCCCATGCTCGCTTTTCCTGCTGTAGCTTACTTGCGTCTTTCTTCGCAGCCGTCCTTGTTGTCTGGCGCCCTCTCTGGTCTTTTTACTCCAAAGCTAAGCGGCGCCAGGGCGGAGGACGTAGCAGCCATCTTGGGCGCAACAGTGGCTCCAGATGCGTTGTTCTTCTCAGAGGAAGCAGGCGCAGAAGGAAGGGTCGGGGAAGGCGGTATTGGGCTTGGGCACGCTCTGGCGTTGGTCATGGCAATCAGCCTGGCAGTAGCGTTTTCTTCATCAGGCGTTGCTCTGTCTCAAAACTCCTTGAGAGGCATTGGGACTTCTCTTGTCCCAATTCTGGGCAGTTATGCCTACCCCGTTTTCTCAATCGGGCTTTTTTCCTCCTGCATCAGCGCCTTTGCAGTTGCCCTCAGGCCTTGGCTTTCATCCTTGGCATACTTGACCGACAACGCGCCAGCCAAAGAGGAAGAATTCTTGTTGCCTACCATGGTACTTGTGGGGGGTATTGTGTTCTTCGTTGGACTTTTAGGAAACTGGGTTTCCTCTGTGTTCTTTCTGGCAACCTACGATTCTGGCATCGCTAGCGCGGCTGGCCTAATATTTCCGCTTGCCTTGATTTCCAAGTACGTCGTTTCCAAAAAAGACGTCCCTTTTTCTGTGAGGCTGTTTCTTCCGATTTACGCAGGGGTGCTTCTTTTCTTCTGCGCTTATGGTTTGATCTGCGGCCTTTGATGCGAAAAATCGCTCGTTAAACCGGAAAAGAAAGGTATGTGGTTTCGTTTCAGCTGCTCTACGGCTGCCTGGCCGTCGGCAAACTCGGGAATTATCTCTATGGCACCGTTGGGGCACGCCGCTACGCATGCTGCGCAACCGAGGCATGCAGACATGCTGTTATGTATCTTTATGGGGATTGGTCCCTGCTTGCCATCAACCATTGAGTGAAAAGCTTCTACGGCTTCTTTGTTATCGACGTAGCCGTCGATGGCTTTGCACCACTTTTTGTCCTGGCTGAGCTCGAGGATCTGCACTGGGCAGACTTGCACGCATTGTCCATTCCCGTCACACTTGCTGTAATCATAAACTACGTCTGGAGGCATGGCAATTCGCCGTAGGTTGAGGGCTATAAGCCTTGCGAAACGAGCATGGGGGTGAAGCATAAAGAGATTCCTCAGAAGCAAAGATGCCTGAGTCCCAGCGCGATAATCGTTTCTTAAAGTGCTGGTAACCATCCTCCCTTATCTTGTTGCGTCCTAGGAACACCCCCGTTCTTCCTGAAGCGACCTTCCCAATTGGCTTGAAACCGGTCCCAAGAAGGTTCGATTGAGACGAGAAGATCGCTATGATTTCATATTCCTCTCCCCCGTACAGCAGGTAATGCTCTGGGCTCAGCCCTTTGCGATTCAGGAATGCCAGAAGCGCCTTGTCGGCTGGCAGTCTGTCCAGCACGAATTCAACGGAGTTCTCTCTGGAGAGCTCGGTCAAAGTTTCGGCCAAACCGTCACTGCTGTCCATGGATGCCTTTGCCCCGAGCTCTGGTAGCTTGCTCCCAAGTTCGATCCTGGCCACTGGGTGGCTGAAGGCCCGTATGGCTTTGTTTTTAAGGGATTTTGGCTCTATCTCGACTTTGCCAAGCATTGCATCTAAACCGAGAGGGGCATATCCAAAATTTCCCGACACAGCCACCACATCTCCCTCGCTCAGCTGGGCTTTTCTTGGTACAAAAATCCTAGACTTGTGCTTCCCGACTGCAGAAACTGCCACGACGCCATCACGGGCCTCTCCGGTGTCTCCGCCTATTAGGTAGCCCCCATATACATTCGCCGCATCCTTCATGCCACGCTCTATTTCAAGTGCCACTTTTAGGTCCGTATCGCCAGGGAGTGATAGAGAGGACAGGAAAAGATAAGGCGTAGCACCCTTGGCAGCGAGGTCGGAGGCAACCGCGGTGACGGCCTTCCATCCGACATCCCTAGGTTTCAGACCAGCCGGACGGTCGGTGCTGAACACGAAGGTGTCAATCTTGAAGGAGTACAGATCATTCCCTGCTTGGAAAGCTTGGGCGTCGTCGAAGGATGGAAACACTCCATCAGGGAGGGAAAGCATCTTCGTCAGGCGGCGGACAAGACGTCTTTCACCTAACTCATTCAGTTTCAAGCCATGCTTTTAACTCAGTAATCTTTAAGGGTCTCTGGGTGCAACCTTTGCCTCGATAGCTCAGCTCGGTCAGAGCACCTGCCTCGTAAGCAGGGGGTCGCGGGTTCAAATCCCGCTCGAGGCTCTTTCCGCAAGGTTTAAGCCCTGAGCCATGCAGGCCATGATGCGCATTGTCAGATGAAGAGGGGAGCAGGAGAAGGCCTAGGTTCTCCGCCAATCTGCCGTTCAGCGGCGAGAACGGTCAAGTATATTACTTGAAGTTTGCAGTTTGGGACGGAAAGGGAGGAAGCCACGTGTACACCACAACTCTCACAGTTCGCGAAGGCGGAAATTTCACTGACGTCGCCAAAATCAGCGTTGCAGAAAGGGACATGAATTTCAAGTTGATATCTAAGAAGCTGTACGGCGAAGAGCAGCTGACGTATCGTTCTAGAGGAGAGCCAGAGGGTCAGGAAGAGGGCTCAACCGATGCAGGAGAAGAAGGGGCTTTTTGAAGAGTATCGGCTTGGGATCCGAATCACAGCCTTTCCGATTATGCGCCCAGCTTCCATGTCCGCGTGGGCCTGCGCCGCTTCTTCGAGGTCGTACTCTCTGGTTATGAGCGGGGTTAGCTTCCTGGCTCTGACATGTTCCAGCACGCTTTGAAGTTCTGCCTTTGTGCCGCCATAGACCCCCAGTACAGTCAGCTGGCGAGAGTAAAGGTCTCTGAGGTCAACTTTGGTTTCCCTTCCAGCAGTTGTCCCAGGCAGCACTATCCTTCCAGTGGCCGATATTGACTTGATGGTTTGTTGCCAAGTCGCAGAACCGACGCTGTCAAATACCACGTCTGCTCCCTTGCCTCTTGTGGTCGTCATGACGTGACTTGGAACTTCCTCCTTTGTGTAAATTATGACCTCGTCTGCCCCGGCTTTAAACGCAGCCTCGGCCTTCTGGTCATTGGATGCGGTTGCGATCACCGTTGCACCGATGAGCTTCGCGATTTGTACTGCCGCGTTTCCCAATCCGCCTGCTGCTCCCCATATCAATGCCGTTTCACCTGGTTTAAGAGCGGCCCTAGACACCAAGCCGTGCCAGGCAGTCATGAAAGTCACTGGGACGGCCGAAGCTACCTTTGGGTCAATGCCGTTCAGCTCAATCAAGTTATATGTGGGCACCGAGATGAGCTGGGCGTAAGTACCATCTGTCTGATTTCCGAGCAGGGCTCTGTTTTCGCATTGATCTTCCCGGCCTGAAGTGCAGAAGCGGCACGTGCGATCTACCAGCAGCGGATAAAGGACAACGGGAACTCCTGGTTTGACGTCCGCTTCATCAGGAACCTCTTTTATGACCCCCGAACCGTCTGCTCCCAGTATGCGCGGAAGAGTGATCCTAAAGGCCCCCGAACGGACCCATATGTCAACGTGATTTACGGAGGCATAGCGCAGACTCACGAGTGCTTCTCCTGATTTCAGCCTTGGATTTTCTGCTTCGGTCACCTCGATCTTTTCTGGTCCTCCTTGTTCCCGAATGAGAGCAGCAATCATGGATCTTTTCTCGGGCCCGCGTAAACGGTTTTTGCATGGTCAAACTTATTTGCTTGTTCGCACTATTGTCGGGCTCGTAGCTCAGCATGGAAGAGCGCCGGACTTTTAGCTGTTTGGAAGAAATCCGTTGGCCGCGGGTTCAAATCCCGCCGAGCCCGCTCAAGCGCGGCTACCTGGGTGTGTTAGGGGAGCTTTTCGCTCAGCTGAGGCAGGGAAAGGCTAATTAGCAGCGTGTGACTTTCCTTATGAGTTATTACCAAGGGCCTGACAGAAGAAAGCCAAGCGGAGGTTTGAAGGGCAGACAGAGAAAGAAGAGATCCTACGAGCTGCAGAGACCATTTCATCCATGCGTTGCGCTAGCTGAGAAGGAGGTATTTGAAGTGGAGAGGGTAAGGGGCGGCAATCACAAGGTAAGGGCTAAGTCTGTCAGTTACGTAAATGCATATGACTCCTCCGATGGCTCCATAAAGAGATTGAAAATCTTGAGCGTGGAGAAGACGCCTTCGCATACTGAATATGCCAGGTCCAACATAATCACCAAAGGAAGTTACGTGCGGACCGAGGCTGGGCTTGTGGTTGTGACTTCAAGGGTTGGGCAGCACGGGACAGTAAACGGAAGGCTGTTGCGCGAAAGCTCCGCGTGACGCGAATCCTTTTTAGCGGGGTTTGAAACACACCCAGAAGTGACCGATTTCAGGGTGTGGCCAGTCTACCTCGATGTCTCAAAAAGTCGTTCGCAGGGTAGGAAGCTGGCAGTTTCCATGTGCGTGAAGAAACCCACGGCCCAGGAGTTGCTGGAGGCGGCCGTGCACTTAGGCCTTAGGGCGAGGCTCGAGGCTGCCAAGTACCCTCGCGACTTCTATACGGAAGGGAGGATAGCTGTTGAATGGGATGGAAAGAAGTCCCAGTTGTTGAAAAAGATAGGGGTTCAGGTCAAGAAAAGGAGAGGAGGTTCTTGAGGCAAGCTAAGTTTCTTCACGTGACTCCGTCGGGTATGCTGGTCGCGGTTGCGAAGTCATTGCCAGGGACTGACCTTCTGGTGGCAGATTCCAGGGGAAACGTTATAGGGCCTGTGATTGACGTGTTCGGGCCGATCGCCGAGCCTTATCTTCTCATAAAACCGCAGAAGGGTTCCAGTGTTCCAGAGAGCGGTTCTTCGCTGTTCCTCTACAGAAGGTCTCGCGTCGGATCTCAAGATGACCTGCGCCAAACGCACGAGAGAAGCTTTGGAAGGCCAGGTGGGCGCCAAAAAGACTCCTCGCTTCGCGGCTTAGGTCCGGGAAGAGGCAGGAGGTGATGCTTTTGCCCTGGCAAAGAGGTCAAAACGACAAGTATTACAAACAGGCCAAGAGAATGGGTTACAGGTCGAGATCGGCATTAAAGTTGAAAGAAATAATGGAACGCATGGGAGTCCGGACAGGCTCAAGGGTGCTGGATCTTGGATGCGCGCCCGGTGGGTGGTCGCAGGTGCTCATGGATGCCGTTGGTGAGAATGGAAAGGTCATCGGTCTTGACCTGGTGGATCCTAGGTTGTCTGGAGATAACTTCCAATTCGTGAAGGGGGACATGAGACAACTGCAGGACATCGGGAAGTTCTCTTCGATCTTCTGCGACGCCTCGCCGAAGATGACGGGTGTTTCCTCAACAGATATGGCTAGGGCGGAGGAGCTTTGGGAAGCAGCTCTCAGTTGGTGCCGCTCAAGCCTAGAATCTGGTGGTACCTTGGTGATCAAGCTGTTTCAGTCCAAGGAGATGGAGGGTTTTTTGCCCTTACTTCGCTCATCTTTCGTCAAAGTCACGTTGATCAAACCAAGGTCTTCCAGAAAAGAAAGTAGAGAAATATATGCGGTTGCGTCGGGCTACTCCCTGCGATGTCCTCTTGGCAAGCGCGTCTTTGAGAAAGATCTTGGGATCCTTGTCGCCAGGGTTGAATCTGATCCCTTGACCGTCGAAGTGAGTGCCTGAAGCCTGGATGCCAGACTCCTTGAGTTTGCTTATCACCTCTGCCGTCTTGGGTATGTTACCTCCCAGAATTGAAGATAGTGTGTAGAAGAAGGGCAAACCATCAAGTTCCTTGCTGATGACACTCATCAAGCGCACCGACCTTTCTGGACGACTGAAGGAGCTTGGTCTCTTCACGACGGCATCCAGAACCCTTCCAACAAACTCTCTCTCCCACATCTTACCTAACCAAAGGGGCCCTGCGACTTCTTCGCCAGCTGAGAGCGGTACCATGGGCTCTACCCCCCAGCGCCTCCGTCTGCTTTCCCTCGAATAAGCCAAGAAGCCCATGGCCAGACCCTCTTCTGGAATCGCATGAGCCTCCACCCTTACGAACGTCCTGATGTAGTGGTCTGCGTAAAACGAAAGCATCGGTCTGATGTGCATTCCTTGCAATCTTGCCCTGCGATAGATGTAAGAGATCAGCAGCCTAAGCGCCGTTTCGTGCGAGAATTCAGACCTAAGAGGAAGTGCACCGTACTTTTCAAGCGCAGCGGTTGGATAGTGACCGCAGAGCGTGGCCAAGTCTGTGGCAGTGACGGCGAGAATCCCCCCAGCTTTGGTTGCCGCTAGACCGGCGTCGACGTAGGGAGCTGGACTTCCAAACGGATCTATGTCTACCAAGTCAAACCTGGAGTTTGGATTGCTGCTGGCATAGAGGAATTCCCTGGCGTCTGCTGATTGGAACAAGATGCGATCGGAGATACCGTTTCTTCTGGAGGACTCTAAAGCCAGATCAAGAGATGATGGCGCCAGATCGTTTGCCACCACATCTGCGCCTGCCATGGCATATCTTATGGCCCTGATCCCGACGCCAGTCATGGCATCCGCTACTCTGAGGCCCCTGGCGCCGAGGCTAATCAGCACGGCCAACGAGATGTCACGTGCAAGGTCCGAGTTCGCGTTGTAGAATGGAATACTGGATTTCTTGTTCGCATTGGTAGCTGGAGCTAGTAGCCAGGCTTCTCCCTCCTTTACCCATTTTGTTAGGGGTTCCAAAGGACTGGTCCCTCACCGAACTTGTGCCTTCCTCCAACCCTCCAGCTTTTCCTGACAAAGGCGGGTGTGCGTCCTACAGCTTTCAAGAAACAAACTGTGTTAGGATCTGAGGGATAGCCCGATCCTGCTCCTGGTATGGTTCCCACGAGTTCATCCCGCATGTGTTTAGCGACTACAGATGCCGCAGACGCAAGCGGACAATCTCTATCAGCCGAATGCCTCGCGTAGATGTTCGCGATACCTGAAAGAGATCTTATCTTTTCTGCGAACTTCATCTCGTCTGCGAGTGCGTCAACGCAGGCCTCATCGGCGCCTGCCATGGCTAGAAGCTCTGCCATGGCCTCGGCTTCAAGCTCATTCAGGCCTAGTCCCGTGGGCCTTACCCAGCGGTCAATCACAAAAGGAGGGATGACAATTGCGGTGACGAGCGCCACCTTTGGTATCGCTTTAGCGAGGCGTGATCTGGATTTGCGCGATAGAAGCTTTGAGTCCTTGACGCCAAGTTTTGTCAAGATTGTTTCCGTTTCTTGGCTTCCAGCTACGAGTGCTATGACCATGGGTCCTATCACGGGCCCTCTGCCTGCCTCATCAACGCCTGCCCTCAACCCAACCATCTGGCGTAGAACATCATGTGATCCCTTTCGAAAGGATCTAGCTCCCTTTCCAGCAGCACCTTGAATCCTTTTTTTTCGATGACTTCTCTTTCACCTTTGTAGATCAGCCTTGGGTCGGCGGTGACGTCAATGCTCCGTGCCTTGATCGCTATCATTCCCAAGCCATCTCTCTTGAGGTAGTAGCGCGCGTTTTCGACGAAGAGCTCGGCCTGGTTAGGCTGGGCCACGTCGCAGTAAAGGTAGTCTGAGGCGTAGACTTTGCCAGCGTAGGTAAAAGGTGCCCTGGCGTCTGCGAGTATTGGAGCCACGTTTTTTCTGTTCCTCGCCAGCTCGAGCAGGTCTACCATGGCCCTTGGAGATATCTCGATCGCGTAGACCATCCCGTTTTCTCCTACCATATCTGAAACATGACTGACCGTTGTTCCTTGGGCTGCGCCCAAGTAAAGGACCTTCGACGATGGGCGTGCAAAATCGCCCCGGAAACCCTTTGTTATGAAGGCGGAAAGCTTGCTGCGGTATGGAGACCAGAGTCTGTACTCCTTTCCGTCGAAGTGAATCAAGGGTTCTCCGTACACGCTCTTTCCCCTTGCCAAATTGAGCGTTGCCAGTTCAGAGCGCGTCTTGGGCCCCTCCCTCAGCCTCACCCTGTAAACGTTCTCCATATCCTCCAATGGAGATACTGAAAGTACCTGAAAGGAGGGGACGGCCCCCTTCAAACCCCTCACCTGCGCCCCTTCTTTCTCCATGTGGGCCTTTGCTGGGGCTTCCTTGGGGGTGGTGGAGATGAGGAGATCTTTTTGATCTTCTCGTCCAGATCCCGCTTGATGCTGGGCTCAAGCCGGCCCGCGCCAAAAGCGTCGATGCGGGCAGCTAGGGCTATCTTCGCTGCCACTGCTCTTGCCAGCTTCCCCCTTTGCCAGCGAGGAGCTGAGTGAATGGCTGGATGCTGAAATATGACTCCATGCTTTGGGGGCTTGGCACCCGTTTTCATGGCTCTGAAGAGGGCTTTTTCAGCTCCAAGCACCTGTATCGTGCTTGATGGCATTCTGGCTAGGCGGTCCAAGCCTCCGGCAAGAGATATGAGCCGAGCACCAAGGGGAGCTCCCACGAGTTCGGTTAGGTTTGGAGCAGCATCTTTCATAGCCTTTTCCACGTAGCTATCGAGTTCCTCCCTGACCTCGTACATCTGAAGGAGGGCATCTGAAAGTTGCTTGAGAGGCAGCCATGATTCCCTGTTCCAGTGAGCTCCCATGGAGCTGACTGCAGCTTTGGCAACGCTCTTGCCTCCCTTGAGGCCCTTGACGGCGTCCTCTGTCAAATCTTCCCTGAGCCCCGCGCTTGCTATCTTGAGGTAGCTCTTCACGTCTGGTACGAGTTCTTGAAGCTCCGGAAAATGCACCCCATACCATTCCTTTGCTCTTGTGGAAAGTAGGTTGAGTGCTTGATCTAGGTCATCTATGGCTCTGATACCTTCTGCTGCCAACAAGTCCTTCCTCTCGGAGCTGGCCGATATGCCAGCCATGCTTTCCTGCGCGGAGAACTCAGCTGTCCTTTTTCTGTATTCTTCCGAGGGAATGCCTAGGGCGGCTGCCAGTAGTTCCTCCCTGAGTACTGTCCTGTATTCTTCAGGACTGGCCAGCTTTGCAGGGATCCTGCCGCTCAGAGCTTTTAGTACTTCTTCTGAGAAAACCGTCACGTCCCCTCTTCCAGTCAGGGCTGCCAGCACGTCCTCTGCCTGTTGGGGCAGCCTGCCTCCTGACAGATCAGATAGCACCTGTTTCGCCTCTTCTTTGCTCAGAGTTCTCGAGTAAAGGGTTGATAAACTGTCGTCTAGCGCGACTAGGCCGGCTGGCGTGATCAAAAGGTAGGGCATAATCCGCTAGCTGGGTATCTTAAAAGGATCTCTAGAGACCTCTGGCTTTTTGGGACTTGTCTCTCTCAAGAGATGGGTAGAAGCGCGCTTTACCTAGAGTCTTCTTTAGGTCGTCCCAGGCCCTTAGTTTCCGAATCGCCTCATTGGCTACGTCTATGGCAGCGTCGATGCCGGCATCCGGGTCGAACTGCTTGCTCTCTCTCTGCGCTATGACGGCTGTGATGGCTCCTGCCCGTCCTCCGTAGAGCCTCGCGACGGTGAAGAGGGTGGCTGCTTCCATCTCGAAATTCAGCACGCCTGCAGCACGCAGATCCGGGATTAGGTTTCTCATCCAGCTTTGGGCGTAGCCACCAAAGCCAGGCCTGCCTTGCCCGGTGTAAAAGGAATCGGTGCTTGCTGTGACGCCCACATGATAGGGAACTCCCAACTCTTCGGCCGCTTCTATGAGGGCAAGCGTTATCTCATAGCTGGCTGCGGCTGGGTACTCACTCATGACGTATTGCTTGCTGGCCCCGTCAAGCCGTACCGCAGCTTCGGTTATTATGAGGTCTCCTATTGATACGTCATCCTGTATGGTGCCCGTGGTCCCTACCCTTATGAAGGTATTCGCGCCAATTCTGAAGAGCTCCTCGAGGGCTATGCCTAGACTTGGTCCTCCGATGCCGGTAGAGGTAGAGGTGAGCTCCACACCTTTGTAAGTTCCTGTGTGCGTGGTGTACTCGCGATGAGATGCCTTGAACCTGACAGAGTCCCATTTAGAAGAAATCCTGCTGGTCCGCTCGGGATCTCCAGGGAGCAGTACATACTGAGAGACATCCCCTGGGCCGCAAGCTATGTGATATTCTTTTCCTCCTACCTTTGGCTCTTCTGACATGGTCTATTTGAGGCTCTTCGTTTTAACGCTATCGCGGGGCACGCCCATCCTGAAGCGAGAAGGCATGAGGTAGCAGCTCGCTCAGGGAGTGCTCTTGACCTTCCGTCAGAACTCTGATGTTTGGCGAGAACTCGAACAAGACCTGCCTGCAGGCACCACATGGGGTAACCGGGCCTGAATCTGATATCACGGCTATGGCCAAGAACTCCCTCTTTCCTTCAGACACGGCCTTGAACAGTGCCACCCTCTCTGCGCACATGCTTAACCCATAGGAGGAGTTCTCCACGTTGCATCCGGTGTAAATGCTGCCGTCGCTTGCCATGAGTGCTGCTCCAACCTTGAACTTGGAGTAGGGCGCATAGGCTTTCATTGCAGCTTTTTTAGCGGTCTCCAAAAGAATTTCGTCTTCTTCGTCCATTGCCGGAACCGGCGTGATCAGAAAAGCCCTTCGGTAGTTGACCACGTTCAACTTCTTGGACCTGTATAAGTCGAAAGCCCTTCTCATGGACATGGAGAACTCGTGCCCATCTTTGTCTTTCATGACGAGGTCTCTTCCCTCCGCTCCCTCGACGTTTGCAACGATGCCGCTCATGGAGATCGAGCTGCCCAGCCTTAGTCTGAATAGCCTCATGGAGTATATCCTCTGATAGATCTTCTTGCCGTCTCTCTCAGTCCTGAGGAGCCTCTGGCTTTCTAGCGTTTGTACCATGAACCTCTTTTCTACTTCCCGCTTCAAGATCAGCGCCAAGGAAGGAGAGTAGCACTCGACGTTCAGTCCTCCCTCTTTTTCCTCGACCTTGGAGGGCGAATCTGAAAACCTCCTGACCAGGGAGCCTACCATGACTTCAACGTCTCTAAGCTCGCCGTCAAGCAGCTTTCTGCCCTCTCCTCTTATCTGGATGAGATACGGGTACTCCTTTTGGCTGGCCATCCTGCAAATTGGACAAAGGGAGCTTGAGAATTCCAGCGCGACGATGCCGCTGAGCTTTTTCTTCAAACCAAATCCAACATCTAGCGCTGCGGTGTAGCTTATTCTTTCGGAGTTGGAAGACGCGTCGTCCCCCTCTATGGTAACTTGGATTCCGTCAGAGTCGCGCACAAGGTGGCCAAGCGAATCAAGCACCACATCAGAAGCGTACGGTTGCTGAATCCATCTGCCCCTCCATCTGATGGATCCACATGATCTGCACCTTGGTACCTCTAGCTTGATCAGGGGCGGCGCGTCGTCGAGCAGGGAGAGAGCACAGTTCGCACACAGGTTTCCGTTTCCAAGATGATGTGAGCTCAGCCTAGAGTATCCCTGTCCTTCCGGGATTGGGTTTCCGCATCTGGGACAAATCCTCACGTTTCTCGTGAGATAATGCACTTGGCTTTTTAGCATAACGGAGCTGAGTTTTTATATATGCCAATGGTATCTGCAAATGCAGGGGCCAAAGTGGATAGTGACTGCGGCTTGGCCATACGTCAACTATGAACCTCATTTGGGAACGCTGATTCACTTGCTCTCAGCTGATGCTTTTTCCAGATACCTCAAGATGAATGGAGAAGAGGTTGTAAGCGTGAGCGGTTCGGATGAGCATGGAACACCCATTGAGGTCGAGGCCATGAGGAGAGGAATCTCTCCAAGGGAACTCACCGATGCCAATCACGGGAGAGTACTTCAGATACTAAAGGATTGGGAGATACAGCTTGATAACTACACGCGCACAGAAAGCGAGGTCCATAAGAAGTTCGTGCAGGACTTCTACTCAAAGGTCTATGATCGCGGCTTCATATTCAAGCGGGATGTGGAGATGCCATACTGCGAAGAGAAGAAGATGTTCTTGCCAGACAGGTTTGTGGTAGGTACATGTCCTTACTGCGGTTACCCTGAGGCTCATGGCGACCAGTGCGATAACTGCGGCCGGTTGCTCGAGCCGAAGCTCCTGATAAATCCGAGGGGAGTGTTCTGTAACGGGCCACTGACATGGAAGACAACCAACGAGTGGGACTTCGACTTGGCAAGCTTTTCTCAGCAGCTTGAGAGTTACATAAGGTCAAACGACAGGCTCCCTGACAACGCCAGGGCTCAGAGTTTGGCAATGATAAGAGAAGGGCTGAAGCCGAGATCGGTTACGAGGGACAACAGCTGGGGAATCCCGGCGCCGTTTCCAGGTGCTGAGGGAAAGACCATATACGTTTGGATGGAGGCGGTACTTGGCTATGTCTCCGCCACAAAAGAGTACTATGAGAGGCTGGGAAAACCAACGGGTTGGATGGAGCTTTGGAGCGACCCTGCCTCGAGGTTTGTGTGCTTCATAGGAAAGGATAACATACCTTTCCATACAATAATTCTCCCGGCTTTGCTCCTAGCTTCGGGAGACGACTATGTGCTTCCGTGGACGGTGAGCACCACGGAGTTCATATTGTTTGGAGGCGAAAAAGCATCTAAGAGCAAGAAGAAAGGTATATGGAGCACCGAAGCTTTGTCTGCTTTTCCAGCAGAGGACTGGAGGTTCGTGCTCATGCAGGTCAGGCCAGAGGGAAAAGACGTCTCCATAACGTTCCAGAGCGTTGCGTCTAGGATAAACGCTGACCTAAATGATACGCTTGGAAACTACGTGCACAGGACACTGGCATTTGCCTATGCCAATTTTGGAGGGAAGGTGCCCCAGCCGGTGCTTGACGACGAAAGTCGCCAACTGCTGATGGAGGCGGAAGAGAGGAGCAAATCTTACCGTGAGTTCATGGAGCGTACCTCTTTGCAGAGGGCAGTCGAAGAGCTGCTTGCATTGGCGCGGAGTGGCAACAGATACTTCAATGGTAGGGAGCCATGGAAGCAACTCAGTTTGAACCCCCAAACGGCTTCGACGACGGCCTACGTTGGAGTTGAAGTTGCCAAGGACTTGGCAGTGATGCTCTATCCCTTTGCGCCAGCTGCGGCGACCTTGGCACTTTCGTTTTTGGGGATGAAGCCAAGCTGGGAGACCCTTAGCCAACCAATTCCGCCTGGGACGCCCATGCTGAAACCCAGGCCGTTGTTTTCAAAGGTGACCGAACTGCCTGAATCCTCGGTAACCTCACCCGAGCAGAGTCCGCAGGAGTTGGTCCTGCCCTCAATCGACATCTCGGACTTCTCGAAGTTGGACATCAGGATTGGTCGC
>JAGDXH010000064.1:16412-16798 GCA_023256295.1 Thermoproteati archaeon
GGTCAGCGCGGAAAGGGTGGCTGGCTCCAAAAAACTGTTGCGCATAAGGTTTGACCTAGGGGGTTTCACGAAAACCACGCTCGGTGGGCTGGGGTTGAAGTACGATCCGGATGAGTTGATCGGCAAGAAGGTGGCTGTCCTGGTAAATATCAGGGAGAGAGACATGATGGGAGAGAAGTCCCAGTGCATGGTGTTAGCCGCAGAAGGCCCAGACGGCAGCCTTGGCATACTTGTGCCCATGCGCGACGTACCAGAGGGCTCGAGGGTCCGTTGATGAGCGAGGTCGGCGTCTTTGCGTCCAAGATCGACATGCACGTTCACAGCATCTACTCAAGTGATTCGGCCAATCGGCCGGAAGACATAGTTCGGGCGGCAAGGAGGAGGGG
>JAGDXH010000064.1:16808-17270 GCA_023256295.1 Thermoproteati archaeon
GTTCGCTGTGACGGACCACGATACTATAAAAGGGATACCAAGTTTCAAGGGAATCGCTGACTTGATCGTCGTACCGGGCGTGGAGATAACAACTGACGCGGGACACTTGCTGGGGCTGGGCATAGAAGAGTGTCCAAGGAAAGGAATAGAGCTTCTTGAGGCTTTGGACTTCATCAGAGAGAGGGGCGGCCTCTCGGTGGCAGCTCATCCTTTTTCGGGAGGCAAAGCCGCCATCGGGCAGTCGTTGCTTAGTGGTGTCGCGGTCGATGCAGTCGAAGTTTTCAACGCTTCAAACTGGTTTCCCGGTGCCAACCGCAAGGCTGCTTCCCTCAGGCCCAGGGCCAAGACAGGTGGAAGCGACGCGCACTTTCCATGGGAGATCGGCAACGGCTACACCTACGGAGGCGACCTCGAGAACGCGGATAGCTGGGAGGACGTGTTGAGCGCAGTCAGAAAAGGTGG
>JAGDXH010000002.1:0-1441 GCA_023256295.1 Thermoproteati archaeon
TCCATCTCTGCCGTGGGTGGGGCTGCCTCTCCCGCGGTTTACCCCCTATCCGTGCTTTCCTCTATCATGTGCGCCGTCCTCATGGGAAAGCTCGCGGGAGGCTCTTGGACCTTTGTACTTCCCCTTGCGCTTTCTCTCCCAGTCGTGATCGCAGGAGCCATCTTCCTCTGATCAGATCACGACCATCAGCCCATCGAATGAGACAGCAACGTTGCGAAATTTGGCTCTGGCCTCAGAAACAAGCTCTTCCTGATTTTTCCCAAGCCTGGGCGTTACGTGCGTGAGTACAAGAGCTCTGGCCTCGGCCCTCCGGGCTACCTCTCCGGCTTGCGTCGCTGTGGTGTGACCGGTGGTGCGGGCTTGCTCTTCCTCTTGCCCTAGAAATGAGGCCTCGTGAAAGAGCACGTCCGTCTTACTTGCCAGCCTCACCACTCCGTCTGAAGGTTGAGTGTCCCCTGAGAATGTGACCGAGGGGCTTCCGAGCTCAAGTCTGTAGGCTACATCTTGGATCGTGTGCATTCCGGCTGCTGTGTTGACATTGAATGCCCCAACTTTCAGCGATTCGCCTGGAAAGATGTCGTGTACCTCCACGTCGTATGCTACGAAGGTCTTGGGTGTCCTCCCCGCTTCCAGCAGGGCCTTGACGGCATCCCGCGTGCCGCTAGGGCCGTACACAAGAAGGGTTTCTCTTCTTCCATCGGCGGCCATACCCCAAATGAGCGTTGGTAGGTCGAACAGATGGTCGCCGTGCAAGTGCGTCAAAAGGACTGCTTGGATCTGCAGCGGATCCATCTGGAACTTCCTGAGGTTATAGAAAGAGCCCGGTCCGGCGTCGATCATTATCTTTCCATCGACCAAGAACGAAGAGCAGGCTCTTGAGCGCGTGGGTGCGGTCCCTCCGGATCCGAGAACAGTTATCTCCATCTCAGGAGCAGATCTTCTTGACTTAAACGGCTTTGCGTTCACTGCGTCTAGAAGTTAAACAACCTTAAATGTAAATTATAGTTTTACAATTTGTTTTAGCGGAGCCTATTTATACCTCGCCGTGAAGGGGTCATGAAAATGGCAGAATACCAGGTCGAGGGTGAGAAGTCTACCCAAGCTCTGGACTTCATCAAGCAGAACCCAGGCTGCAAGGTCAGCGACGTCCAAAAGGCCATAAGCGTCTCCAGACCTGTGGTGGCTACCATAGTGAAGTCCTTGGGAGAGCTTGGGCTTGTGGAAAAAAAATACGGTAAGGGGAGGGCCACGGCCCTCTACATCACGGCGAAGGGAGAGGAGTTCCTGAAGCAGAAGGAACACTTCCCGGTCGCTGCGAATGGAGCTCAGGCCATGCAGGAACAGTCCTCTGCTCCAAGTACGGAGCCTGCAGCCCCTCAGGTTGTGCAGCCCTCGGAGGCCCAAGTCCCAGCCGCAGTGCCCACCGATGTGCAGCAGCCTC
>JAGDXH010000002.1:1451-1750 GCA_023256295.1 Thermoproteati archaeon
AATGCGCCCAGCCCTCTGCAGGCGGGTTCCGAGCCGCGTCCGAAGACGGAAAAGAAGGGCTTCTTGGCTTGGCTCAGGTCGCTCTTCTAGGGAAAAGCGTAAGAGCCCTCGTCTGCTCACGGTGATTTGTACTACCGGTACAGAAGGGGGAGGTTGTGGGCCTTCAGCGGCAGAGAAGTCGGAGAGTTGCTGATATCGTGGGGGATTTTGGGCGTGGTATTCGGAAGGGCCATGTTTGGCAGTTACTCCGGGTTCTCTGTGGCCATGGGCCTGGCCCTTCTGGGTCTTGCCTTTGTTCC
>JAGDXH010000002.1:1771-2280 GCA_023256295.1 Thermoproteati archaeon
AGTACAGGATGTGGACATGGGGGCTTTTGCTTGCGGTTTTTCTGGTTGCCATCGGAAGTCCGATAATATTCGCCGCGCCTGGAGCAGTGTACATAACCTCTTCCTACGATCCTTTTCCGTGGAGGGCACGCAGGGAGGACGGACTGATATCCTTGGCAGGTCCTCTTGCCAACGCGGTCTTTGCCGCGGGGTCGTACTTGGCATACGCGATCGGAATTGCTCCCTTCCTCTTCGGATATCTTTTCTACGTCAACCTGTTTCTCGGCAGCTTCAACATGCTTCCAATTCCGCCCCTTGATGGATCAAAGGTGTTCAGCTGGAACAAAGTGGCGTGGTTAGTCCTTGCGATCGCCATGTGGGCGCCTCTCCTCTACGTGACGGCAGGTATACCTTGATTGAGCTCGTTGCGTCAGCGAGCCAAAAAGCGTTTATACAGTCGGCAACAACTAATTATGAGCAAGTGCCCTTTCTGCGGTGAGGAGCTATACGTTACGGAAGCCTTGGTTAAA
>JAGDXH010000002.1:2290-3190 GCA_023256295.1 Thermoproteati archaeon
TGTGGTGAGGAGCTGCCGAGCGACGATGTCTGGTACTGCCCCCACTGCGGGTCTAGGCTGAGGGACTTTGACGGGAAGCCGCTTTTCCAGCTTGGTGGCATCTCAGAGGTCAAGGAGGGTGCTTCCTTGCCGAGCACGCAGATCGGCGTCCAAGAAGCATCTCCTGAGCGGCCCAAGCAGCCGCAGGAAGGTCCGCCGAAACAGGCGGCTCAGACGGGGCAAGAGAGCACAAAGCGCGTTCATCCTCTTGTGAAGGCGTATGAGCTGCTTGTAGCATCCATGAGGAAGTCATACGAGGCACTCTCTGAAAAGGACAGGCTGTTCGTCTTCTTTCTGATGTTCGAGTTCTTGGTGATTTCAACACTCGTCGGGGCTGGGATGCCCATATCCGCAGGCCTAGCCCAGGCCCAGGTGCAAGGACTCAACTCGAGCTTACCGTCTGGCGGAAAGGAAAGCGTGGCGCTGTACATATTCGCCAACAACTACAGGATCTCGGTTTACATGGCGATACCGATCGCTGGGCCGCTTTTGGGCAGCATAGTCTCTTTCCAGACTGGTTACGTGATGGCAGCTCAAGCGACTGCCTATCCCCAGCTCTACGGGGCCTCTACCGGAGCAATCCGCTTCCTGACCCTGATGGCGACACCAATATTCTGGCTTGAGTTCCTGAGTTATTCCGCGGCTACGGCAGAGAGCATCTACCTGACCTTGGCCCTATTTCGTCGTAACTTCAGAAAGGAGGTTCAGAATGCCTTCTGGCTGTTCCTGCTGATAGCGGTGGTCCTGTTCGTCAGCGCCCAGATGGAAGCCTTCCTCTTCATGCGATGTTCATCATAGGTACTTCCTTATCGTGGCTTCGATGTATGACTTGGGATAGGCCCCCACTATCTGATCGACGAC
>JAGDXH010000002.1:3200-5042 GCA_023256295.1 Thermoproteati archaeon
TATGTAGAACCTTGATGCAGTCGCTGGATTTTGGTCCGTGTTCACCTTTGCGAAGGTCACGCGGTCACCATAGACTTGGCTGAGAGCCTCTAGGATGGGTGAGACTATCCTGCAGGGAACACACCAAGGAGCCCAGAAATCTACGACAACGTAGTCATGGGCGGCTACGAACTGGTCAAAGTTCTGGTCACTGAGTTCAACGGGGCCATGCGGCTGAGGGGAAACGGCCGGTTTCGTCATCATCTTTTTGATGGTCTCCTTTTTTAACTTTTCCAGCTCTTCGTCGTCTTGGCTCATTTGCGAGACTCTACTCTCCGTCTTTTAAACGATTCGGGGAGACGGGCCGAATGAGAGCGCGTAGTGGAATTTGAAGTCCTTCTCCCCAAGCTTTGAAAAGCCGTGGGCCTCAGCCAGCCTTTCCAGCTCCGTCTTTGGAATCCTGATGAAAGATGGGGGACCGAACGGAGTGGTCGGTTTGAACTCCACCACTGTGAGCTTGGCACCGGCGTTTCTGATGGAGCTCAGGATATCATCCCTGCACCCCATGTCGTGGAAGCTGTTGGAGAAGAAGGCATGCGTGAAACTCAGCGTCCAGAGCATGTTGCAGGCATCCCCTGGGATGACCTTCAGGTTCTTGATTCCAGCCTTCTCTGCCCTAGAGGCGAGTTCTCTTGCTTCCGCTTGAGAATAAAGGTCAAGTGCCAGCACTTCTTTGCAACTGCTTGCGAACAGGAAGGAGTAATAGCCGCTCCCTGACCCCACGTCGACCACGATATCGTCTTCGCTGAGTTTCATGAGTTCAAGCAGCTCAGCTGCCGGTACTGCAGCGTTTCTGAAGGATTCCGGCAAAGACCGGTGGCTGCGATGGTTCATAAAAAAAAGCCGTCTCAGGATTTAAGCAGTGCTGAGCTCAGAGGCCGGCTGCTGCCATGGCTTGCTTCACGTCTTGACCCTGCATGACTATGGCCCTGAGGGCTTTGGATATCTTCAGAGGTTCCTTGTGCTGCCAGACGTTCCTCCCAACCGCGAGGCCAGCCCCTCCGGCCTCCATGACGCCTTTTACTTGGGTGAGGAAGGCCTCGTCAGTTGGCGCCTTCGGCCCACCGGCCATGAAGACCTTCACTTTGCCAGCCGACTTAACCACCCACCTGAAGTCCTGTGGGCTACCCGTGTACTCTACCTTTACAGCATCCGCTCCAAGTTCCAGTCCGACCCTGGCTGCATACGCGACCACGTCGAGGGCGAATTGGTCCTTAATGGAATGTCCTCTGGGGTAGCTCCAGAGCACGACTGGCACGTCAAGCTTGTGTGCTTCCCTGACGATTTCGCCGAATTCGGTGAACATCTCTCTCTCGTACTCGCTTCCAGCGTAGACGGTGTAGCCAACTGCTGCAGCTCCTAGGCTTAGGGCCTCCTCGACCGTGCAGACAGCCCTAGAGACTGGGTCACCCTCCCGCAGCTTTGTCTTCCCGTTCAGCTTCAGGATGAGAGGCACCCTCCCATTGTAGTACTTCTCTGCGACGCCTTTGTGGAACACGACGGCTTCGAATTGCCCCTTTTCAGCAACTTCCATCACGAATGCCGGGTCCACGCTGACCTCGTTGAAGTCGGTCGGCCCGTGCTCTATCCCGTGATCGTATGCCAAGAACAGACCTTTGCCTGATGGAACTAGCTTGTATATCAGGTTGTCCTTCATTTTTATCCCGGGCTTAAGGCGAGAGGGCATAAATGCATTGCGTTGCTGGCTGGGAAAGACGTAAATTCTCCGGCAGTCTTGAAGTGATCGAAATGGTCTTCGTTTTGGTGCATCACACATGGGATCAGTCAAAGGACAAGGATGCG
>JAGDXH010000002.1:5052-18174 GCA_023256295.1 Thermoproteati archaeon
AGGATGCGCAGAAGTTCTTCGACACGGTCAAGGCAGCGGCTTCGGGAGGGAAGTTGCCGAAGGGTTTTCAGCTTCAGTACACCTACATTGGAAAGGGGGAAGCCTACTGCATTTGGTCCGTACCATCGTCCAAGGAACTCATGGACGTGGCATCTTCCCTGAAACCCCCAACCAAGATAGACGCCAAAGAGTTGACTAAGTTCAGCTGAAGCGCTTTTTTTTACGACAAGGCGTAGAGTTTAGAACGCTTGTTTTTTGAAATGATCTTGATTTTTCCCTCCGCTTCGAGCTGGCCCAGGGCCCTCAGCACGAGCCCGTAACTCACTCCAACCGCACTGCTGAGGTCAAACGCGGTCATGACCCTTGCCCTCTTCAAAGAGCTCAGTAGGGCTGAAAACAGGTCTTGATTTATCTCGTATTGCGACAGGGTCTTCTCTTCTTTTTTTCCTTCCTTCTTTCCCTTCTCTTCCTTCTTTCCGGCTTGTTCTTTGTGCTCTTCGGCAGGCTGTGCTTTGGATATCGGTTTCTTCTTGCTTCCTCCTCCCATTTGTCCTACGAGAGGACGGCCTTTTTATGGATATCGATGCTCGCGGAAGAGGAGCCAGGAGAAATGCGAGTACTATGAGTCCCATTCCCAGAAGCATGGTTTTCTTGCTGGAACTGGCCTCTTCGGGGGCGGGATTTATCAGGGTGCGAGTTGCCGAAATTGCGAGAAGGGCATCGCCGGGCAGGAGTAGTGCTACGTAGATGAGACCTGCGGCGTGGAGGAAGTAAGGCAGGGGGCTCGCGATAACGTCGGCTAGAAGAATGACAAAGCTCAGACGGGCTGCCGTCCTAGGCCCGCTTTTGACAGCTAGGGTTTTCATTCCCCTCTTGGAGTCTCCTTCCATGTCTGGTATACCCTTGATTATCTCTCTTGCCATGTTTGCTGCAAAGGCATAGAAGAAGAACAGGAGGTTCAGCGTGGTGAAAGGGCGTCCAACCATCACGGCCCCGTAGAGGAAAGGCAAACCTACGTTGAAGCTCACGGCTGCGTTTCCAAGCAGGCCTTGTCTCTTCAGTTTCCAGTTATAGGCTAGGGACAGGAACAGAGAGACAACAGCGAGGGGAAAGGCCAGCTCCATCCAGCTTCCAAGGATGGATACGGCGACCCCGCTGATGAACAGAAGTACCGCGGTCGTCAAGGCTGTGTCTTTTCTGAGCCTGCCAGAAGGCAGTGGCCTGTCAGGCCTGTTTATGCGGTCTATCTCCAAGTCAAACACGTCGTTTGTGATCATGACGCCAGCCGTGAGCGAAAAAGCGATGTAGAAACCTGCAAGTGCCACGGGGATGGTAGGGATACCGCGTGCAGCCACTACCTCGCTGGCCGCTACAGCCAAACCCATGAGTATGGCATTGCCTAACCTCATGGTTTTGATGAGAGCAGGGACTTCGGTCCCTCTTGTCAAGTCTTGAAAGAGCTGCCCCATAATAAGAAAGTCCCCCCGTAGCATCCACTATGGCCAGTATCGCGTCCTTCTTCGTACTTCTTGCGGCTTGCAGCACGGAGAGGAGTGAAGAGAACGACTCGGTCCTACCCTCAAGCATCACGTAAAGGAGCGTTGGAGAAACCTCTTCGCCTCTGCGCTTGACATAGAAGGCCAGTGGAATGGGTGAGGGCCCCAACACGTAGCCTTTTTTCCTCAGGTCCTCGTAAACCACAAATTTCTGCCAGAACTTGTCATCGGGGGAGGCAAATATGAGCCCCTCTTGCGGAATAGGTCTTCCTGACTGATCGGCTACATCGAGCAGGCCCCGTCTCAGCATGTAAAGCGCTTCGTAGAGGTCGAGCTTGGTCTTTCCCTCCAGAGCTGGATGGCCTGTGCCTATCTCTACAAACTGCCCCCTTAAGATACCTCTGGCTTTGGACTCAGACAAGTGCGATTGAAAAGCCGACCCAAAATTTAACCCTAACTGGAGTCAAGGAAAAAACCTACGAGGACAGGGGAGGGGAGTTCAACCCTTGGGGTCACTTCAGTGGGACTGCAAAGCTTGACCTAGTGGCCCTGAGTCCTGGCTCGCCGTGCACCACTCTCTTGCAGGTGATCGAGAATTCGCCCAGCCTGTGCCCAATCATATCTGGTGTCACCTTGACTTCTACGAACTCCTTGCCGTTGTATACGGCAAAGGTGTGGTCCACCATCTGGGGCAATATTACCAGCTCTCTGAGGTGTGTCTTGATCGGCTTGTCCTTTCTCTTTGCCATCATCTCCATTATGTGAGGGTAGAAGGTCCTGTAGTTCCTCATCAGGAATCTCTTCTGGTGAGTGCCCAGCAGGGCCCCCAGCGAGGGTACGTCCATGGCCTTGAGCTGGTCCAACGTATAGCCCCGGTAGCGGAACGCGGTTGACATGAGATAAACACCATCTTCCCTTTTAACTTTTTGGGGAAACAGGCCTTAGCACTTGCAGGTTCCGTTCAAGGCTATTACCTCTTGCGGATGCCCGTCCTTCTGGCCGCCACGTGACCAACCTTCCTGCCAGCTGGCGTGTTGCGAGCCACCGTGGAGGGATGACTGACCGACTGGTGTCCGCCTCCGCCATGAGGATGGCTGACGGGATTCATGGCGACGCCCCTTACGCCTGGCCACTTCTTGGCTTTTCTCTTGTTCTTGTGGAAGGCCACTCCGGCCTTGAGCATGGGCGCCATCGCTCTGCCTCCGCCGGCGACGACTCCAATCATAGCCCTACAACTGGAAGAGAGGGCCTTGGTTTTTTTCGAAGGAAGGATTATGCTGACGGAGTTGGTTCCATGACCAGACACGGTCGCATACTCTCCTGAGGCCTTGACCAGCCTTCCTCCGTCTCCCGGTCTGAGCTCCACGAAGCAGATCTTCTCACCGTCTGGTATCTTTCCCAGCATTGCCACGTCTCCAGCTTTCAGCTCTCCTTCGGCTCCGATGTTGATCTTGGAACCAACACCAATTCCCTCAACCGCGATGAGTGCAAACCTCTGCTTCATGTCGTCTGAGTAAGCCAGTGCCAAGGGCGCTCCCCTGCCTGGCTCGTGTACCAGTTTCTTTACGGTCAGAGTACCCATGTAGTCGTTTGGAGGCAATCTGGCTGGCTGGAGCTTTATCCACGATGGAGATCTGAAGTTTATGTTGCCTCTTCCAGCCCTTTGGACAAGGATGTGCTTTCCCATCGTGCATCGCCTAAAGCATGCCCAGCGTGGTGGCCAACTCGGAGGCCTTGTACTCGGAGGTCAACTTCACAAATGCCCTTTTCCCCCTCAAGGTGTTTTGAACGTTGACCTTCTCTACCTTGACGTTGAACCTCTTCTCGACTTCCCGCTTCACCTTGCCCTTGGTAGCCTTGCGGGAAACCAGAAACTCGAGCGTGTTGGCTTGTTCGCGAAGAGCGATTGAGCTCTCGCTGGATACAGGGGACATTATCACTGACTCTTCAGCCATTTCTGCTCTGCCCTTTCTAATGCTGGCCTTGACCAGACTATAAGTCTTCCCGGCTTTCCTCCTGGCGCGAGGAAGGGGATGCCGAGCTCCTCAGGAGTCTTGACCTCAACTCCTACCATGTTTTTGGCAGCACGCCGGAGCTTTGCCTCCTTCGCGGAGACTACGAGAAGGAGTGACCTAGGGGATCTCTTCCCTCTTCCCCTCATCTTTCCCCTTCCGCTCTTGACCTTCCTACCATCTTTTGCGCGTTCGACATCCTGAGAAAGACCCAGGTTACCAAGCACAGTGTAGGCCTCGGTCGTCTTATCGATGTCCTCAATTTTTTCATCGACCACGATGGGAAGCGAGGTCATTTTCTCGGGAATCAAGTGATTTCTCGACTTCACTGCCTCCAGATCAAAGCTAGCTGCCAGCGCATGCAAGTTGGCCAGAGCTCTCTCTTTCTTGTTCATCTTTCTCCTCGTTATCTCCTCTGCTCTGGGGGGATGTGCAAGGTGTCCTCCCTTTGCGCTGGATATGAAGGCAGCGCGTCCAGAGATCATCCTCGGCACTCTGGACATCCCTCTACCGGTATTCCAAGAGATGGCGCTTACGCCTCTTCCAGCCTCTGGGCTTCTTCCTTGCGGCTGAGCCGAATTCGCTTGAGCGATTATCCAAGCCCTGAGTATCAGGTCATCCCTCAGGGGATCGGCTTTGGGTATTTGAACCTCAACCTCTTCTTTCGTGGAGCCGTCTAGGGCATACACCGGGACCCTTGTGGTTTCAAGACGAATGTCTTTGCTCATCTCAGCTCACCGAGGTGTACGCAATGGATGGGGGCTCTATGGGCTTGCCCTTGACCGAAACGCGGAGCAAGACCAACCTCTTGGGCGTTCCAGGGACCGATCCAGATATCGCCAGGAGGGTCGACCTTGGAAGCCCGTAGTGCTTCAGCCCTCCTGGAATCTTGAGCTCGGCTGCAGGCGTCGAAAAGAATACCTTCTTGTTGTGATCAACCCTATGGTGGTAGCCCATCTGGCCTCCTCTGGCAACGGTGGAAGGAACTACCCCTGGCCTCTGAGGACCAGTTGCCCCAGGCCCCCTCTTGGTCTTCCTTGACTTGTGAGGAAGCAGCTTCAGTCCGAAACGAGCCACAGGACCGCCGAAGCCCTTTCCCCTGCTTATGGAAATCACGTCGACGGCCGAGCCAGGTTTGAAGTTCTGAAAGACATCCTGCCCATAGTTTAAGTCCTTGCCTAGGAGGCTCAGCCCGTAATCCACAGCCTTCTTGGGGTCATGGATGTCGACTGGTACCTCAAGTACGTCTGGCCGCTTCTTGGAGAGCCCGGTCTTGGCTGGATCCGTGACCAAGATGACTCTCACTTGATCAGCTTCAATGTCTTTGAGTTGCTCCGGCGGAACACCCCTGCCCGAGCTGGTCCTCCTCTTCAACAGGTCCTTTGTCTGTTGATCAAGCTCGGCCCATGTCTCTCCGACCGCCTTACCTGCCAGATAAAGCCTGACTGCAACTGCTTTCATGGGAGGTATTTCTAACAGGGTGTAGGCCTCTCCCACCTCTCTGCCAAGGTTAGGGGATGCCTTTCTGGTCTCAGTAAATACGACGTGCCCCATGGCCGCCTTGTAAGCAGGGAGGCCGGCTAGTCCTCCGTTTCCTGGAAGCACCCATGTCCTTACCCTTGGAACTGGCTCTGATGCCCTCTTTCTAGGCCTGTAGCCCAAGGAGCCCCTGTGTGGGGCATGTCTACTCCTATGACCCATCGCTAGATCACGGAATTTGTTCCCTCCCTCTTAAGCGTGTTTGTCGTCTGGCGAACGCCTAAAGCCTAGCTTCGTTGACTTATCATGCCCAAATGGCCAGCTCAGCTCGTAGTGATCATTCCAGATACGACGCTTTCAACGCACTCAAACCTCCAGGAGCTCACCGTGAGAGCAGGTATGCTTGCGAGGTTCATGGCCATCGCGGAAGTCTCGAGGGTCTTGTTGTACAGGGAAAATCCGTCTGCGGATGATCAGGCCGGAAAAACTTTGTCCCTTTTGCTGAGGTTTTCCGTGGTCCCACAGTATCTCAGGAGACAGTTGTTTCCAATAATTCCTGAACTCAGGTATTCTGGCTTGCTGCCCCCTCTTAACATACCCACTCATCCTCAAACTCGTCGCATATCGGTGGGCGACGTGAGGGTCGCCCTCTTGAAAGAGGGTTCGACTTCTCAAGCATGGATAGACCTGGATCAGTTGGCTGATGTGCGTGGAACTCCCTCGCTGGGAGCACCACCAGGTTTGAGCCGCCTCTTCTTTGGTCGCCTGGTATCCAGATCTCCTCCCATCGTTGAGCCGGTGGATTCGTTCCCGGGTTATGCCGGTTTTTACGTTGAGGAAACGCACCATCCCTTGCTGCCTTTTCTCCAGAAACTCAGAGGTCTTCGTTTGGCGACTAGTCGTTACGGGATTGAGTACGGTAAGGTCTGCCGGGAGATCGTGAAGAGAGCCGGTGAAGTGCAGCCCACGTATCTCGTGTTTGGATCGCCTTCCCTTGACTTAAACGAGATGGCAGAAAAGGCTGGCTTCAGCCTCAAGTCTGCGGTCGATTACGTCTTGAACCTAGATCCAAATCAGGTTGTCAAGAGCATCAGGACGGATGAAGCCGTGCCGATAGCCCTGTTTGAGCTGTGGGGTCTCAGCTCAGCTCTTGCCCGGGATTTTCGAGGGATCCTTGCGTCTTGGGCTGGATCGAGACGTTGTCCTGAAGCCTTGCCAGTCGACCTGAGGATTGTTAACGAACTTCCTCGGTGGATTTTGCAAAAGCGGAAGCTCATGAAGAGTTTGGATTTTTTCAGCTTCATTGGTGAAAGTGGCGGCCTTATGAGCATCATGAACATTGTTCGGCACCCCCAGCCCTGAGCAAAGGTTATAAGCGACCTTCAGACGAATGCAAATGGGAGGACAGCAGAGATCACCGCTTTTGGACGAGGTCTACAAGCAGGAGAGGAGCAAAAAACAGCCATCCGAGAAGAAACGAGCTGAGTTCAGCAGGCCCTGCAAGGCGCCCGATACCTTTAAATTAGCCTCATGGTTCTTCCCATGAAAGTAATGGTTTTAGGGGCAGATGGCTATCTGGGGTGGCCCCTGGCGCTCAGGATGGTGGCTCATGGGCATGAAGTTTCGGCTGCTGACAACTTCTATACCAGGAAGGCGGTTGAAGAGGTTGGCTCGTGGTCAGCAATTCCGATTCCCAGCATGGAGGAGAGAGTAAAGCTCGTCAAGGAGGTTTTTGGAGCCGACCTCGTGTTCAAAGAAGGCGACCTTAGGGATTACTCTTTCATATCCAAGTTCTTGGAAGAGCAGAAGCCAGATGCCATAATCGACTTCGCAGAGCAGAGAAGCGCCCCGTACTCCCAGATAGACATCGACCACGCCGTGTTCACCATGGAGAACAACGTGATAGGTACTATGAACCTGCTTTATGCCATGAAGGAGCACGTGCCCTCGGCTCACCTTCTGAAGATGGGCACACTGGGGGAGTACGGCACGCCAAACGTGGACATAGCCGAGGGGCACTTCGAGGTCGAGTACCACGGGAGGAAGGACAGGTTACCTTTCCCCAGACAGGCCGGAAGCTGGTATCACTGGAGCAAGGTACATGACAGCAACAACATATCCTTTGCCGTGAAGATCTGGGGCTTGACGGCGACTGACGTTCATCAGGGCCCCGTCTATGGGACAAGAACTGATGACATGAGGGACGAACTTCTCAGGACGCGTTTTGACTTCGATGAGGTCTGGGGAACTGTTTTGAACAGGTATTGCGTAGAGGCGGTCGCAGGTCTTCCCCTGACGCCTTATGGCGAAGGGGGTCAGACGCGGGGTTTCATATCTCTCGAAGACAGCATAACGGCCCTGGCCTTGCTCCTTGAGAAGCCGCCGGAACAGGGAACCATGAGAGTCGTGAATCAGTACGCCGAAAGTAAGAGCGTCATGGAGCTCGCTCAGATGGTGAAGGAAGCGGGAGATCGCCTGGGTTTAGACGTGCAGATAAGGCCTGTCCCAGATCCAAGGGTGGAGGCTCAAAGACATTACTACAATGTCGAAAGACACGTCCTGCCTGCCTTGGGCTTCTACCCCAAGCACAACGTTCGGGATGAGATTCCAGCGATGCTGACCGACCTCATGAAGTACAGGGACAGGCTTGTCGAAAAGCGTGAGGCGATACTCCTCGCCGGCAGCAAGGCGGGCGTGGAGTGGAGGAAGACGTCTTCTCTGCTTCCGAGGAAAGCCGCAGCTCGCGGCTTCACCCAGCGAAGCACCACGTAGTCCACTTTGTCGGCCGCCAAGTTGGCGTGAGCGATCACGAAGCGCTTCCTGACTCCATGCGACAGTCTTCCGGCCCTCACTATGTCGGAAGGCTCGAAGGCCTCTGCCGCCATCACGACGTGCACCAAGAACACGGCGTGATCTATGCCTGGCCCGTGTTCGTAGACGGCATAGTCTGCCCCGAACTTCATGCCCGGCTTCACTATGTATCCCTTGTCTTTTAAGTCCTTGTAGACCGCGTATAGCTCCGAAAAATTGTGCACGCCGATGGTCAGCTCGCGCTTGAGTTCGTCTGGATCCAGCACGGTTTCTCCCCGTCTGACCTCAAGCAACCCCAGTTTGGCCAAGTAGAGGGCTTCGACGGGAGACAGCTCAAGCTCGGAAGATATGTTTTTTTCCTTTGGCTTGTAGACCGATATGGGCCTACCGTAATAGCCCATGGAGTAAATTTTCCCTCCGTCGGCTGGATCCAATATCACGACTGAGCTTCCCGTAAAGATCCCAGATACCACGGGTCTCAGGTTCCTGTTGCTTTTAACTTTGAGCCCTGTTGGGTCAGCGGGCTTTTAAGCAAACGCGTCTACGCGTTGGGCAAAAGGGTCAGAATGAAGTACTCTACAGTGCGTTGGGCTCTAGCTCTCTCCTTCGGACTTGTCATGATATTCATGCTTTTGATCCTTACCAGGGAAACGGATGTGCTTTCAGTTATCGATCGGACTGACCCAAAGCTTCTTCTTGGCGGTGCGGCCCTTGAAGTCTTTGGACTCTTTCTGTACGCGCTCTCTTGGCACGTCTTGTTGAGAAGCAGTGGCATGCGGGTTCGTCTAACCAAGAGCATCCAGATAACTTGGGCCAGCCTGTTCTTGCTTTACGTCACTCCCGCCGGGGTCTTGATGGATGTCTCCAGGGCCATACTCATGGGGAAAGAGGGAAAAGACACGCCCGCCTCGACCGCCAGCGTGATCATGCAAAGGGTGATATACGCTTTCGCCTACGCGCTGTTGACCACATCGAGCATATTCATGATATACTTTTCGGATAGGGCAAGGTTTCACCTGATTTACCCTTTCATGATCTTCGTCGCGTTGACGGTTGCAGCTGGCTTCTTGATCCTCATTGCGGCGAGTCACAGAGGTCTCGTGCGGTGGCTCAGCAGGCACTTGCTCTCTTTTTACTACAGGGTCATAAAGAAGGCTGTGTTTCCCGAAGAAGACGTCACGCGGAGCGTTGAGTCATCCGTTCAAGGGTTTTCGGCAGCAATATCCGACATGGCAAGATCCCCAAAAGGAGCACTTCTCTCGCTGGCCATAATATTGGCGCGTCTGTCTGTCGCTGCTGGAATATCTTACGGAGTTTTCATATCTCTGAACTATTACGGCATCAACTTCTGGGAGATAACGCTCGTCATGCTGGTCGGGGAATTCGTAACGAGCGTACCCATAGGTATCCCTGGCATGCTTGGGTTTGTGGAGGCGGCGATGACTCTGTCGTATGCTGCACTTGGTGTGCCCCTTGCCGTGGCGCTTGCTGCAACGCTCCTGATCAGACTGATACTTTATTGGTGGGACGTAGTCGTCACGGGCATAACGGCCACGGTCTACTCAGGAGGGATAAGGAGCGTGCTCAGCGCATCAGAGCAAGGATCCTGATGGCGCTGGCCAAGCGCTGAATGGCGTCCATGAGCTCCTCTGCCCTCTGCACGGTCTCGTGCATCAATATGATGCAGGGAAAGCCTGCCTTGAAGTTGAGGACCGTTATGTCAAGTTCCCTTTGCTTTCTGTCCACTTCTGCCTCAACGGTATCTACTTCGTAGGTCTTCTGAACTGCCTTTGCAGAGTCAGTCTTCAACATCTGAAGTGCGCTCTTGGCGTTCTCAAAAGCATTAAACGCGGTCTCAACGATGTCGGAGACGCCAGAAAGGAACTTCAGCTCATCAGGTGTGGGCGTCCCCTCCTTGCAGAAGCCGTTCTTTGAGAGCGCCGAGAGCCTGAAGCTGACGGCTTCTGCGAAGCTTGACACCTCGGTCACCAAGTCATCTGCGGAGAGCAGAGATGCAGCATAATTGGAAATGAGTTGGGCTGAGGCCAGGGTCTGCTCCACCCTCTTC
The DNA here is from genome assembly GCA_023256295.1 of Thermoproteati archaeon. Classification (GTDB taxonomy): domain Archaea; phylum Thermoproteota; class Thermoprotei_A; order Marsarchaeales; family UBA168; genus UBA168. The sequence continues at coordinate 14,919 of JAGDXH010000002.1, forward strand.
CTGATGTTCATTTCATCCGACTCCTTGAGCGCGACAAGCTTCTCGTAAGATGATGAAGCACTTGCCTCGTTCCCTGCCCTTACGGCATCCGCCGTGGCAAGCACCAGGCGCAAGCTATCTTGAACCACTCTGGTGTGTTCCACTATTGAGGATATCGATCTCTCGTAGGAAACGCGTTCCTCTTCGGCGCTATCGTAGGCCATGTGAGGTTGCCTTTGCCCATATTTAACTTTAGCGCCCGGGGATAGGGTTAAATCCACCAAGGTAGTTTAGGTTGGTGAGGAGCTTGTCTGACGAGACGGGTGAGAAGCGCGAGATCAGCCTGAGAGTCGCTGAGACCAAGCAGAAGGACTACGGCAGAGGAAAGGTCAGGCTAAGCGCCAGTGCCATGGAGGCAATAGGCGTAGAGGTCGGGGACGTCGTGGAGCTCTTTGCGAAGAGAAGAAGTGCCTCAATAGCTTGGCCAGCATACATAGAGGATCAGGAAGATGACCTGGTAAGGATGGACCCGCTCACCCGCCAGAACATAGGGGCTTCCATAGGAGACAAGGTGTTGGTGAGAAAGGCGACCTACAAGAGGGCAGAGGTGGTCAAGTTGGCAGTATCGGCGTCCATGCAGGGGAGCATACAGGAAGGCTTCCAGGCATACGTCAAGAAGAAGCTGTTTGACTTTGTGGTTGTCCAGGGAGACAAGGTCGCCGTGACCCTCCTAGGACAGCCCATGATGTTCGTGGTCGTCTATGTCAGGCCGAGTGGCATCGTCAAGATAGACGACGACACACAGGTACTCATAAGCGACAAGCCCGTGGAGGAGCTGGAGCAGCGTCCCATAACCTATGACGACATAGGCGGACTAGACGATGTGATTCTCAGGGTCAGGGAGATGATTGAGCTTCCCATGAAGCATCCAGAGCTCTTCAGGAGGCTGGGCATAGAACCGCCCAAGGGCGTGCTCCTCTACGGTCCTCCAGGAGTGGGCAAGACCTTGCTGGCGAAGGCCGTGGCCACTGAGAGCGAAGCGAACTTCATCTCCATAAAGGGACCCGAAATATACAGCAAGTGGGTTGGCGAGAGCGAAAGGGCAATAAGGAGCATATTCAGGAAGGCGCGTCAGTCCGCTCCATGCGTGGTGTTTCTGGACGAGGTTGAGTCCATAGCCCCCATAAGGGGGCTGGCCTACGGGGACTCCCGCGTTTCAGAAAACGTGATCAGTCAGCTGCTGACGGAGCTTGACGGGATGGAGGAGCTCGAAAACATCGTCGTTTTAGCGGCGACAAACAGGCCGGACATGCTTGATCCGGCTCTTCTCAGACCAGGTAGGCTGGACATGCTTGTCTACATACCCCCGCCTGACCTTCAAGCCAGGAAGGAGATACTCAGGATACATACGAGCAGGATGCCGCTTACGGAAGACGTTTCTCTGGACGACTTGGCTTCTAAGACCGAAGGTTACTCTGGGGCCGATCTTGAGGAGCTCGTGAGGGAAGCTGGAATGGAGGCTTTGAAGAGGGATAGGAACGCATCTAAGGTCACGTTGCAGGACTTTGAAAGGGCACTGGGTGCTGTGAAGCCCTCCATTACAGATGACATGGTCAGGTTCTATGCCGAATGGAACGAGAAGGCCAAGAAGCTGCGCAGGGTCGAGAAGCCCGAGCTGCTGGGGTGGATATAGTTGAAGGATTACCTGAAGGCTTCCAAGCTTTACGATCAGCTGATCCTTGAGTTCTTGCTTGGTAGGGGAAACAAGGTTTACACGAGCGAAAAGGAGCTGGTTGACTACATAGATGAGCAAACAGGTAGCGTTGACAGATCGGGTCTCAACCGGGCCCTTATGAGGATGGAGATAAGAGGTCTCATAAGGGTCACTGCAAAGGACAGCAGCAAGATAATATCTTTGGCCGAGTGATCCTCATGGGAGTTGACCTCAGGGACTTGACCCAGAGGCAGCCCATAACCCTGTCGCAACTTTCAGAAAAGGTCATAGCCATCGATGCCTACAACGCACTTTATCAGTTTCTTAGCATAATAAGGGGTCCAGACGGCAGACCTCTGATGGATTCTTCGGGGAGGGTAACCAGTCATCTAAGCGGCTTGTTTTACCGTACGGCGAATCTCCTGGAGAAGGGGGTCTTGCCAGTTTACGTCTTCGATGGGCCAGCTATTTCTCAGAAGAGGAAGACCCTTGAGCAAAGGGCTGAGGTCAGGATGGCGGCGAGCAGGCTTTACAGGGAGGCGCTTCAAGAGGGCCGGGCTGAGGAGGCCAGAAAGTACGCCGAGAGAGCTGTTGTGCTCTCGTCGCAGATGGTGGAAGAGTCAAAGCTCCTTCTTGAAGCGATGGGGGTCCCTTGGGTTCAGGCTGCCGCGGAGGGGGAAGCGCAGGCGGCGCACATGGTTGCTCTGGGGGTTGCCTGGGCGGTTGCCAGTCAAGACTACGACTCGCTTCTTTTTGGCGCAGATAGGTTGGTCCGTAACCTGACCGTTTCAGGAAGAAGGAAGGTCGCAAACGAGAACCGCTATGTTCCAGTGGAAATAGAGCTTGTGGATTTGGCGCAGACTCTCAGTGCGCTTGGCATAACTAGACAGCAGCTGGTGGACTTGGCCCTCATGATCGGCACGGATTACAATGAGGGGTATAGGGGGGTCGGGCCAAGGAAAGCCCTAGCTCTGATCAAGCAGTACGGCACGCTTGAAGAAGTTGCCAAGGCAAAGGGCCTAGATCCATCTCCAACGGAGCTCAGGTCTCTTTTCTTGGATCCTCCAGTCAACCCGGTAGGGAAACTGAAGTGGGACGAACCAAGTGTCGAGAAGATAATCTCCTTTCTTTGCGACGAGCGCGATTTTTCCAAGGAAAGGGTCGTGGAAGCGCTGGCGAGGACAAGGGGTAAGTCCAAGAAGCCATCTGGCCAGACCTCTCTTACCTCTTACTTTGGGTGAGGGTGGGCCCATGGAGTTTGCTCATGCGTCAGCGCCGGGGAAGGTGACCTTGTTTGGGGAGCACGCAGTCGTATACGGCTACCCCTCCATAGTCATATCAATTGACGCGAGGGCCAGGGCAAAGGTTGTCTTCAGCGAATCTTTACAAGTTACCTCTTCGTATCCGGGGGGGCGGCTTTTCTATGACGGGGTAGGGCCGTGGCCCGAGGAGCTAGTGTACGTAAGAAACGCCATCAGCTTGGTCGAGAAGACGGCCCTGAGGAAGTGCGATGTTAAGCTGGAGCTGAACAGCGAACTTCCCATGGCTTCTGTGCTCGGCTCC
>JAGDXH010000002.1:18184-23921 GCA_023256295.1 Thermoproteati archaeon
CGCAGCCACAACCGTCTCTACCATAGGAGCATGCGCGCTGGCAATGGGACTAGATCTCGCTCCGAAGGCGGTTGGAGAGATGGCCTACCGCGTGGAGCTAGGGGTGCAAGGGCGCGCCAGCCCCATGGACGCCCTGGCAGCTTCCATCGGAGGAGCGCTGAAAGTAACTCCAAGAGGTGATACTCCATTCGTCAGGCTCAGGCTTCCAGTCAGCCTCCCGCTGATACTGGCATATACTCCGAAGCAGCTGACCACAAAGGAAGCTGTTGAGAGGGTCAGGAAGACGGCGCAAGAGATGGGCCCGCGTTTTGACCAGATCCTCAAGAGCATATCGAGCGTTGTTGATCGGGCATCGGCTTCTCTCAGCACTGGTGACCTAGTCGCGCTTGGAATGCTCATGGATGAGAATGAGAGTCTGCTCGAAGAACTGGGAGTTGTGAGCGAGAGATCGAGAGAGATAATCGACGTTGCAAAGCATGCGGGGGCTTTGGGAGCAAAGGTTAGTGGGGGAGGCTTTGGAGGAACAGTCGTGGCGCTTGTCAAAGAGCGCGACGTTGAGGAAGTTGCCAAACACGTTCGGCCTCTTGCCAATGCGGTTTTTCTAAGCAGAAGTTCCGGTGGTTTGAGGCGCTGGGTCACTTCCACAACGCATTAATGCATCTCCTGCTGGCACTCATGCAGGGATACCTCAGGCTCAGGTTGGAGGAGTCTCAGAAAGCGCTTGAAGCTCTTGAGTGCGAGCCGAGGAGGTCAATACTTGTCCTTTTGGCCGACGGTCCCTTGGCCAGCGGGGACATCTACAGGGGTTTGTTGTCCATGGGAACGCAGACAAAGGAAAAAAGTACCTTTTACTATCACCTATCAAAGCTCAGAGAAGCAGGGTTGATTCGCGTGCGCAACACGTTAGAAGGCGCCGGCAAGCCCGAGAGGGTCTGGGAGCTTGCGTGCAACGGTGTTTGTTTCGAGTTCAGCACAAGCGGTTGATTGGGCCAAAGCTTATTAGAGGCTGAGGCAGAACATTGGAGATAAAAACGCCAAGGTATGGGTACACCGTTCAGCTGGAGGACCCTTCCAAAGAGGTCCTGGTGAGTGCGAGAAACGTGCGTGCATCCTACAGGAAGAGCGTGGAACTCATGGATGCAATAAGGGGCAAGCGCGTTAAGGATGTTCAGGCAATCCTTGAGGGCGTGGTCAATCTGGAGCGTCCGATCCACTACACCAAGCACAGGAAGCATGTCCCTCATCACGCTGGGCTTCGCGGCCCCAGGGGGGCTGAAGGCGGATACCCTGTGAATGCGGCCAAGCAGCTCCAGAAGCTTCTTGACAATGCCTTGGCTGTGGCGGACTCCAAGGGTCTTGATGAAGATCACCTTTTTGTATTCCATTCCGCCGTCCTTCTTGGGACAAAGGTCAGGAGGTTCTTTGCTAGGGCAAGGGGGCAGCATGACCTGAAGACCAGGCAGCTTGTTCACTTGGAACTTGGGCTCAAGGAGGTGTCCTGACGTGCTCGTAAAGCGGTATTTTGTTGAAAAAGGTTTGAAGTATGCCATGATCCAGGACGACTTAAAACATCAGTTGCGCGAGGCTGGATTGGTGAAAGTGGAGGTATCACAGGCCCCTCTTGGCGCGCGCGTCATATTGTACGCTCAGCGTCCTGGGCTAGTCATAGGTCAGCGGGGAAACAACATACAGGCCTTGACCGCTGAGCTGGAAAAGAAGTACAAGATAGAGAATCCTCATGTACTGGTGTACGGTATAGACAATCCGTCTCTAGAGCCCCAGGCTTTGGCGTTTAACCTAGCCGAGCAGCTCGAAAGGGGAATGTATTACAGAAAGATCGCCAACTCCACCCTTAACGACGTGAGAAGGGCTGGGGCCAAGGGAGTTGAGATCGTGATAAGAGGGCGTCTCTCGATCGCCAAGTCTCGGATGGTAAGGTTCACGACTGGCGTGGTTTACAAGAGCGGGATGGTGCTTGGAAAACAAACGAGCTTGGGTAAGTCCTCCGCCCTCCTCAAGGAGGGGCTCGTGGGGGTGAAGGTCAGGTTGACGAAGCCAGGGCCATCTGCGGACGCTGTGTTTTTGAGGGAGCAGCAAAGGACTAGAGGTGAGCAGCTTGTCACTGAAAGCAAAGGAGCTTAGGAAGATGAGTGCCCAGGAGCTCGATAAGCTCCTTGAGGACCAAAGGTTGCAGTTGCTCAAGTTGTCTGCAGAAAAAGCTGCTCGGGGTACCTTGGATAAACCGGGCACATTAAAGGTGACGCGGAAGAACGTTGCAAAAATAATCACGGTTCTCGGTGAGAAAAGTGAAAGCTCCTGATACAGTTCTTGAGGGACAGGAAGTTTCCTTTAGGTTTATGGGCCGCGAAGTGAGGGGTCAGTGTCAGGTAGAGACGAGGAACACGCTGATGGTTGGCGAAAAAGTCTATCCCAAAAAAGCCTTGTCATCTTTTAGCGTTCAAGGTCATCCCGTTCCCATTGAGCGCTTGATGGGATCATCATTGGTAGATAGGCTGAAAAGGGAGGCATGAGCTGAGGCGAGAAGAAGCTTGCCATCCAAACAGGTGCTGGGCTTTCAGGCTCCTGAAGCGGAGTGCACCGATCCCAATTGTCCGTTTCATGGAGCCCTCACGGTGAGGGGAGCCGTGTTCGAAGGGATCGTCGAGTCGGCCAGGATGTCAAGGACGATCACCGTTACCAGAGGAACTGAAAGGTATGTTCAGAAGTATGAGAGGTACATGAGAGAAAAGATGAGACTACACGCGCATCTTCCTCCATGTCTGTCGGTGAAGGAGGGGGACAGGGTGGTGGTGGCGGAATGCAGGCCAATATCTAAGACCGTAAGTTTTGTCGTTCTCGGGGTGGTGAAAGGTGGTCAAGAGGGGAGGTAAGGAGGCAGTACAGGTAAGGAGACCCCATCTCTCAAGGGGTATCACCACTGGAACAGAGCTCGTGTGCGCAGACAACAGTGGCGCCAAGGTCATTGAGATGATTTCTGTTGAAGGCTACAGGGGTAGGATCAGGCGTTATCCCCGTGCCACGCTTGGCAACGTGATCACCGCGTCGGTGAAGGTGGGCAACCCGGAGATGAGGAGGCAGATAGTGAAGGCAATAGTCGTCAGGCAACGTATGCCCGCGAGGAGGCCCGACGGAATGAGGTTGCTCTTTGAGGACAACGCGGCGGTCATACTAACTCCTGATGGCGACCCAAAGGGGACCGAGGTCCACGGTCCTGTGGCCAAGGAGGCGGCCGAAAGGATCGTGAAGCTTGCCGGCATGGCCATGATGGTAGTGTAGGTGATGCTTTTGAGCAAGAAACCAACGAAACAAAGGCTGGCGATAGCAGAGAGGGCCAGCCATCCATTTGGAAGAAGAAAGCAGGTGATGGCCCACCTATCGTCGTCCCTCTCATCAAGGCTTGGCCTTAGGTCGCTTGGTGTCAGGGAGGGAGACACTGTCAAGGTTGTGAAAGGTGAACACGCTGGGCAAAGCGGACGGGTGAGGGCGGTGCTGCCCTCACTTGGGCGTCTGGAAGTGGTAGGCATCACCGAGAAAAGCACGAAAGGGGAGACGGTTTACCCGCGCATAAGCGTCTCTTATGTGGAGATAACTCGTCTCAACCTTTCGGATAAGTGGAGAAAGCAGATAATAAAACGGAAGACTGGTAAGGAGGTCAGCTCAGAGGTCGTTAGGGAAGTAGCCACCACGGAGCAATCTCCGGAGAACGCCCAACCTTCTGAGACTGCTTCTGCCCAAAGTCAAGAAACGGAGGGGATCAAGCCCTCAGGAGAGGAGGTAAGCAAAGATGGCAAATAAGGGAGGAAATCGTCACATGAAGGTCTCTCAAGTACCACCTTCATGGCCAAGGGGTGGGAAGAGCGTTAGGTTTATGCAAAAGCCCCGCCCTGGTCCTCATCCTTTGAAAAGGGCCGTGACCCTTGGAGCCATGACGAGGGATGTGCTTGGTGTGGTGAGCTACAATCGGGAGGCCAAGCAAGTGCTTGTCATGGGAAAGGTTAGGGTGAATGGGCGCTTGAGAAGGGATGAAAAGTTCCCGATTGGTCCCTTTGACGTCTTAAGCGTCGAGGGTAGTGGGGACTACGTGGTCTTGCCAAAGAAAGGATATGGGCTTTACCCGTTTGCTTCCAAGGGACCGAGATACCTCAGATTGGAGAGGAAGCTGCTTTCACCTGCGGGTTTTCAACTTGGATTTCACGATGGCAGCACTCTTCTGGTCGGCAGGGATGATCCCTTGGTGAAGGCAAAACCTGGATGTACAGTTCTGTTTGAACTGCACTCAGGAAAGTGGAGGCCAACCTCGTTTCTCCCGCTAGAGGAGAATTCCATGGTAGTCGTGGTAGGTGGCAAGAACGAGGGAACTTACGGCCGTGCTTCTTCCTTGTCTGCCCGTCAGATCAACGTCACCACGCCGGATGGTCAGAGCTTTCAGACCTCTCGGGATCATGTCTATGTAGTGGATGAAGCTCTCTTGAAGTTGTTATCTGAGGCAAGTAGCGAGGTGAGCAAGTGAAATGACAAACATCATGGATGAAGTTAGGTTGGAGAAAGTGACCCTGAACTTATCGTTTGCGGGTAGGCCGGAGAGGCAGAACGCTGCGGTAACGGTTGCCGAGAGCCTGGCCGGGCAAAAGCCGGTTCTCTCGAGAGCCAAGAAGACCGTGAGAGAGTTTGGGATCCACAAAGGAGAGCCCATGGCTGCCGTCGTGACGCTCAGAAAGGAGAAGGCTGAGGACTTCTTGAACAAGGCATTGGTTGCGGTCAACAGAAGGATGAAGGCCAGCAGCTTTGATGGGCGGTCCACGCTAAACTTCGGCGTCTCTGAACACATAACTATCCCGGGCATGAAGTACGTTCCCGAGCTCGGAATATTCGGTTTTAACGTGGCTATAACTCTCAGCAAGCCAGGGAAGAGGGTAGAGGTCAGAAGGGAGAGCCCAAGGAGATTGCCAGCCAAGAAGTTTGTGAACAGGGATGAGGCCTTGGAATTCATGAGGAGGAAGTTTTCGGTTGAGTTTGACCGAGGCGATTAGCAGTGGGTAAAAACAAACCACCAAAAGAAAGGAAGTATGGCAGGGGAGCTCAGGTCTGCGCCAGATGCGGGAGCCACGATGCCCCAATACGCGCATACGGGCTTCACTTGTGCAGACAGTGCTTCAGGGAGATGGCGAAGGACATGGGCTTTGAGAAGTACAGGTGAGCGATGTGTCGTTCTCTCTATCTTACGTGATGGATGCAATCTACAAGGCTGAGCAGAGAGGCAGGCGCGACGTGGTAGTCAGGCCCGCCAGCAAGCTGGCCGCAAATACCCTGTCCAAGATGAAGGAGCTGGGGTACATAGGTGATTTTGAGTTGATCGATGACGGGAGGGGAGGTAAGTTCAAGGTGCAGCTCTTGGGCAGAATAAACAGGTGCGGGGCAATACGTCCCCCCCTCTCTGCAACGTTAGACGAGCTGGTTGAGGGAGAAGTGAGGTTTCTGCCTGGAAAGGGCGTTGGTTCTTTGCTTGTGTCCACTTCTTACGGTGTGCTTACCAGCAACGAGTGCCGGGACAAAAACGTCGGAGGCTTGGTTGTGGCCTACGTCTACCGAGGGCTCAAGCCTAAATACCTGCGATGGTGATCCTTTGTCATGCCCAAGGCCTTGATGCTAGAAGAGAAGATAAGTCCGCCCGCAGGTGTCACCCTGGGGCTGACTGACGACGGAGAAGTACGCGTGA
>JAGDXH010000002.1:23931-33303 GCA_023256295.1 Thermoproteati archaeon
GAGTGGTCCGCTGGGCACTCTGAGCAGGCGTTTGCCTGGGGGGGATTACGAGATCATGAGCGAGGGAGAGGCCTTGGTCGTGAGAGGGACCGGGTTGAGAAAGGAGCAAAGAGCCATGTTCGGTACGGTGGTCGCGCTCATACGCGGTATGATAGAGGGCGTAACAAAGGGATTTGAAAAAGAGCTCATTATTGCCTACTCTCATTTCCCGATGAATGTAAAGGTTGAAGGTAACCGTGTGGTCATCGAGAACTTCATAGGCGAGAGAGGCAAGAGATATGCAAACATAGTTGGCGACACAAAGGTCGAGGTAAGCGGTGACCGCATAAGGGTAAGCGGGCCTGACAAATACGCAGTTGGGCAAACGGCGGCGAACATATCTTCTGCCTGCAATCTTTCAGACTATGATAGACGTGTGTTCCAAGACGGTATATTTGTGAGGGTGCGAAGTTGACAGAGCAGAGAGAGAAGGTAAAAAAGCTCATAGTGAGAAAGAGGTCCAGAAGCTTGCGCTTCCTGCGCACGAATTGGTTCAAGTTTAAGCGCGTCGGGTTGTTTTGGAGGAAGCCAAGAGGCATCGACAGCAAAATCAAGAAGCACCTTTCAGGGCATCCTCCGATGCCTGCGCCTGGTTACAGATCTCCGAAGTCAGTCAGGGGTCTTCATCCATCTGGCTTGCCATCAGTGGTTGTGCACAACGTCAAAGAGCTTTCCTTAGTCGGTCAGGGGAGTGCAATCTACATAGCTTCTGGCGTCGGTAGGAGGACGCGTGAGATCATGCTTGAGAGGGCGAAGGAGCTGAAGTTGAAGGTGCTGAATGGGGGAGAGAAGCGATGGATCTAAGTTTCCAAAAGAGGCTGGCATCATCCGTTTTGGGGGTCGGACAGACAAGGATATGGATCAATCCAGAAAGACAGGAAGATGTGGCGGAAGCCATAACGAAGGAAGACGTGAGGAGTTTGATAAACAGCAAGGCGATAGTGAAGCGTCCTGCGTCCGTGCCTTCAAGGGGAAGGGCCAGGGAAGTTGCCAGAAAAAAACAGAGGGGACAGAGGGCTGGTCCTGGAAGCAGGAAAGGGAAAGCTGGTGCTAGACGGGATCCCGAGGAGCTGTGGGCTCACAAGGTCCGCAAGATGAGAGCTTATCTCAGGGAGCTCAGGAACAAAGATCAAATAGATCCGAAGACCTACAAAGAGCTGTACGCGAAGGTCAAGGGGAACGCCTTTCCAAGTCTTTCAAGCCTGCAGAGGTACTTGAAGAAGGGTGAGTGAGATGCGGGGCACAGGGCTTTTGTCGCGTTATAGGCGCAAGAGAGAAGGCAAAACGGACTACAGGAGAAGGCTTAGGCTGTTGAAGTCGGGCAGGCCTAGACTCGTGGTGAGGACAAGCAATCGTTACCTGTTTGCACAGCTCGTGGTTTACTCTCCAGGGGGCGACTTGGTTTTGGCCCAAGCAGGATCTAAAGATCTTCAAAAGCTTGGTTGGAGGGGCGACGAGGACAACCTGGCTGCTGCTTACTTGACTGGCTTGCTCCTGGCCAAGAGGTCAATGGAAAAGATACCAGGCCAAGAAAGGGTGATTCCAGACGTGGGGATGCATGCCCCTCACCCGGGGGGCAGGGTATACGCCCTGTTGATGGGTGCCAGCCAGGGGGGCCTTCCCATTCAACTTGCAGAAGAGATGATGGTTGACGAATCGAGGATCAGGTTGGAGCAGCTGGCTTCCTATGCTGCAGAGCTCAAGTCCAAAGATCCTGGTCGGTACTCCAAGATGTTTTCAAGGTACCTTGTCAGGGGATTGGAACCCATATCTCTTCCGTCTCACTTCGAAGAGATCAAAAAAGTGATAGGTGGTCAAGATGTCTGAGCTAGCTCAATGGAAGCCAAAGACGAAGTTGGGACAGATGGTAGCGTCTGGCGAGATAAAGGACATCAGGCGCGTGTTCGAACTGAACTTGGCCATCAGGGAGGCGGAAGTAGTTGACGCGCTTCTGCCAGACCTGACGGTTCAGCGCATAGGGGAGCCTGAAAGCGTTCAAAAGAAGACGGACGCTGGGGCCGTAAGGAGGTTCAGAGTGACCGTGGTGCTTGGGAATGGCGATGGGATAGTTGGCATGGGCACCGGAAAGGCCGCGCAAGTCTTAGATGCCGAGAACAAGGCCATCGCTAATGCCAAGCTCAGCCTTCTTTATGTTCACAGGGCATGTGGTAGCTGGGAATGCGGCTGTGGCGAACCCCACAGCATACCCTCCATAACTTTGGGCAAGAGTGGTTCGGTTCGCGTTCTTTTGATGCCAGCCCCCAGGGGTACGGGTTTGGTGGCCAGCGAGGCCATCAGGCAAGTTCTCTCTTTGGCTGGTATAAGCGACATCTGGAGCCGCACTTGGGGAGAGACCAGGACAACGATAAATCAAGCATACGCGGCATTTGATGCCCTGGCTAGGATGGAAGCGAGAAGGAGGCAAGAGGATTGGTCGAGACTTCGAAGCTTCTGATCATAAGGCTTGCAAGCGAACCTGGGCTTGAACCCAAGAGGGCAGAGACGCTCAGATACTTGGGACTGGACAAGCGCAACAAGGCGGTCATAGTGAGCTCGACTCCATCATACATGGGTATGCTGAGGGTTGTCGAGAACGAGGTGGTATGGGCATCGCTTGACGAGCAAATCTTGGCGCTCTTGGCCAAAAAAATTCACATGGAACCGCAGGTCGTAAAGCAAGCCATTGAAGAGGGAAGGATAAGGCAGTTGCACCTCAGGTCGCCCAAGAAGGGATACGAGAGCTTCAGGTCTTCTCGCGGCAACATAGGAGAAGGCATGCACGAGCTTCTTGCTCGGATGACTTAGGAATCCTTAAAGGGGTCTACCTCAATCTGGTGGAGATCAGTTGCCTTCGCCAGGTCACGCAGAAAAGAGAACCCACAGGTACAGGGGCAAGCGCAGCATGGGGTACGGTAGAGTGGGAAAGCACAGGGGAAAGGGCGCAAGGGGTGGCACGGGAAAGAGCGGTTATCACAAGCACAAGTGGTCCCTGACAGTTAAACTGGCAGAGGAGGGAACCAAGGTGTACGGAAGGCATGGCTTCCATCCTGTTGTTAGGCCAAAAGAGCGGGTGATCAACTTGTACGAACTTGAAGTACTGCTTGGAGATAAGAGCGAGATAGATCTCACGGCATTGGGGTATCGCAAGCTTTTGGGAAAAGGGAGTATAGACCGCCCCGTCAAGGTCGTGGTTGAGAGGGCCAGTGAGAAGGCGGTGGAACAGATAAGGCAGGCTGGCGGAGAAGTAATTCTGGCAGAAAATACTTAAATTTAGGAGATCGAGGCTTTCATGCGCGTCATCGATGTGCTAGCGCCGCCAGGGGACGCCATCCCAGGCGTCAAGAAACCGGCTAAGAAGACAACGATCAACGAGAAGCTGATCTGGACGGGTGTTGTGTTGCTCATATACCTGGCCATGTCCAATGTGTTTCTTTACGGCGTCTCACCCTCGGTCACATCTGCTTTTACGCAACTGAACGCGCTCAGGATAATATTTGCCTCTACAAACGACACGCTGATGCAGCTAGGTATCGGGCCCATAGTGACTGCCGGTCTTGTCATGCAGATCTTGGTTGGTTCGAAGCTGATAGACGTGGATCTTTCGAGCGAAGATGACAGGGCGAAGTTCACTGCGTCGCAGCGTTTTCTGACCATGGTCTTTGCGGTCTATGAGAGCGTGGCATACATATACGGTGGCGCCTTTGGGCAGCTCAACAACGAGCTGAAGCTCGTGGTGCTGGCCCAACTCTTGTTTGCCAGTTACGTGGTCATGCTTTTGGACGAGATGCTTCAGAAGGGATGGGGAATAGGGAGCGGTGTTTCCCTCTTCATATTGGCCGGTGTTGCAGAGTCTGTGGTGCTCGATTCTGTGTCTCCCGTGATGATACAGGGTGGCCCGCTGGGCTCGCTTCCCTACCTCTTGTACGTGGCACAGAATCACCTTCCGCTGTGGCAGGCTTTCATGAGACCGTTTGGGTATCCCGACATGACTGGTTTCGTTTCTTTCATAGGAGTCACGCTTCTGCTGATATGGCTTCAGGGCATGAGCGTTGAGATACCGGTTGCCTATGAGAAGGCAAGGGGCTTGAGGTCCAAGGTGCCCTTGCAGTTTTTGTACGTGAGCAACGTTCCCATATTGCTTGCCTTGATACTTTTTGCTCAGCTTCTGTTCTTTGGGGAAAGGGTGCTGACGATTCTGAACCCAGGCAATGTGAATCCATGGTTTAACATGATCGGTACGTTCAACATGACCAATCCAGCAAACCCCGTTCCAACGGGCGGCATACTTTACTTTTTCCAGGCTCCGACGGGAATCGCCATGAGCCTGAGCCATCCGCTTGAGACCATTGGAAACTTCTTGCTTTTGGTCGGCTTCTCTGTCGCCTTCGCTTTTCTCTGGGTAGAAGTATCTGGCATGAGCGCCCGCGACCAGGCAGATCAAATGGTTCAAGCCGGGCTTCAGATCCCTGGGTTTAGAAAGGAGTCTGTAGTGATTGAGAACAGGTTGAGGGGTCCCATAAGAGCACTCACCTTGGTGAGTGGGCTGCTTGTTGGTGTGATAGCTGGTGTTGCAGACGTCTTGGGCGCGCTGGGAACCGGTATGGGCATATTGCTAGCGGTTGGCATAGTGTTCCAGATATACCAGCAGATGGTGCAGGAGGAGTTCCTGGAGGTATATCCCGGTTTGGAAAAGGTGTTGGGCAAGTAGCCCGTCACTCTTATTAGCACGGCTTTCTGGTGGATGACTCAACGTGAAGGCTTTGGTGACTGGAAGCGCTGGTTTCATTGGTTTCAACGTGGCCATGTTCCTTAGGTCCCATGGTTTTGAAGTCGTCGGCGTTGACTCGGCTGTTAAGCCAGAGGATTTGAACGTTGAGTACTACAAATTGGATCTAACCAAGAGGCAAGACGTGGTGTCGCTTGTGGAGGAGCAGAGGCCAGACTACGTGCTCCACTACGCTGCCATAACGACCCTTTCTTCAACGATTCAAGATCCCTACTCGGCGTTTCTGGTGAATGACTTTGGAACGTTGAACCTGATAGATGCCTCGGCCAAAGTCGGCGTCAGCAGGTTTGTGTATGCGAGCAGCGTGATAGGCAGCACGAGGGTGCCCGTGAGGATCGGATCATATGAGCGCCAGACGCCCATAGGTCTTCTCTATGGAGCGCGTCTGAGCGGCCTGGAGGTCAAGAGTGTCGATCCAACTACAGGGCAGGTGACTTATCTCCCGGTCAGGTCGGTCATCAGGCATCGGTTGGGAGCTAAGAAGCTCTTCAGGATATGGTATGGAAGGGGAGAGGACAACGTCGTCGCCACAGAAGATCACTCGATCTTCGTGGTGAGCGATGAAGGATTTCTGAGGGAGCGTGCCGTAAGGGATGTACGGCCTGGAGCCGACCTTCTCTTTCCCTTGAGTGGCCAAGGAGAGGCGATATCCCCCCGGGAGGGTGCTTTGCTGAAGACCTCTTTGAGCCAGGGAGTCGAGATAACGGAAGTCGAGATGCTCGATCAAGAGGAGATAAAGTTGCTGAAAAAAGATGGCGATTACGATGGCTACGTATACGATCTTTCTGTGCCTCGCTCGGAGGCCTTCTTCGGTGGCGACAGCCCGATCTTGCTTCACAATTCCTCCAACGTGTACGGGGTTCCTCGCTCGTTGCCCGTGCGGGAGGAAGATCGGTTTGCCCCCAGGGTCCCTTACGATCACACAAAGGTCGTCGGGGAATACATGCTTTCTGCCTACGCGAACGCAAGGGGACTGAAGTATAGCATAACTAGATCCTGGCTGATATTTGGCGAACACGACAAGCCAAACAGGGCAGTTCCCATATTCATAAGGAAGGCCGTTCATGACGAGCCAATCACTCTTTTCAACGGAGGTCGCGATGTGGATGATCCCTATCACGTGAGCAACTATCTTCACGCGCTTGAGCTGATACTTGGCAGCGAGAACGCAATTGGTCAGGCATACAACGTTGGCACAGGTACTCACATGAGTACCGCAGAAATGGCCAGACAGATAGTTGAAGTCCTTGGTAGTCACTCTACGCTGGTCGATGCTCCCCCTAGGAGCGAGCTCGAGAGGGAGCCGAAGATCAGCTATCCCTCCGTCGAGAAGATTAGGTCTCTCGGGTACTCTCCGATCACGTCCTTCCGCGAAGGAATACTCAGGACCAAGGACTGGATGGAAAAGAAGGGCATGCTGCGAACAGGCTCTTAAGCTGGTATTTCTCCGGTTCGCGGCCATGAAGTGCCTATCTCACCCTGAATCGTGATGATGGTAGCAGGCCTGAGCCGCTCTCTGTTCGAGTCAGCTCTCAGGGTAGGTGCCCGGCGACATTATCACCCGCTCCAACTTGAGCGGGAAGCCGGAAGTGGGCATCTCAGGCGCAGTGACGTTGGCCTTGGCTAGGGCCACGGCCTCGCCTCTCTTGGTTTGGATGACAACTAACTCCTTGGGTTGGATGGTCGCGTCTGCGCTGATGAGATCGCCGCCTCTTGGTTGTGTGCCCCTACATATCCTGGGGACAGCCGCATCAGATACGGTCACGGACCTAAGCACCGAAAGCGCTTCCTCTAGCGGCTTCACCAGCTTCCTTATGGGACCATCTTCGCCTCTCTTCATCTCTTCGACGGCATCGTAGAGATCATAGAGATCGCATGAGTCTTCTTCAAAGAAGTTACCGCTCTTGGTGCGCCTAAGGTCCTCCATGTGCGCTTCAACCCCGAGGGCATAGCCAACGTCAACGCAGAGCTTCCTCATGTAAGTTCCCGGATCGACCCTTGCTCTGAAAAGTACGTCCCGGTCCTCGGTTTCCAGCACATCTATCCTGTGTATCCTTCTGATCCTTCTGATCCTTCTGACAGAAGACTTGACGGGTGGTCTCTGATATATCTGGCCTTCGAAGGACTTGAGTACCGATAAGATCTCATCTCTTGGTGCGTCTCCATGCAGCTTCATGTAACAGACGTATTCTTTGTCAGATTCTATAAGCGGCTTAAGGGCTCTCGTGGCGTCTTCAAGGGCAAGAGGAAGTACTCCAGACACTGGAGGATATCCCCGACCATGGTCTCTAGGGTCCCCCCATGCCCGACTTTCTTCAGCCCCAACATCCTCTTTACCCAAGCGGCTACCTCGTGACTGCTGGGACCACTTGGCTTATCAAGGTTTATGACACCCAGCGAAAGCAACCTGTTAAGGGGTCTTTTCCAAGGGTCTTCGCCCAAGTTGCTGCTGGCTTCTTCTTTGAAGGTCAGGCGATCTGTCATCTGGATTTCACCTCAGAAAGCTCAAGGAGCTTATCGTACAAGACTGGTGAGTTGAGTTCTTCTCTCTGGCCTAGGAACTTGAGATGCTTCACATTGAATGTCCTCTCGACGAGCTTCTTGCCGTCTCCAGTCCTTGCAGGGATGAGAGCATTCACGAACTTCGCGTCAAGTGGATTTGATATGACGCAAGCAAGTCCGGCTCTCCTTCCTGCAATTATCTTGCACAGGTCACCTTTTTCTGGCTTCACCATCAAGTTTGATCGCCCCGCATCAACCTGTGATGGGTTAAAAAGTTTAGCACTACCTGCTTCGTTTCCTCTTCTCCTAGGTAAGTGTTGTCGACTACGAGGTCGAAGCCCGTGAGATCCTGCAGATCGTAGTTGTACAGCTTTTTGAACCTCCTCTTTTCGCTCTCTTCCCTGACAGAGTTCTCTTTTTTTGCCGTTTCTAGGGGGATCCCGTCGCGTTCGGCGATCCTGTTGTATCTTTCCTCCGGACTTGCCTTCACGTATATCTTGATGGCTTTCTTGGCAACCCAAGCCGTCAGGTGCCCGTCAAGCACGACGTTTCCCTTCTCCTCTTCCTTTTCTGTCATGGCATCTATCGCAAGATCTATTGAGGTATCTTCCTCAGCCTGGCGGCTCAAGACATCGAGGGATACTCCTCTCTCCTTGGCGAGCCTTCTGAAGATCGCACCAGCTGAGACATATCTGAGGTCAAATCTTTCAGCAATGGCACGCGCCACAGAGGTCTTTCCAGAACCTGGGGGGCCGCTCACGGCCACGCAAGCCAATTGAATCACGAAAGCAGTGGGACTATCTTGGACGCTGCCTCAGCGGCCTTCCCTTCCTCGTTTCTCACGAACAGTACCGACGCCCCACAAAGCACCGCGGAGGCCATGGAAGCTGCCCTGTTCATCAGCATGGAGAGCTCTATCTCCTGCAGGTCAAGGTCGTCCTGCCTTTCCCTGATGTCGCTGTCTTTCGCCCTTCTTTGTTGGATGACGGTGGGCTCTGCCTCAACCACGGCGATGTGGTTTGGGTGCAGTGCGTTAACTATGTGTGCTGGCAAACCTGGCCAGTATCCTTGAGGGGTCTTTATGATCGCGTGAGTATCAATTATGACGGATGTCCCTGCTGCCATCTTGGATATGGAAGCAGCAGCTTCGGCCTGAAGTGAAGCTTGGGTTTCAACTCTGAGTTTTCTCATGTCATCCCTGTTCTTGGCCAGACCACGGGATGTTGCTATCCCAAACATCACGTCGCCGAAGTTGACGTTCTTGACTGCTATCCCTCTTTCTCCTGCTTGCTTCAGAACTTCATTTAGCACCGTGGTTTTTCCCACTCCTGGCAACCCAACCATAACCACTATCTTTCCTGCCATAGTCTTTATGGCTGGACGAACTTAAGGTCTTTCTTCGCGATAGGTTTTAATCTGGAGTTAGGCCTGCTGAATGCAGGCTCGGGATGGGACGGACTCCTTTAGCGCCCAAGACGTCGTTCAGGATCTGCTTGAAGCAGGCTTTTCTGAGTACGAGGCGCAGGCTTACCTCACGCTTCTGAGGCTCGGCAGGGGGAACGGGCGGACAGTCTCCCAAACGACAAGAGTACCGTTTTCAAAGGTGTACAGCGTGCTCAGGTCTTTGGAAGAAAAGGGCCTTGTGGTGAGAGAAGAGGGTAGGCCAGCGCTATACAGACCCCTAGATCCCCGCGAAGCCATGGAAATGCTTAGGAGAAGAAGAGTGATGGAAGAGACAGCAAAACTCGATGCCCTAGGAAAGAAGTTGTCACGCCTCATGACTAGGGATTTTAGTGAAGAGAAGGCCTTGGTGAGCGTGGTCAGAGATCAGCAAATGGTGATCTCCAGAACGCTTGCCATGATAAGAGGAGCGAGCTTTGGGATAAAAGCCGTGGTTCCACCGCTTGAGAAGGGGCAGAAAGAGGCCCTTTCATTGCTCATACAGGGCTTGGCGACCTCGGGGCTGAAGTTGCAGGTACTGCTAAAAAAAGGTTATGAAGTAGGCGAGCTCGGCGCCAGCGTAGATGTGAGGACCATTTCGACCG
>JAGDXH010000002.1:33375-39715 GCA_023256295.1 Thermoproteati archaeon
TGACGGTTCTGCTCTACGTTGGGGGCATCACCGGCTTGTTGACGGATTCTCCTGCTTTGGTAGAACTCGCCGAGCTGGTATTTGAGAGGTTGTGGGAAGTCGCTGAGCCTAGCGCGGAAGCTTACCGTCGAAGAAGGCCAGCATTCTTTCTTCAGCTTCCTTGTAGGGCATTTGCTCCGGCGGATGCTTAAAGGAGTAAGCGGACACGCTGAGCAAGGGTCCGCCTATCTTTCTGTCCAGGGCCACCTTTATACCCCTTATGACGTCTACCATAACTCCCCCGCTATCTGGAGAGTCGATCACTGACAGCTTCAACTCGATGGTGACTGGAGCCCCCGCAAAGTACCTGCCCTTTGCCCATATGTAGGCAACTTTTTCGTTTTCCAGAAAAGGTATGTAGTCTGAGGGCCCTATGCGAGTTGGAACCGGGTAATTGGTCATTGCTCTGACAGCCGAGGTCTTGCTTTCTCTCTTGTCCCTTAATCTCTCCTCCTCGAGCATGTTCATGAAGTCCATGTCACCTCCCACGTTGAGCTGGTAAGTCTCGTCTACTCTCGCTCCTCTGTCGCTCATCAACTTCACGAGGGTTTTGTGAACTACGGTTGCGCCTATTTGGCTCATTATGTCGTCGCCAGCTATTGGTATCTGTCTCCTCTCGAACTCTTTTGCCCAAGTTTGGTCGGAGGCTATGAAAACCGGCATTGCGTTGATGAACCCGACTCCGGCTTCCAAGGCAGCTTGGGCATAGGCCTTCGCGGCCTGAGCTGAGCCCACCGGGACGTAGTTTATGAGGACTTGAGCGCCGGATTCCCTTAGCTCGTTTACGATGTCGGTTGGGCCTTCAGCAGATTCTTCGATGACCTGCCTGGGGTACTTCCCAAGCCCATCGAGAGTAGGCCCCCTCTTGACTTTTACCCCAAGCTCGAGTTGGTCGTACAGCTTTATCGTGTTGTTAGGCGACTCGAATATGGCCTGACCTAGGTCCTTTCCAACCTTTCTTTTGTTCACGTCGAAGGCCGCCACGAACTTGATGTCAGACACCCTGTATCCTCCGAGCTGAGGGTGCGCCAAGCCGATGTCCTCATCTGGATGACTCTTGTAGAACTGCACCCCCTGCACAAGGGCGGAAGCGCAGTTCCCAACTCCTGCCAAAGCAACCCTGATTTCAGGCATGCGCAATTATTCTGATGGGATATATATTTTTTGGTCAGATAGGATGCATTAAACTTAATTCCCGCGGCCTGTAGTGGGCGTGCACGACATTCAAGTCAGGATGGAAAGGGTAAGCGAGCCGGTGTTGGCCGTGCTTGTCGGTTTTCCAGACGCCGGGCTAGTCGGCGTCATATCGTCTAGCCAGATAATCGATAGCCTTGGGATGAGGGGAATTGGCTGGATCGACGTTCGCGACGTCATCCCTCCGACAGCTCTGATCCACAATGGCTTCCCTGAACCTCCAGTCCAGATTTACGAGGGAGGAGGCCTGATCGTGGTCACAGCTGGTATTCCCGTGCCACTTGAGGCTTCTCGGGCAATAGGGGATGCCATATTTGACGTAGCCAGAAGGGTTTCTTCAAAAAGTGTGTTGATAATGGGGGGTCTGCCGTCTGAGGAAAGGTACGAGAGCGAGGATTTGCCCAAGGTCTTCTTTGCGTCCTCAGAACCTGAGGCGGCTACAAAGTTGGCTGCAGCTGGGGCACAGCCGATGGAGGGAGGTTTGCTGGTTGGCGCAAATGCGCACCTCCTCATGGAGGGCTACAAGGAGAAGGAAGGCATAAGGGGAGCTCTTGTCCCTCCAGCTCCGAGGTTACTGGCTGAGGGATACAGGGGTGGAATCGAGGTGAATGCCCTTTACGCGGATGCCTTCCCGAAGATGCCTGATCCTGGGGCAGCTGCTCAGATCCTTTCAGTTGTATCCAAGCTGTACGGGGTACCCATAAGCACGGATAAGCTGACAAAGCAGTCTGAGGAAATCCGTCTCAAGACGAAGCAGCTCATGCAGCAGGTAAGTTCGGCCCCCAAGGCCGGGACCTCCTTCATGTACACTTGAGGTGGTGTGGTTGGACGAAAGAAAAATAACCAAGTACCAGCCTCTCTTTGATGCTTGCGACAGGGGAGATCACTACCTATTCACTTTTGATCTACCTCATGTCAGGAAAGAGGATGTCCACGTTTACCTGAAGGAGGCGCAACTTGTTATACACGCTGAGACTAGCTTTCAGGACGAGGATGGATCCGAGGCCCATCTAGTTTACGACAGAGAGATGTCCTTACCGCTTGATGCTGACCTCTCGTCTATAAGGGTTGCCTTTAAGGATGGCCTGTTGAGGGTTTACATGGGCAAGACTGGTGGGGCAAGGCGGGAGATACCTGTTTACTGAAAGCAAAACATAAAAAACGAGAGCGGACGGGTCTCGAGAAAAAGACGCCCACAAACCTTCCCATTGAGGCTCGGCTCAAGTGGAAGAAGGTAGAAGATGCCAGGACTCCAGAAGAGAGGCTCCAGGCTCTTGAAGAGTACCTTTCATCAATCCCTGCGCATCATGGTACCGAGAAGCTGCGCTTGCAGATCAGCAAGCAGATAGCGCGTCTCAGGGAACAGACCGAGCGCTCAGAAAAGAAGAAGGGAAGGAAGTCAAGAGGGATCAGGAGAGTCGCTGACTTGCTTGTATTTCTCGTTGGGCCTCCAGGATCTGGTAAGAGCCAGGTGCTGAGGCTGTGGACTGGTCTGCAGGGCGACAGGAATGACGGGGTAGCCGACATGGGAGGGATGAAAGTTCAAATAGTGGAGATACCCTCTGTGGTTCCAGGCCAACCCCCGAGAGGGCTCCCCGTCCTTCCAGACGCGTTCCTGGTGATGTTGACACGCGACTATCCGGATGCAGGCGCAACTCTGTCCGCCTTCGGCCCATCTGCGGCTAAGATTCCCAGCATTGCCATCTCAAAGGACGAAATTAGTCGGTCCATGGTGATCAAGAGTAGGGATGACCTAGCAAAGCTAGAGGCGGAACTTGTAAGGATCACGGGGGTGACCCGCGTTTACCTCAAGTCTCCTCAGGAGAAGCTGCATGACTCTCGGCCATTGGTTTTTAGGGGAGATGTGACCGTGGGGCAGGTTGCAGAAGCTGTCCACCGGTCACTGGCACGTAATTTTAAGTATGCGAGGGTTTGGGGGTCCGTGCATTTTCAAGGAGAAAAGGTAGGAAAGGGGCATAGGCTCTCTGACGGAGATGTAGTTGAACTCCATGGCGCTCGAGTGCTGACCTAGTCCTTGGGCGATCTCTTCGTTCTACAGATAAGCGTATATGTTACCTGCTGTCCTTCGCGGCTTAATGCCGGGTGTCATATTGTGGCTAAGAAGAGGAAAAGCAGGGGTAGAGGCAAGGGGAGCAAGGGGAAGGCCAAGCTCGTTCAGTGCGACAACTGCGGTGCGTGGGTGCCAAGAGACAAGATAGTGAGGGTAACTCGTTGGATATCTCCCGTTGATCCTCAATTGGAGAAGGAACTAAAGGCAAAGGGTGCAATAGTTCCCAAGGTTCCCATAACCAAGAACTACTGCATTTCTTGCGCCGTTCATATGGGTCTTCGCGCCGTCAGGTCGCGCAAAGAGAGAAAGGAGCCGTACACCAGGATCTAGCGCTTCGGGTGCCAGCGTTGGCCTTTGAGCGCCTCCGTCGCTACTTGACCGTCGAGAACCTCTGGATGTATATAATTAGCCTGCTGATGAGGTCAGAAAGCGGAGAGATGTACGCTTACGAGATCAAGAAGAAGCTGAAAAGCGATTATAACATAAGCCCAGCCACCGTCACGGTTTATTCCGTCCTTTACAGGATGGAGAGAGAAGGCTTGCTGAAGAGCAGGTCGGCTGGTTCTGGCTTGGGTAGATTGGCGAAGCGCTATTACTCGCCAACGGAGAAAGGCAAGCAGGAACTTGAGAAGGCAGCCCATCTGCTAGAAGAGCTGCAGTCTGAACTGCTCTTCAAGCGATAGAGCCCAAAATTGCTTACCAAGCTCAGGAAGAAGCTGTCAGGAGTATTCAAGGTTGCAGCTTACCCTTTTTTGCGCCTCAACGTAAGCCCAAACGCCATCACGATCAGCTCTTTTGCCCTGATCCTGATCTCGTCCCTCTTCGTCGTGGAGAAGGCGTGGACCTTCGCGTCCGTTTTTTTTGTGCTGGGTTCTTTTTTTGACGCCGTGGACGGGTCGGTTGCAAGGGCTGCGGGACGGGTCACCAAGTTTGGAGGTTTTCTTGATTCAACGCTGGATCGTTACTCTGATGGCGTGATATTGAGCGCTTTGGTCATCGTGTTTCCAAGCCTGCTGATCCGCGTGCTTGCGCTCGCTTCTTTGATTGGCTCATACGCCGTTAGCTACACGCGCTCAAGGGCAGGGGCATTGGGGGTCAAGATGGAAGGCATAGGGCTTGGAGAAAGGGCAGAAAGGCTGATCTTGATATTGTTGGTCCTCTTGTTTCCCATGTGGTCTATCCTCATACTTGCCGTGCTTGCTGTGATTGCAAACGCCACTGCCCTCCAAAGGATTTACGCTGCAAAAAAAGCCTTGGGCCGAGAGGGAGAGGAAGGCAAGCAGGTCGCGGTCTCGCATGGACTGAACCTGGAATCGGAGACGCGGAATTCCCAAGAGGGAAGTCAACAAGGTCCAGGGTGTCAGGGATTCGCTGAGGTAAGCTTCCACAAGGTAGTCGTGCCTGAGGAGGGTCCTAAGCACTGCCCTTCTGAGGGAAGGGGTCAAGGCCGCATAGACGCGTAGCAATTGGCTCTGGAGCCTCACCTCTTGTGTCAGGCCAGCCAGGCTGGTTTCGATGTGATCATTCAAGTCTCTTCCCCTTGAGATGGCCCAGGCGGCAGCCTCCGCTGAGATGGCAGCAGGCCTTATGCCCTCGCCGGCGAGGGGCATCACGAGACCCCTTGCTTCCCCTATCCTGTTCTTCTTGTAACTTGGTTGCCCGATGCTGAGTGGAGCACCGAGCACGCTTACCACGTTCTTCTGGAAGCCCCAAGCTGTTAGGTAGTTCATGAGAGCGGATCTAGGGTCGCTTTCTCCCAAAAAGCCTCCTCCTACGCTCACAAGGCCTTTGTGACTGGGGAAAATCCAGAAAAAACCTGGCCTCTTTGTACTGAAATCCAGCGTTACAGCATCGGTTTCTCCTTTGACCAACGCTCTGACGACGCAGACCCTCTCTCTGTCACCGGCATAAGGGCCTCTGGCATCTACGAGAATGTCGGAAGGCCCGAGCTGAGAAGGACGCTTTGCGTCTGTCCTCATGGAGTTGACCCAAGAGTACTTGTCCACAACCTGCCACTTGGCGTACCGGTAGGTGGTTGAGTACACAGAGTTTGAATCTACCCTCAAGTTGAAGGTCTTAACCCAATGCAGTACCTTCCAGCCGTTCTTTGGTGCATAGGAACCAGTGATAACTTCTCCACAGGCCTTGAAGTAGTTCCCCACGGGGTCAAAGAGTTCGCTCTCGACGCCCTCGCGAGACAACAGCCAGTGAAGGTAAGAACCCGCTACTCCGCCTCCCAGTATGGCGACTTTCAACTTGACCTTTGATGCAGGGATTTGATTATTATGTTCTTCTGCCGCCTCAAGGATTCCGCAAAAAGCATAAAAGTCCAGACCACATCTTTATCGCGGTCGTCGTCTAGCTGGTTAGGACGCCAGCTCCCCAAGCTGGCGATCCCGGGTTCAAATCCCGGCGGCCGCATGTTTCTTGCCTCGACCATCCAAACGCAGTCCTTTTGGCCTCCGATGTGCTTTAAAGCAGATCACTTCTCTAAGGAAATGATAGGTAAGAAGTTCTTCGTGACCAGCGGCAAAGCTGTTGATACCGTTTCAAGTCTGAACGCCTTTGATGCAGCCCTCGTGGATGCCAAGATCTCCCAGTGCAATTTGGTGCCTGTGAGCTCAATTTTACCTCCCGAGGCTGAAGAGGTTCCCAGGACAGCCATTCACCCTGGAAGCATCACTTTTGTGGTGATGGCTAGGATGGACGGGGATGAGGGAGAGGAGATCGCTGCTGGTGTCGCGTGGACTTGGGAATCCGCGCACAAGTACGGGATGGTTGCAGAAGCCCATGGCTACATGAGCCGGGATGCCATAGACGAGATACTTGAGTGGAAGCTGAGCGAGATGGCTCGCCTCAGAGGTATAACCATCACTGAAAAGAAGATCAGGGCTGAGACGCTTACCGTCCCCATGGATCACTATGGCTCTGTGGTATCTGCGCTCGTCTTCGTACCATCTTCCATTGATTTTTCAGCGCGTTAGGTCAGCTCTCGTTCTTCTGCCTTTCTTCTCGTCTTCCTCCAAGGTGATTCCT
>JAGDXH010000002.1:39725-41732 GCA_023256295.1 Thermoproteati archaeon
CCTAGGTTTGTCTCTAAGGGCCCAAGCGTTTCCTCGGCCAGAAGCTTTTTCACGCTGGTGTGAAGGGAGGGCGCAGCGCGTGAAACAAGGGAAACTCTCTCGTTTCCTTTTTGTATTGCGTTTCTTCCCCAGAAGAGCCTCCATGGGATCTGGGGTTTGCCAGCATCTCTAGGCGTTCTTGATGATATGCCACAAGCGATTACCTCAAGACCTCTCCTCCGAAGGTTAAACAGGAGCTTTTTTTCGCCTTTCCCCATCATGGCGTTACCCCTTGCCAGCCAATCGTAAGGAACGTCAATCCCGTCTTGCGTGAATGAAGGTAGGTTTTCGTCTATCCAAAGGGCAACTGTCTCTGGGTCTGCGCTGGAAAGAGCTGTGTCTATTGAAGAAATCGTCGAAGTGCAGGACTCACTGAGCAGGGCTTCTCCTATCGCATCGCGGACGTCGTTTTGCGCGTCACGTTTCGAAAGCACGCCTAGGGTCCAACTCTGGAGGTCGTTGATAGCAGCCCGCGCGTCGCCTCCTGCTTGGCGTGCAATTGCCATTAGGTCTTGCTCGTCGACGAACAAGCCTCTTGACGCTGACACATCCTTGAGCACTGCTAGCACTGCCTGGGGAGTTAGCCTGTAGAACTGGAACTCGGCGCATATCCCTCTCAGAAACCTCAGGCTTCTGGCGTATTTTGAGATGGCAGTGAAGATGACCGGTGGTTTTGAGGTCCTGACTAGGTTCAGGATCTGATAGGCTATATCATCCCCAGAGATTGCGTCAGCGTCATCTATCAGCAGGGCTTTTTTCTTCTCTCCAAGGAGCGTTGAAGGATTACTGGCACCGTCAAGTACCTTTTTGACGGCATCTTTGTTTCTAAGTTCAGATGCATCGAGCTGAATCAGAAGCACCCCAAGCTCTGCTGCGGCCGCCTTCACGAGAGCAGTTTTTCCAACCCCAGGCGGCCCGTAGATAAGGGCGCAGTTCTTCTGGTCAAGCTGCCTTTCTCCCTTGACTGTGGGGGAAAGCCTGATCTTAAGCCAGGTCAAGAAGCTTCTTTTTTGGGCATCGTTACCAACGATCTTCGAAAGAGGAGGGGAGTAGTCGACGTACCATGGGAGTTTTCTTCCCGGTGTTGCTTGGGTTGACTGCATGTCAAGACTCTGCGCTCTTATTCGAGCTTGCATTTAAGCCATGACTCGAAGGCTTGGATTGCCCATCAAGGGACCTAGACTTTTATTTTGAAGGCTAGGTTTCTACGCGCTTCTTTGCGAGAGATGCCACTTCTGTTCGTCGGGTCCGACGGCCCATCCTGCACCGAGTATCCGGAGACGGACCTCCTCGCATCCCGATCGGGACCGGATCTCTCCTCATTGCTTTTCCCGCAGGCTCCCCTTCAGGCGGGCTGCGTCCAGCTCTGCAGCTGGTCCGTCGCTTGACCGAAAGGTAGGAGATGGGCCTTTGGGGGGTAGGCCATCCCCGTTAGATGGCTGAGCCCAGACTTAAGGCTCATAACTTACCAGATAAGAACCTCTTGGCGTTTTGGGTAAGAGCATCTCCCAAGCTTTCAATGGTTTCATGCTTTATTTCGGAGAGTTTTTTGAGAGTAAGCAACAGGTTGGCCGGCTCGTTTCTCTCTCCCGGGCGGGGACCAAGTGCTGGGGCATCGGACTCCAACAACAGGTTCTCGATGGGCAATTTCCTCGCGAGGGCAATTTTTTCCTCGCTCCTCAGGAGAGATGGGGGGATCGAGAAGAATACGCCTAGACGTGCTGCTTCTGCAGCGCTCGATGATTTGCCGTCGTACGCGTGCATGTCGATGGGTACATCTGGATTTTCGTCAAGCAGTACCCTTATGGCTTCTCTTCCGGAATTTCTGCTGTGGACCACAAGAGAGAGGTGTTTAGATGAGGCCAGGCGTATGGCTTCTCTAAAGAACTTCTCTTGCATAGATATGTCCCCTCCCTCCCTCCCTCTATCAAGCCCGACCTCTCCAATTGCCACTCCCAGTTCGGCTTC
>JAGDXH010000002.1:41742-43574 GCA_023256295.1 Thermoproteati archaeon
GTTGCTTGAGTTGATGTTTTGAGGCTGTGCCCCAAAGGACAGCAATATGTTCTGATGGGTGCGCCTGATTTCCTTGGCTCTCTGTGTGCCCGCGTCCACAAGGGCAGATACGATCATCACCCTTACGCCAGCCTCGTTTGCCCTTTCCAGTACCTGATCTAGATCTGGGTAAAAGGCCGGATCATCCAGGTGGCAGTGTACGTCTATCAACTGCGGGCTTGCCAAACTCTTCTCTTGATCTTCGCTGCCAGTAGATATGCTTTTATGCGCTCTAGATAGGTGATCGATCAGTTTTGGCCGAAAAAAAGGAAGCTCTTTTGCTTTGGTTCGACGAGCTTGGCAGGGAAGACGTGCCGATCGTGGGAGGCAAGTCAGCAAATCTAGGTGAGATGACGAGGGAACTCAAGTCGGCTGGAGTACCCGTCCCCCCGGGTTTCTCAACTACGTCAAAAGCTTACAGGTACCAAACGACACCGAGACGCTTCAAAAAGTAGGCAAGAGCATCAGGGAGATGATAGTAGGCGCAACCTTGCCTCCAGACTTGGCACAGCAAGTTACCGATGCATACAAGAAGCTCAGCCAGGTAGCTGGTGTGGATGAGGCATTCGTCGCGGTTAGATCTTCTGCCACGGCAGAGGACCTGCCTGATGCGAGCTTTGCCGGTCAGCAGGAGACATACCTAAACGTCAAAGGTCCAGATCAGGTGCTTCAGAAGCTCAAGGAGTGCTATGCCAGCCTTTTCACCGACAGAGCTATATTCTATCGGGCCCAGAAGGGATTCTCTAGCAGTGCTGTGGCTCTTGCTGCTGCTGTTCAACTGATGGTGTTCTCGAAGGCAGCCGGTGTGGCTTTCACGCTGGACGTGAGTAACGGAGACACCAGCGTCGTCCTGATAGAAGCCTCCTACGGCTTGGGAGAGTACGTCGTGCAGGGGACCGTCACCCCAGACGAGTACTACGTTCGGAAGTCGGATCTGGAGATAGTGAAGAAGAACATCAGCAAGAAGACAAAGATGCTTGTTCGCTTGCCCGACGGTGGCACGCAGGAGCAGCAAGTTCCTCTGGGGCTGCAGGAGCAGCAGGTCCTTACCGATGACCAAATCAAGACTCTAGCGGGATACACGATAGTGATCGAAAAGCACTACGGAAAGCCCATGGACACCGAGTGGGCGCTTGATGAGAGGACGGACCAGCTTTGGATCGTTCAGGCTAGACCGGAGACGGTTTGGTCTTCCAAAGCGGCTGGAGCCAGAGAACAGAAGGCCGAAGCCGAGCAGGTAGGAGCAGGAGAAAGGGTTGTGCTCGTGAGAGGGCTTCCTGCCTCTCCTGGCATAGCTGCAGGGAAGGCGCACGTGATACTGGATGTCAAGGACATAGACCAGTTCAAGGACGGCGAGATCCTCATCACGGAGATGACGGCCCCAGACTGGGTTCCTGCCATGAAGAAGGCTAAGGCCATAATCACAAACTCTGGAGGTATGACCTGCCACGCGGCCATCGTGTCCAGGGAGTTGGGCATTCCAAGCATTGTCGGTACAGCAAGCAGAGGAAAGCCAGCAACAGAGGTCATTGAGACGGGTGACGAGATAACGGTTGATGCCAAAAACGGCGTGGTGTACAAGGGCATACTCGAGGAAGCCAAGCCAGTCCAGGCTGCTGCTGGAGTTCCAGCAACCACTGCTGAGGTCGTGGAGAGCTACCCAATAACGGGTACCAAGATATACGTGAACCTCGGAGAGCCGGAGCTGGCGGAAAAGGTGTCCAAACTTCCGGCGGACGGAGTGGGCCTGATGAGGGAGGAATTCATATGGGCCTCTTCCATAGGCGAGCATC
>JAGDXH010000002.1:43584-43886 GCA_023256295.1 Thermoproteati archaeon
AGTTGTGCTGAGGTTTTCTGACTTCAAGACCTCAGAGTACAGGGACTTGAAGGGCGGAGAGGAATTCGAGCCTCAGGAGCCATCGCCCTTGCTTGGCTGGAGAGGGGCAAGCAGGTACTACGACCCCAAGTACATCGAGGGATTCAAGCTAGAGGTCCAGGCCGTCAAGAAGGTCAGAGAGGAGTACGGGCTCAAGAACCTCTGGGTCATGGTGCCTTTCACCAGGACCGTCGAAGAACTCAAGAAGGTTGTGGAGATCATGGATTCCGAGGGCTTGAAGCGCGGCCCCGACTTCAAGGTTT
>JAGDXH010000002.1:43896-51101 GCA_023256295.1 Thermoproteati archaeon
CCAGGCCGGTCGTGCTGAGGTTCTCCGACTTCAAGACTTCCGAATACAGGGATCTCAAGGGAGGAGAGGAGTTCGAGCCCCAGGAACCTTCCCCGCTGCTCGGCTGGAGAGGAGCCAGCAGGTACTACGATCCCAAGTACATAGAGGGCTTCAAGCTGGAAGTACAAGCAGTGAAGAAGGTGAGGGAGGAATACGGGCTCAAGAACCTCTGGGTCATGATACCTTTCGTCAGGACCGTGGACGAGCTCAGGAAGGTTGTTGAGATCATGGACCAGCAAGGGTTGAGGCGCGGGCCTGACTTCAAGGTATGGCTCATGGCTGAGATCCCAAGCAACATAATACTGGCTGACAAGTTCGCCCAGTACGTGGACGGGTTTAGCGTCGGTTCCAACGACTTGACCATGCTGATACTGGGTACCGACCGGGACAACGGGACCGTTGGTTCCATATTCGACGAGAGAAACCTCGCTGTACTGCGCGCCATAAAGCAGCTGATTCGCGTCGCTCATCACTACGGAAAGACGGTGAGTGTCTGCGGGCAAGCGCCAAGCGTTTACCCTGAGTTCACCAAGTTCTTGGTCGAGCAGGGCATCGACAGCGTTTCGGTGAACCCCGATGCGGTTGTCTCTACGAGGAAGAACGTGGCAGCCTACGAGCAGAGGATATTGTTGGATGGCCTGACGAAGAAGGGTATGGCCGAGGATCCTGACCTGAATTGGGATCCTCTGGCCTGATCCCCAAATAAGCTTAAGTGATCTTTTTCATACATCTTGGGGGAGAAGACGAGGGAGGTCTTTGGCATAGCCTGCTTGGGGCTTTTGTTGGCTGCAGTCATGGTCAGCCCGCTCTTGGCATCTTCGGCCATGCCAGCATCAAGCGATGTGTCAGTGATAGAAAGGCAGATCAAGATCTCGTTCGTCTCGTTGAAGGTCA
This sequence comes from Thermoproteati archaeon, assembly GCA_023256295.1. Taxonomy (GTDB): domain Archaea; phylum Thermoproteota; class Thermoprotei_A; order Marsarchaeales; family UBA168; genus UBA168. Next base: position 44,830 of record JAGDXH010000002.1, read on the forward strand.
ACTACGGAGATTACGTGGCCATGTTCGTATCGCCTCCTGTGATAAATGTGAGTGCGTATGCGAAGGCGCTGAACGTTTCAGAAACCTACGACATGCACGTGATAGAGGATTATCCAGGCTTCATGAATACGAGCACGTTGGTCGTGATGATCCCTCATGGTTCTGGAACATACGACCTAACGGTTTCCTTCTTCTCCAAAGGCCCCTTTGAGGTTCAGTACGGAGTGGTCACTTCAAACTATACTGCTTACCAGCATCTGGCAGCACTTCCGTACTCCCTTGCTTCTGGGGTCTGGTTTCTGCCCATGTTTGTGAGCAGCTATGCCGACAATGGCACCTTCTACAATGCCTCGGCGCAGGTGACGGTTCTGCCGAAGTCTGGGAGCGGCTCAGGTGGATTGCCCATTCGTATACCTCCTGTTGTCCCCCTCTTGACATTGATGGTGACCTCAGCGCTTCTGGCTTACATCGATGTTTTTGTCGTCTATGACACCTACTGGAAGTCGAAGGCTGAGGAGGTCAGCAGGAAGCGGTGGGTTGGGCTCGTACTGCTGGTTATATTCAGCGTGACCTTCGTTTACATTTTGATGGTTGCCATGGGGGTGGTAATGCCTTGAGCAATGCGCCTGAAGATGAGGAGGAGTTCACGAACCTTTGGTGGTATAAGAGAAGGCTGGCCAGGAAGGTCTTCGCTCCCCTTCTCTACTTGTCGTCTTGGCAGTACAGATTCTTCAGATTTCTTCAAAAGACCCCTGAGGAGAGGAAGAAGCTGGTGGAGGCGAAGGCTAAGAAGATCAGGAAGCGTCCTGACTTTCCATCCGTGAAGGCTGAAGACGTCATCGGTCGCGAGGCTGAGCTGGCCAAGGTCATGGTAGGCGTATATTACCACGTCTTCAGAGATCACGACCTCAGGAAGGCATCTCCAATACCTCCTCCAAAGATCTTCATCATAAAAGGTGAGTCGGGGGCCGGAAAGAGCTACTTCTGCGAGGCCATTCAGAGGGAGGCCTTTGAGGAGGGTTTGAAGCACGGTTTGATCATAAACTATCCATCTTTGAAGCCCGAAGAGGTCTACAGCATGTGGTATGGTAGCAGCGCCCAGAGGTTGAGCCAGTTTTTTGACTCTGCGTTCTACCAGGCCAGCGTGGTTTTCATGGACGAGTTTCAAGCATTTGGAAGGAAGTTCCAGTCTTCTTCTGAAGTGGGCATGGAGGAGACGCGCGTTCAAACCGTGCTGCTGGAGAAGCTTGACGAGCTTCAGAAGAGGAACTACAGGACTGTTCTTCTCATAGCCACAAATGAGTACGAGTCGCTTACGGAAACTTTGAGAAGGAGGGGCATAGTTGGGGTCATAGACCTGGATGCCGTCATGAGCAAGGACGTGCTGGTTAAGATTGCAAAGAGAGAGGCGGAGAAGTACGGCATAGAGCTTTCCCCTGCGGCCATAGTGAACACCGTCGAGGAATCGCTGAGAGCAATGGGCGTCAGCTCAATAACTCCCGCTGACATAGTCAACGTGTTTCAGGTCGTCATAAACGCGAAGTCTGCTCCCATACAGGAAGGCTTTTTGGCAAAACTGGCCCACAGGGATTCGGAGGTTCAGATCCCTAAACTGTCATCGTTGGTGACGCTGGACGACTTCAGAGCTGCAGCGAGGAGAGTGAAGTCGTATGCCTCTGCTGAAAAGACTGAGGCTGCTAAGAAGAGTGTCGTCAAGGTCAGACCCAGGGAGAGGTACGACGACGTGGGGGGGCTTCATGGGATCAAGGATGAGATCATGAAGGAGATAGGCTTGGCCCTCAAGCCGGAGCTGGCCATAAAGGCTAACTACATCCCCCCGAAGGGTTACCTGTTTTACGGCCCTCCTGGCACGGGTAAAACGCTCATGGCAAGGGCCCTTGCGGGGGAAAACGACGTCTGGTTCTACAACATAAGTGGTCCCTCCATAATACAGGGCATGTACGGTGATCCCGAGAAGACCATCCGCGATATATTTGATGATGCCAGGAAGAATGCTCCCTCCATAATCTTCTTCGATGAGATGGACTCCGTAGCCCCCAAGAGGGGGACTCACGATCCCGTGATGGATAGGATCGTGTCCCAACTCCTGACTGAGATCGATGGGTTCGTGCCCCTCACTGGGGTGGTCGTCATAGGAACTACCAACAGGATCGACGTGCTGGACCCGGCCTTGTTGGAGAGGTTCACAAAGCACTTTGAGTTCCCGTACCCGAGGAACAGGGAGGAGAAGAGAGAAATAGTGGATATTCACCTCAGGAGCTATCAGAGCGCGTTGGAGCCTGGACTGACGGTAGACAGGATATTGGACGTGTTTGAAAAGAAGACTCTCTCTCCCAGAAAGATAGAGGATACCATCAACGATGCAAATAGGCTGCGTGCAAAGGAACTTGAGGCCATGTTTGAACTCGGACAAGCCGTGCAGCGCGGTGACGAGCAGGCCGTGAAGGATGTCAAGGCGATTTTCGCTCAAGACCTCAAGAGGGCATCAGAGGTCCTTGGTTATGAGGTGAGCGAGAGCAGTGCCGAGAAGTTCTCCCAGCTGTCTCCGTCGGACTACCCATTGAGGCTTTATCACTTCGAGAAAGCCTTGGAGGCCGTTGAAGATGAGGGTGTGGAAGAGGCTCGTGACATGATAGAGTCAACCGTTAGGGCCGAGGTGCCGGAGGTCGGAAGATCCTATGGCTTGGTGGCGCTCGGCGAGAACGCTCAGACGGGGCTTGTGAGCGTGATAGAGGTTGTCGTGAACCCAAAGGGCAGTGGGAAAGTTTACGTAGTGGGGAGCGAGGCCGGAGAGAGCATCAAGGCAAGTGCGGAGGACGCTTTCATCTACATCAATTCAATGTCAGACTGGAGCTACAGGAACTACGATGTATACGTTGAGCTCGTTACTCCAGCCAAAGGGATGGAGAAGCAGCCAATGGGATTTGGCGTGTCAGTTCCTCCGGTCTCTGGCCCCTCCGCAGGTCTTGCCATAGGCATAGCCATGCTTTCGGCCTTCACTGGGATACCCGTCGACCCAGCCGTGGTGATAACGGGGGCATTGACAGCGAAGGGTGAGGTTTGGCCGGTTGGAGGGCTTGATTACAGGGGCAGCGGGAAAGTAGAAGCAGCCCTAAGGGACAAGTATGCTAAGAAGTTGGTCATACCACGCTACAACTTTGAGAAGTTTGGCGACGTGGGCCTTGACAGATTGCTCAAGAGCAGGAACATAGAGGTTGTTCCGGTCAAGACGCTGATAGAGGCAGCAAGGGAAGCGCTGTTGGGCGTCCCCAAAGAGGGCCCCCTCAAGTCCGTTCTGGAAAGGCAGGCAGTTGAGGTAGAGTGAAAGGTGCTTCGCTCGATCACCGTCAGGTTGAAGGGGCGGGTCCAAGGGGTGGGGTTCAGGTACTACGCGGAGGTAGCCGCAAGGCGCCGCTCCCTGGTCGGCTATGCCAAGAATGAAGACGATGGGTCACTGGTCGTCTACGCTGAAGGCGAGGAGGAGAAGCTAGCTGGGTTTGTGGAGGAGCTCCTCGTCGGCCCTAGGCTTGCTCGCGTGGAAGATCACTCGATCTCATGGGGCGAAGCAAGAGGTGGCTACGACGACTTTTACGTCTTCTGACGCTTCCCCGCCAGGCAAGGGGACTTACCTGCTGTTCTTTATCGTCAAGCGCCCTGTGAGGCTGAGGTTAGGCCGCAGCAGAAGACGCCTCAATCTTGGGCAAGGTACGTACGTGTATGTTGGATCTGCGTTGGGACCTGGTGGCGCTAGGGCCAGGTTGAGAAGACATTTCCACAAGGACAAGAGACCCTTTTGGGACATCGACCACTTGACGCTGGCGGTCTTGCCCTCTGGGTGCTTTCTTTTCAGACCTGAGATCGCTGAGAGTCAAGCGGCACTGCGGCTCTCGCGGGTTCTTCATCCTGTAGATTCCTTCGGAGCAGCTGACGACTCGTCATGCAAGACGCACTTGTTTATGAGCGATGCCGGTCTAGCCGAGGTTCAGGAGGCATGCTTGCTCGTCCTTCGGGCCTCTCTTGGAGCAGGTTCTCCAATAGGTTCTCTAACTGCCTGAGTCTACGGAGCTGCGACCTAAGCGATTCCTTGTCGTCTGGGTTGCAGGCTGAGAGCATGGTCAAAACCTCCTCGTCCAGATTGCCCCAACCAAGGAATTGATACTCATGAGTAAGAGCATAGTACCTCCTCGGTATTCCAGAGCTGCTTTTCTGAACCCATGACCTGACTATCCCAGCTTCTTCTAGCTGGGCCAGATGTCTGACTACAGCTTGCTGCCCAATCTTCAGCTCTGAAGTTATCTGACTCTGATACTTTGGTCCTGTCGAGAGAAAAAGCACTATCCTCCTTCTGCTTTCGCTTAAAAAAATCTTACTCAGATTGTTCACCCGATGCCCAATCCTCACTCTATCTTGATCTCGTTGCCGGGTTTCTGCACTGGTTGCTTGGGCTTCAGGGTTACCTCCAATACGCCGTTGTTGTAAGTTGCTGTCGCGTTAGAGGCCTCGAATGGGGTTTCAATGGGTATGTCGGCCTCGTAGCTCTTGTGCTCTCCTTCGGCCTCCACGTGAATGCTGTCCTCGGTGGCGCTGAGATGTATCTTATCCTTCGAGACTCCTGGCATCTCGACGTACACCTTGATCAGGTTGTTTTTCTTGTCTTCCATGACATCGTAGTAAGGCTCTATGGCCTTCGTTTCTAGGAGTCCTCTTCTCGATGGCTTCACGTTTCCGAATTGCTTGAACACCGGTTTTCCATCCGGGCCAATGCTCACCGAGAAACCGTATATGTAGGGTCCGAAGGAGAAATCCTCTCTCCTGATCCTTCCTTTGGCCTCGTCAAATATGCTGTCTATCATCTCATCCGTTTCATCAGAAAGCCTCTCCAGCTCGTCCATTATGTCGTCAAACCAATCCCGTCTTCTGTCAGTCATCTCGGGTCTATCACATATAGTGATATCCTTTATAAGCTTTTCTTATCAGCCGCACCTCTGAAGCGCTTTTATATTACCTTTTGAAGTCATCATGAGTCCTGAGATACGTCGCGATTATCTCCTGGAGCGCTATGCCATATTTGCCCCAAGCAGGGGGAGAAGACCCTCTGACTTCAAGGTGGTTTCTGCCAGCGAGCAGGACAACAGCAGATGTCCTTTCTGTCCAGGAAAGGAAGATCAAACTCCCATGGCTACGTACGTGCTTCTTGAAGAGGATGGAAAGATAAAGGTAACGCGCGACGAGGAGGGGAAAGCCAGAGTTACTGGCTGGCTGGTGAGGGCGTTTCCCAACTTGTATCCCGCCTTTTCAAGCGAGCTCTCTCAGCTCACGGTCCCGCCTGAAGGAGTTCCTGTTCCAGAGTCGGCCTATGGCTATCATGAGGTCCTGGTGGAATCTCCCATTCACAACCAGCACTTCTGGTTGGCACCTGAACGGCAGACGCAGCTAGTGTTGAGGGCTGTGCTGGATAGGGTCGAGTCCTTTTCTAAGGATGGCAAGGTGAGAGCCATAATGCCTTTCAGGAATCATGGCCGTGAGGCGGGTGCTTCTCTTAGTCACGCTCATACTCAAATAGTGGCCTCTTCTTTTGTCCCGCCCATTTTGGCTCAGGAAGATCAGGTTTTCTCGTCTGGACGTTCGTTGTCCTCAGTGGCATCCAAGGAAGAGTTATCTGACCGTCACATTTATTCCAACGATCAATACGTTGCGTTTGCCTCTTGGGCCGGAGTGACTCCCTATTCGTTCATGATCGTCCCAAGGCAACAATCCCCTACTCCGGTGGGGATCGACCTAAAGCCTCTTTCCGACGTGCTAAGGAAGACCCTGGGCGCCCTTCACGACATACTGAATGACCCTCCATTCAACTTGGTTTGGCACATATCTCCCTTGCCTTGGAGCGAGCACCCAAAGTTTCACTGGCACATAGAGGTCTACCCCAAACTTTCGATTTGGGCAGGATATGAGCTCGGGTCCGGTACGTATATAAACGTGGTCACGCCTGAAAGCGCGGCGCAGTACTTAAAGGCTGCCGTTGAGAAGGGGTCATGAAGGCCGTCGTGACAGTACTGATTATGCTTGCCTTGCTCGCAGGCATGGCGCTATCGCAGACGGCACCTCCAGTGCTGTCTTCTTGCAACGTGACTGTCTTTTCCGACGGGACAGCATTGGTGCAACAGAGGTGGTACGTCCTCTCTACCCCGTCTTACATGCGCTTAAACGGTTCATCCAGCAGTTCTTTCATCCTCGTTTATGGCTTGAATGGG
>JAGDXH010000002.1:51111-51380 GCA_023256295.1 Thermoproteati archaeon
AGGTCGCCGCTGCTCTTGCGTACAACTACACCGACGGAGGAATAAACTTGAATTCTCAAGGCTTTCTTAAGGTACAGGTCCTGTTTACGAGTTCATCCATGACTTCCAAGAGCGGTCCTCTTTGGAGGATTTCATGGGACTACCCGATCCCAACCTTGGTGACCATTCCTCAAGGGGCGGCTCTGGTGAACTGGTCAGCTACACCGGCCTCTATAGAAAACGTCAACGGCTCTGTTTCCGTCCTCATGTCTTCTGGACCTGGCTGGCTG
>JAGDXH010000002.1:51390-55585 GCA_023256295.1 Thermoproteati archaeon
TATGTCTTGGCTACCAGCACGGGCTACGTCTATGGGAAAGTTAACGTGCCAGTCACCGTCCTGTTGGACGGCCGTCCTGTGGCCTCAGGTACGGCGTTCAACCTCACGCTACCTGCTGGTAGCTACGTCATGGAGTTCAAGGCGACTGGTTACGTGACGCAGAACCAGACTGTGATCGTTCTTCCAGGTAGGGTTCAGGCGATCTCTATCACCATGAAGCAGGAGGCCTCACCTACGGGTGAGATGCTGGTACTGGGGGCACTGGTAATTGTCCTGATCGCAGGTTTTGTCTCTGCCCTTGTGCTTCGGAGAAAGCCAAAGAAGGTCTCTGGCGAGCAGCCCCTTGACACGGAAGAAAAGATGATAGCCGAGTATCTGGCTTCGCATGGAGGAAAGGCGTTTCAGTCAGAGCTCCTTAGCAATCTGCCCATACCGAAGACAACGCTCTGGAGAAACGTCATGTCGCTCAGGGAGAAGGGGTTGGTTGAGGTCACTAAGGTCGGAGGGCAGAACCTGGTGACGCTCAAGGACTTCAATAAAAGCTGACGCTGTTTACGCCCCTTACTGACCTCACTTCGTAGAGAAGCTCCGAAGGAGGCTTTCCATCGACGACCAATATGAGCTTGGGATCCGGCACCAGTTGCGGATCGTCTACTATGGCCTGCCGGATGTTTAGACCCCTAGAGGCCACCGCGTTTGCAACGCCAGCCAGTATTCCTGGACGGTTTGCATCATCTGGAGTTATCTCGATGACGGTCCATCCAAGATTCTTTGCTACCTTGGTGAGGTTGCTTCCGCCTGGCTCCAAGTTGGCAAATATTTCCTCGAGCCTTTTGTCATCTTCTATCATCCGAATGGTGCTGACAACCGTTCTTCTGTCCACGTCCGCGACCGCGGCGATCTTGGAAGCTGGGATCTCGATCTCGCCGCAGTAGATTTTTCCCTCCTTTATCTTTAAGCCGTGCCTGATGAATATCTTGGCTATCTCCACCCTCTCCTGCTGATGCTCTAGATTGGAAGATATGAGGCTCCACACAGAAGAGCCCTTGCGTCCGCATAAAAGCCCTGCGCCCTGAAAGAAGAGAGAACTCTTATATACGGTGAGCTTATCCCTTTTGATATGCGCGCCTTTGGCGAGATGGTGGGATGAGCTTGAGTTCGCAGGCTTACAGGCATGTGGTCAGGTTGCTGGGATTTGACCTCCCAGGCGATGTGAGGGCACCTTATGCTCTTTCTCGCGTCAGAGGGCTTAGCATAAACACGGCCACCGTGCTTTGTCGGCAGATGGGCATCGACGTCAACAAGAGGCTGGGGGAGGTGGAAGAAGATAAGCTTGAGGCCATAGAGAAGCTGCTGAGAGACAAAAGGCATCAGGTCTTCCCCTCTTGGTTTAGGAATAGAAAGGACGATCCCCTTGAGCCAGATAGCGTCCATCTAGCTGGTTCTGAACTCCTTGCAGGTGTAAGGGAGGATGTTGAGCTTTTGAAGAGGATAAGGTGCTGGCGTGGAGTCAGGCATTCCTTGGGCCTCAAGGTCCGCGGCCAGGAGCAGGGTCACTGGGAGGTTTGGCCGTTCAGTCGGCGTGTCCAAGGGGAGGGCGGCCGCCGCTCAAGCTGCGGCCAAGCCTGCCGAAGGTGCCTCAGAGGAGGCGAAGTGAAGATGGGAGATATTCGGCGTCCCAGGAAGAAGTGGAGAGGTCCTACGAATCCTTGGATCAGTTCGGCATTGGGTGACGAGATGAGGCTGCTTGGTAAGTACGGCCTGAGAAACAAGAGGGAGCTTTATGTGGCTGCAGCCGTGGCTAGAAAGTACAGGAGGATGGAGAGATCTTTCTTCGCCCTTCCGCCAGAAGAAAGGACGGCAAGAGAATCTGAGTTGATAAAGAGACTCTACGAAGCCGGATACCTGCCGTCCCCAGAGGGTACATCTGACGCTGTGCTATCGATGGGGGTCGAAGCGGTGTTGGAACGCCGGTTGCAGTCGCTTGTGGCGAACAAACTTGGCATCTCGCAACATGCAGCTCGGCAACTGGTTGTTCATGGTCACGTCCGGGTAAACGGTAGAAGACTTAGGTCGCCTGGGGCGCTGATAAATAGGGGAGATGAAGGCGGGATAGAGGTAGAGGTTTTGACCGTTGCCTCGTCTGAGCATCAGGGTCAGTCTGGGGCTGAGGTGAAGCAACAGTGAGCGATCAGCTGAACTGGGGCATAGCCTGGATATATAGCTCTTTCAGCAACACCCTGATTTATATAACCGACATAACGGGAAGAGAGCTGATTGCCAAGAAGTCAGGAGGAGAAGTGGTCAAGGCAGATAGGGAGAAGCCTTCTCCTTATGCCGCGACTCAAGCTGCCATACTGGCAGCGAGAGAGGCCAAGGAGAAGGGGATAAATGCCTTGAAGGTCTATGTCAGGGCGCCTGGAGGCCATGGCAGCAAGACCCCAGGACCTGGGGCGCAGGCCGCCATAAGGGCTCTTTCCAGAGAGGGTTTCTTCATAGGTCTTACGGAAGACATAACTCCAATTCCACACGACACCACGAGGAGGCCAGGGGGTAGGAGAGGTAGAAGAGTATGAGTTCAGTCTCCAAGCTATCCCTTATAAAGAGGGAGGGGCAGGTTTATTCCTTCCTTCTAGAAGGGGTAGATGATGCCTTTGCGAACGCCATCAGGAGGGTGCTGCTGGCCCATGTACCGACGCTCGCTGTGGACGACGCCATCTTTCACAAAAATACGACGTCTTTTTATCGCGAGTACATAGCTCATCGGCTTTCTTTAGTGCCCCTCCGCACGGAAATGAGCCCTCAGGAACTTGTGAAAAACTACTACGAGCCAACTGCTCAGGCGCTGTTGCAGTTCAAAGCATCCGAGGAGGGATTAAAGGAGGGAAAAAAGGTAGTTTATGCCTCGGAGCTGAAGTTCGAAGCAGACGGCAGCGTGGCTACGCCACACCCGAAGATCCCGATCCTTGAACTTAGCAGCGGGCAGTCCGTGGAGATTGAGCTCACGGCGAAGATGGGCACGGGTAAGCAGCATGCAAAGTGGCAGCCAGTGAGCGCGTGCACGTCATTTCGTTATCCAATCATAGAGATATCCGGGGATTGCGGTGATGACTGCTCAAAGTGCGCTGAGGCTTGTCCTACCGGGGCGCTGGGATTCAAGGACGGAAGTTTGGTGGTTGTGGATCCGCTTTCCTGTACTCTTTGCGGTGCATGCGTGGAGGCCTGCCCGGGTATGATCTCGGTGCGTGGAGATGAAAATCGTCACGTGATATCCTTTGAGCTCAACGGGCAGATGGATGCCAAGACGCTTATGGTCACCGCTTTAGAAATACTCAATAAGGAGCTCCTTAATATATCATCTCAATTGGAGGCGCTTGCCCATGAGAAGAAATCCGACGAATCCTGAAGTAATTGATACGATGAAGCAGCTTTATGCTCAAGAGAGCGACATGCTGAAAGCTCTCGCTGAGCAGCTAAGCAAAGGTTCTGCAACCAGGGTGTGCGTGAATGTGGGTAAGCTGGCCAAGGTTTACGGCGATGCAAAGGGCGTAGCCGTGCCTGGTAAGGTGCTTGCCGGTGGGAAGGCCAGCATACCAATGGTGGTGGCCGCCGCATCCTTTTCTGATGCAGCCAAGGAGAAGATAGAGGCGGCAGGGGGGAAGTGCATGAAGCTATCCCAGTTGGCAGCTTTGGGCACGCCTTCTGGCTGGAAGATAGTCAAGCGATGGTGATGATAGTGAAAACGTCTGTGGAGTTTGTACCTGACGTGGTATACGACGCAGCCGGTGCCGTTGAGGGAAGGTTGGCCTCGATTGTGGCAAAGTCCCTAATGGAGGGGAAAAAGGTAGCCGTGGTGAACGTCGAGCAGGCCGTCATCTCCAAGCCGATTGACTCGGTTGTCAAGTGGCTGGAACCTTGGTATAGCATGCACACTTGGATCAATCCAAGGAGGCACAGTCCCAAGAAGTATCTCACCCCCGAGGGCTATTTCAGGACATCTGTCAGGAACATGCTCCCGGTATCACAAATGAAGGGTAGGGAAGCTTACTCGCGCCTCAGGGTATATGCTGGTTCGCCCGCCGGGCTGAGACAAGAGCGGGAAAAACCGGACTCAGTCCGGTACAGGGGTAAAGCCGGTCACTTTACCACGCTTGCCCAGCTGGCTGGCTATTACAGAAACTGGCGGCCAGAGGTC
>JAGDXH010000002.1:55595-64727 GCA_023256295.1 Thermoproteati archaeon
CTTCGCTGTAAAGGGTGAATAGAAATGAGCCAAAGTTCGCAGTTCTCTTCGCCTGCCGTGGTTGCTTCGGGCAAGAGGAAGAAGGCGATTGCCAGGGCAGTCGTGAGGGCGGGGGAGGGCAGAATCACGTTCAATGGGTATCCCATCGAGTTGCATCCCAACCTAAGGGTGAGAGCTCAGCTGGAGGTCTTCAGGCAGGCAACCGTTCCCTTCTCTCAGAAGGTAGACGTGGAGCTCGCTGCAAGCGGAGGAGGGTACATGGGTCAGTACCAAGCATCCATATATGCCATGTCAAGGGCAATGTATAAGTTCTTTGGACAGGACGATCAGCTCAAGAAAGTACTTCTCGAGTTCGATCCGCACGCACTGAGCGGTGATCCAAGAGAAAAGGAGCCCAAGAAGTACGGGGGTAAGGGAGCTCGCAGGAGGTTCCAGAAGTCCTACAGGTGAGCGATTTGCTGTTCCCGGTCAGATGCTTCACGTGCGGGGCGGTCATTGGAGATAGATGGGAGGAGTATCAGGAGCTTTTGAGAAAAGGAGAAGAGCCAAAGGAAGCCCTCGACAAGATGGGCATAAAGAGGTACTGTTGCCGCAGGATGTTTCTGACTTACTTCGACCTCGCCGGAATGGTGATGGAGTATTCAGAAGAGGGCGAGGCTCAGCCTTAAACATGGGTGAGTGAAACCAACCATGTCTTCCGACGAAATGCAGAACGTTGCCGAGCTTCTGGTACCTCAGGAAGTGTACATGCTGAGCGGTATCCACATAGGAACAGAGGCAGAGGTAAAGGCAATGCGGGAGTTCGTCTACAAGGTTAGGGATGACGGAATACACATATTCGACCTGAAGAAGATAGACGAGCGGATCAGGCTTGCGGGCAAGATGCTCTCCAGGTACGATCCCTCTGGAATACTGGCAGTGGCGACATCCAGGTTTGCCTACACTCCAGTGCAGCGGTTCGGACAATTCACGGGGGCGACCTCTTTCATACAGAGGTTTACTCCAGGACTTCTAACCAATCCAAATCTTCCGGGTTACATGGAGCCGCAAGTGATCTTGCTTTCTAACACGGAAGGAGGAGCTCAGGTCGTGGCCGAAGCGGCACTTGCTGGCATACCTCTTGTTGCTCTTTGCGATAGCAACAGTCCCGTGGAATATGTGGACTTAGTAATTCCCATGAACAACAGGAGCAGGAGGTCCTTGGCGCTAGCGTATTGGTTGCTGGCAAGGCAGGTGCTGAGGGAGAGAGGTCAGATAGGTGCTCACGACGATCTTCCGGTGCCCGTTGAAGACTTTGAGGTAACGCAAGAAGAGGGTGAGCAGTGAGTGGCTGCCCCGGCGAAGACCGGGGTCGTTATAAAGCTAGGAGGAAGTGTCATAACCGAAAAGGCCAAGCCCTTCACTGTTAGGAAAGGCGTTCTAGAGAGGCTTTCCTCGGAGATAGGTGAGATTTGGCAGGCAGGAAACTGGGTTGTCATCGTGCACGGGGGCGGATCTTTTGGGCATCCAGTGGCATCTCGTTATTCGCTTCATGTGGGGAAGTCATCTGGATCCCCTCCCATGGCGATCTCCATGGTGGAGGACGCCATGCGGGAGCTGAATCGCGAAGTCGTATCTCACCTCATCAAAGCCGGCATGCCTGCAGTTGGGCTGCAGACCTTGGGGGTGGCACATGCCTCAGGAGGAAGGCTTGATTGGCTGAACCTGCCAGTCTACGAGAGCCTGGTCTCCTTTGGAGTTATCCCTGTTTCCTATGGAAGCTTGGTGATGGATTCGTCCTTGGGTTACTGCATACTGTCTGGGGATGATCTTGCAGTCCAAATCGCCGTCGGGCTTTCGGCCAAGAAGTTGATCTTTGCGACGGACGTGGAGGGCGTTTATTCAGCTGACCCGAAATCGGAGTCCGCTGCCGTCCTGCTTCCGAGGATGAGCTTGAGTAGGGACTCCATTGCCTTTGGAAGTGCGTCCAATGATGTCACTGGAGGAATGAAGAAAAAGGTCCTGTCGACCGGGCCTGCGGTGCAGGCAGGTGTGGAGGTCAGGATAGTAAACGGCATGAGGGAAGATGTCCTCAAACAAGCTGCTTTCGGCAAGCCGCTGGGGACTGAGATAGTTCTCTGATCGCTCTTGCAAACATTTATAACGAGACGCTTGGTGGCCCAGCGATGGGCATAAGCGACAGAAAGAACGACCACGTCAGGATAGCCCTAAGCGGGGAAGCTGTTTCGTCCAGGTTTCGCGGGCACTTCGATCAGGTCAGGCTTTTGCATGAAGCTCTCCCCTCTTTTTCTCTGGAGAGCATCCATCTGGAGACGGAGTTCGCCAGCAAGAAGCTCAAGGCCCCGCTGATCGTTGGTGCAATGACGGGAGGAATGCCAGGCAGCGAGGTCATAAACGGGAACATAGCTGAGGCTGTGCAAGAGCTGGGGTTGGGCATGGGTGTTGGCAGCGAGAGGCCGGCTATCGAGAGGCCCGCTATGGCCTACACGTTCTCGGTGGTGAGACGCAAGGCTCCTGACGCCCTTGTGCTTGCGAACTTGGGGGCAGCCAATCTGAAAAAGATGGGTATCAAGAATATCAGGCAGGCCGTGGAGATGGTGGGGGCCGACGCCTTGGAGGTGCACCTAAACATGGTGCAGGAGCTCCTTCAGCCTGAAGGAGAACCAAGCTTTGAAGGAGTTGAGGATGCGCTTGATGGAATCTCAGACGAGATCGGGGTACCTTTGCTTGTGAAAGAGACTGGAAGCGGCATAAGCGCAGAGACGGCGAAGCGTCTGGACAAGAGAAAGATCTATGGCTTTGACGTGGGGGGGGCCGGAGGTACGTCTTTTGCCGTCATAGAGTCCAAGAGAAGGAAAGATGATCTGGGGTTGCCTTTTTATGACTGGGGCATACCCACTGCCATATCCATCATGGAGGTCAGATCTGTCAGCGGCAAGCGCTTGGTCGCAAGCGGGGGGCTTAGGAACGGAGTTGACCTGGCGAAATCCTTGGTACTGGGGGCTGATATTGGATCCTTGGCTGGGGCTGTACTGCCATTCGCTGTCAAGTCAGGGGAATCCGTCAAGGTCTTCTTGGATGCTGTGGAGCGCCAGCTCAAGATGACCATGCTTCTCACCGGAGCCCGGGACGTGGAGTCGCTTAGGAAGGTGCCGTACTTGCTTCTGGGAGATTTGCTTTCATTGGCGCAACAGAGAGGCCTTTATCCCACTTCGACCGTTTCTCAGAGGGGCTAAGTGTTGACTGCTAACCCATCGAACGGACGCCTTTTGGATCAGGTGCTCTTGGACGTCGAGGAAGAGATAGCGCGCGACTTGGACAGAGAGCCTCGCAAGCTGTTTGACGCGGCTTTCTACATGATCTCCAAGGGGGGTAAGAGGTTGAGGCCCAGACTTCTGGTTGCCTTTGCCCTAATGTTCTCGGGGGAAAGGGAAAGAATGGTGAAGGCGGCAGCCTCCGTCGAGATGCTTCACAACTTCACGCTCATTCACGATGACATAATGGACCGCGACGAGCTGCGGCATGGCGTGCCGACAACCCACGTGCAATACGGCGAACCCATGGCCATACTGGCAGGCGATTTGCTTCAAGCAGAATCTGGAAGAGAGATGGCTCTGGCTGCGGTTGGAATGCCCAGCAAAAGGGCAGTAATGCTCATGAACAGGCACTCAGCGGTTACAACCGAGATCGCCAGGGGTCAAGCCATGGACATGGCCTTTGAGGATCTGGATTACTCTGAGGTCGGTATAAGGGATTATTACAACATGATTGCTTTGAAGACAGCCGTACTCTTCCAGCACTCCTGTTGGGTTGGTGCCTACCTTGCGGGTGCTCGGGCCCTGGAGGCCCAAAAAGCTGCCAGGTTTGGCTGGAACCTGGGCATGGCCTTCCAGATGGCGGATGACATGCTTGGCATAAAGGGTGATCCAAAGGTCACGGGAAAGCCCTCGGGGAACGACGTCAGAAATGGAAAGAAGACCATGCCGATACTTCTTGCGATCAGGAGCGCTGGCGAGGGAAAGGCGCGTCTTCTCTCTCTGTTGAGGCAACGGGACCCACAGGCGATCCCGTTGCTGGAGGAGTTCGGCGGTATCCAGCGCACTATGTCGGTCATGGAACGCTTCAAGTCGCGTGCGGAAGCCGAGCTCTCGAGTTTCCATGAAAGTCCAGAAAAGCAGGAGTTGCTCTCTTTGCTGGAAAGGTCTGTCTTCAGGGAGAAATAGGGGTGAAGGTAGTGTCGACAGATCAAAACCTCGAAGATGAGGCATCTTACTACGCTGCTTTGAACGCGACTAAGCATGGAAAGGCGATGGTGTCGCCTGTGGTTAGCTCCCTTTTTGCCTCGCATCCAGAGCTGAGGTCTAACCCGTCTAAGGCAGCTGAGGTAGCAGTCAAGGCAGTGACGGCAGTGAACAACATGGAACCCTCTGCAATAGCTGCTTTGATGAGGTCCCTGGAAGCCCGCTACTCCAAGAAAGAGGAGAAGGTCCAAGAGGCAAGGACGCTTCCCCCGCTTCCTGATGCCTTTGCTGGTCATGTGGTCACTAGATTTGCTCCGAACCCTGACGCTCCCATACACCTTGGCAACGCCAGGGCCCTCGTGCTATCGGCAGAATACGCCAAGATGTACAGAGGAAAGTTCATCTTACGCTTTGAGGATACAGATCCTCATGTCAAACCCCCTCTTCCTGAAGCCTATGATTGGATTCGTCAAGACGTAGAGTGGCTGGGATATAGGCCTGACACGGAGTGGGTTCAGTCTCAACACCTCGATAACTATTACGATGCCATAAGGCACCTGATAGAGGTGGGTTCTGCTTATGTGTGTACGTGTTCGGCTGAGGATTTTAGGAAGAAAAGAGTCGCTGGAGTCGCATGCCCGCACAGGGAACAACCTGTTGAGCGGTCCTTGACTCTCTTCGAGGACATGGTTTCAGGAAAACTGAGCGAAGGGCAGGCCGTTGTTCGCCTCAAAACAAGCATGAGCCTCCCCAATCCAGCCCTGAGAGATTTTCCGCTTGCCCGCATAGTGGATCCTGTGCGCCATCCGCACCCTATGCTCAAGGAAAAGAGGTGGGTCTTTCCGTTGTACAACTTGAGTGCATCTGTAGACGATCATCTGTTGGGAGTTACGCACGTGCTGCGGGGGAAGGAGCATTTGGCCAACGAGGTTGCTCAAGGCTACATATACGCTGCCATGGGCTGGAAGCAGCCGATCTCGGTAGAGCACGGGAGGCTTAGGCTAGAGGGTATTCCTCTGAGCAAGAGCGAGATCAAAAAGGGTCTACAAGGGGGGGATTACGTGGGTTGGGACGATCCCCGGTTGGGCACGCTCATGGCCTTGCGCAGGAGAGGATTTTCCTCCAGATCCATAGTGGATCTGATACTGGAGGTCGGACCGAAGCCGACGGACGCCGTGATAAGCTGGGAAAATCTCTATGCCATAAACAGGAAGTACTTGGAGCCCGTATCCCACAGGTACTTTGTTGTGAGGGAGCCAGTCTGCCTGCAAGTCGACGGTCTGGAGAATAGGCAAGTCCAGCTACCGTTGCATCCTGATCATCCCGAGATGGGGTTTCGGGAGATCATCGTGAGAGGAAGCGTGTGCGTTGAGAAAGAGGATCTGCCTCAGAAGGGGGGTTTGCTGAGGCTGATGGAGCTAGCTACGATCGAGTATGCTGGGGATGGGCACGCCGTCCTGCGCGAAATGGGAGCAGAAGAAGCCGTCAGGCTTGGGATCAAGCGCGTCCAGTGGGTTCCCTCGGACCCGGTGAAGATCAAGGTGGTGACCGCAGAGAGCTCGCTGAGTTGCGCGGGCGAACCTGGGATCTTGACCGAGCCTGTGGGAGCTACGGTTCAAATGGTGAGATGGGGCTTTGCCAGGGTAGACTCTAGGGAGCCTGAGTTCACGCTTTACTTTGCGCATAGGTGATGCCAGAAAGGGTTATTAGTCCCCGCCTCGCTTTGGCACATTGCTCCCAAGTACCTTGGCTTATGACGTGTTTTTGGAGCTCTACAAGGATCACTACCTTGGCAAAGTCAGCGTCGACATCGGCGATGAGGTTGAGCGCGTCCGCCTGGATGCCGTGGGCATGAATGTGCTGTCGGTCCGGCGGGACGGGAAAGAGCAGGCCTTCTCCTATGACGGCAAGCATCTTGAGGTTGGGGGAAGCGGAAGAAGCTTAGAGGTATCCTTCAAGCGCGACATAGGCAATTCCTTGATGGGCTTGTACAGGGCAGATTACATCGAGGACGGAAAAGAACACTACGTACTTTCGACTCAACTGGAGCCCAACGGCGCCAGGATGGTCTTTCCCTGCTTTGACGTGCCAAATCGCAAGGCCCGCTTTAGGCTGAAGCTGCGCGTGCCCGCAGGACTTGAAGCGATCTCAAACATGCCAGCTGTGGACGTCAGAGAAGAGGGAAGTACGAAGCTGGTGACCTTCGCGGAGACGCCTCCAATGTCCACCTACTTGCTTTACGTGGGTGTGGGGGAGTTCACGTACCTGAAAGGCAGATACCGGGATGTGGATCTGTCTGTGGCTGCCTATGGAGGGAGGGCAGAGAGGGGGGCCTTTGCTCTAGACGTGGCTGCAAGGGCGCTGGAGGTCTATGAGGAGTACTTTGGAGTTCCATACATGCTTCCCAAGCTGGATCTCATAGCCGTGCCCGAGTTCGCCATGGGGGCCATGGAAAATTGGGGTGCCATAACCTTCAGGGAACAGTCCCTCTTGCTCGAGGAAGGCTCGGGGGAGGCGGCCAAGAGGAGAGTAGCATCTACACTGGTTCATGAGTTAGCTCATCAGTGGTTTGGTGATCTTGTGACGATGAATTGGTGGGATGACCTTTGGCTTAACGAGAGCTTTGCCACGTTTCTGAGCTACAAGGTGCTGGATCGGCTGTTCCCAAGCTGGGACATGTGGAGCGACTTTTTGTCGTCAGAGACCTCTGAGTCATTGGCAGAGGATTCCCTTCGTTCTACGCATCCAATTCACGTGAACGTAGTAGATGAAGACGAGATAGAGCAGATATTCGACTCCATAAGCTATGGCAAAGGTGCCAGCGTGCTGCGCATGATAGAGGCCTACGTCGGAGAAGATGCTTTCAAGCGCGGTCTTAACGTCTACCTGAAGGAGCACTCTTACTCAAACGCCAGCGCTTCTGATCTTTGGAATTCGCTGGAAGCTACCTCAAAAAAACCCGTTTCAAAAATCATGTCCGCTTGGGTAGAAAGGCCTGGCCATCCCGTGCTAGAGGTCAGGAGCAAGGAGTCTGGCATCGTCCTTTCGCAACGCAGGTTCTCTTATTTGGGAGATTTGGCTGCAACTTGGCCTGTGCCTGTCAGTTACTGTTCCTCTGGGGGATCAGGGGAACTGCTCCTTGAGGAACCCTCTCGGGAATTGTCGGTCTCTCGTCCCCTCAAGTTGAACTGCGATGGGGTTGGATACTACAGGGTTAGCTATGAAAACTGGGATGAAGCCTTTGGCTCATGCAAAACCAGGAATGACGTCTGGAACGCACTTGTGGACGCTTATGCTCGGCTTCTGGCCGGTGGCCTGGATGCAAGCCAGTATCTGTCTCTTCTGTCCGAGCTAAGGCTCAAGAAAGATCAGCTGATATTCCTGGAGGCATCTGGTCAGATCGCGTCTCTCTACCCATTATCTCACTCTGCCTTCTCGTCAGAGATGAAGCAGTTCCACAGTGCCCAGCTGAGTATCTGGTCCTCAGAGAAGGGAGAGAACGCGTCATTTTTAGCTGCCCTGGCTGCGCGCAGACTGGCGCTGGTGGATGCAGACTTCGGAAGGTCGCTTGTCGAGCGCCCATTTGGGACACTTGACGGTGACATGAGATATGCAGCAGCCCTTTCCTTGGCCCTTTATTCTGACGATCCCTTCGAGAGATTGAGAGAGATGTACGCTCGCTCTGGAGCTGATGACCGGGTTAAGTTGCTCTATGGCATGACCCAGATCCGTTCCAGAGAAGCCCTTGAGAGGGCGCTTCAGTTCTTCAAGTCTTCTGATGTGAGGAGACAGGATCTCGTGCAGATCGCGTCTGCTTCGACAAACCCAAACGGGGACCTCGTGTGGAACTGGTTTACCGACAACTTCCAGTGGTTGAGGGAGGTCTTTCAAGGAAGTGGAATTCTGCCCAGGCTGATATCGAGGATGGTACCTTACATTGGGTTAGGAAGGGAAGATCAGGTCAAGCGCTTCTTCCAGGAGATTCAGGCTCCAGAGGCAAGCATGGGTATAAGGTCTGGTCTTGAGATGCTTGAGGTCTACTCGAGGCTTAAGTTGTCCTTGGCTGCAGCTGGCTCACGCTTATAAACCCCGGAAGAAAACCACTGGGTGGATGATCGTGAGTAAACCCGTGTTCGTGAAGTTCGAGACACCGGCAGACCTGTCCGATCGTGCTCTTGAGGCGATCAGGCGGTCTAGAGACAAGGGCAAGGTAAAAAAAGGCACTAACGAGGTAACCAAGGTTGTGGAGAGGGGCAAGGCGCTTCTTGTGGTCATCGCGGAAGACGTGCAGCCTCCAGAGGTGGTGGCTCATCTCCCGCTGCTTTGCGATGAGAAGAAGGTGCCATACCTTTACGTAAAGTCAAAGAAATCCTTGGGCGAAGCCGTGGGACTTGAAGTGCCAACTGCCGCGGCAGCCATCGTGGACGGTGGTGACGCTGCCTCTCTGGTCCAGGAAGTTGCCGAGAAGGCAGCCTCCCTAAAGGGGCAAAAACGAGCCGAGGCTGGGTTGAACTTTGAGCGAGGAGGCAGTCACGCCAGCCGTCGTGGTCCAGATAATGGGCCGTACTGGCTTCACTGGCGAGGTGACCCAAGTCAGGATGCGCGTGTTGGAAGGTCGCGACAAAGGAAGGGTACTCACCAGAAACGTGCTTGGTGCCGTGAGGCTGGGCGACATACTTCTGCTCAAGGATACCGAGAAAGAGGCAAGGAAGCTCAACGCGAAGAAGCGAGGTGTTTTTGTTGAGGACATTTACCTGTTCTTTTTGCGGTCTGCCCATCAGACCTGGTACTGGGATGACGTATGTCTTGAACGATGGGACGGTATTGCACTTCTGCTCTTCTAAGTGCAAGAAAAATGCGCTCAAGCTGCATCGGAGCCCGAAGAGGGTTA